>NZ_JBWKIR010000036.1:56811-62056 GCF_056432605.1 Streptomyces sp. NPDC045022
TTTTTTTTTTTTTGTTGGGGGTTTGTGTGGGGTTTTTGTTTTTGTTTTTTTTTTTTTTTTTTTTTTTTGGGGGTTTTCTACATATTTGTTTGGACCGGCCCCTTCGGCGTCTCGACGCCGGGTCAGCCGCGCCGGTACTCCGCGGCCCATGCCTCGACCGTGTCCGCCGCCCGGTCGAAACCCGCCGGACGGCCCAGGAAGTCCAGGCCGTGCGTGGTCAGCAGGGGAGCCGTGTCCTCGGCGCGCCGATCCCTGCGCACGAGGACCAGCGCCTGCCCCTGCACCGTGCGCGGCAGCCCCAGCCAGCGCACCGGCTGCTGCACCGTCCGCACGGAGACCACCCGAGCCCACGGCACCGTCCGTGTCCCCAGGAGGCCGACCTGGCGCAGCCCGCGCTCGCTCACCCACACCCCCATGCGCAGCAGCCGCAGCGCACCGGCGATGACGGCCAGACCCACGCAGAGCACCACCCCGGCAGCGGAGAACCCGGAGGAGGACACCGAGCCGGTCAGAGCGATCAGGACCGCGGCGAACAGCACGAACGAGGCGAGCAGCAGCCACAGAGCGGCCGCGCCCACACGCCAGGGCCCGGGCCGGTAGGGGCGCCGCCAGCGCTCCCGGTCGTCGTACGGCAGCGCGCTCTCGGATGCCGCCTCGAAGGTACGGTCGGCCGTCAGAAAGGGCAGGGGCACGGCTGGTCCTCACTCGGTCCTCGCGTGGGCTGTGCCCGGTGAGGCTATCCGGCCCGGTTCCCGCTCACCAGCCTTGAGCGTCCGGAAGGGTCAGTGCCCCTGGGACGCCTGGGACTGCTGCACCGGCGCACTGGACGGCGTGGAGAGCGCCGGCATGGCGAGGATCAGGGCGCCGACCAGGCCGGCGACGAGGGTGAGGCCCAGCAGCCAGCGCCCGGCCACCTCCCCGAGGGACCCCCGCCGACGGGGCGGGGGAGTGACATTGCTGCGGAACCTGTCCGCCTCGGCCAGGAAGGCGAAGGGTACGGGCTCACGCCGACGGAACATCGCGGTTTCCTCTCCTTTCGGGGTTTTGCATCGAACCTGCGGTCCTCACCGATACAGACGATCGAGCGACACAAAAGGTGCCCATGTCCGAAAAGATCGCTGGTGCGACTTCCGACGTGAGGTGCCGCTCCGGCCTCGGCGGGTGCCCCGTAAGGTGGGCGCGAACCGCAGAAGTGATGGGAAGGACCCCAACCCCCGTGACCACCGAGTCGCTCACGTTCCGTAGTGACGTCACCGTCGAACTGGTGAAGTCCAGCGCTTCGGACGCCGACGTCCTCTTCGCCGCCCGTGTCTCGACCGTCGGCGAGCAGTCCCTGGACGAGATGAAGAAGGACCCCGAGCGCTCCAAGGGCCTCATCAACTTCCTGATGCGCGACCGGCACGGCAGCCCGTTCGAGCACAACTCGATGACCTTCTTCATCAGCGCCCCGATCTTCGTCTTCCGCGAGTTCATGCGGCACCGGGTCGGGTGGTCGTACAACGAGGAGTCCGGCCGCTACCGGGAGCTGCAGCCGGTCTTCTACGTCCCCGGCACCTCCCGCAAGCTCGTCCAGGAGGGCCGTCCGGGCAAGTACGTCTTCGTCGAGGGCACCCCGGCCCAGCACGAGACGGTCCGCGGCACCCTCGAGGAGTCCTACGAGCAGGCGTACGCGGCCTATCAGAAGCTGCTCGCCGAGGGAGTGGCCCGCGAGGTCGCCCGCGCGGCCCTCCCCGTCGGCCTCTACTCCTCCATGTACGCCACCTGCAACGCCCGCTCCCTGATGCACTTCCTCGGCCTGCGCACCCAGCACGAGCTGGCCAAGGTCCCGTCCTTCCCGCAGCGGGAGATCGAGATGGTCGGCGAGAAGATGGAGGCGGAGTGGGCGAAGCTCATGCCGCTGACGCACGCCGCCTTCAACGCGAACGGGCGGGTGGCTCCGTGACGAAGCCCTGTTCCCCCACTCGGAACGGATGTACGGGTCAGCCTGGCGAAGTGTCCGTATTGCGGCATTTAGAGAAGTTCATCTAGCCTGATCAAACGGACCCGGCACTGCTTGAACCCCCGAGCAGGCAGTGCCGGGTTCCGTATTTGTCCTGACTTACCCGGCACCCCAAGGGCAGACCACGTATTGAGCACCGAGTAGCGTGTTCCCCATGGCTCCGACCTCCACTCCGCAGACCCCCTTCGGGCGGGTCCTCACCGCCATGGTCACGCCCTTCACGGCGGACGGCGCACTCGACCTCGACGGCGCGCAGCGGCTCGCCGCCCACCTGGTGGACGCAGGCAACGACGGCCTGATCGTCAACGGCACCACCGGCGAGTCCCCCACCACCAGCGACGCGGAGAAAGCGGACCTCGTACGAGCCGTACTGGAGGCGGTCGGCGACCGTGCCCATGTCGTGGCCGGCGTCGGAACCAACGACACCCGCCACAGCGTCGAGCTGGCCCGCGAGGCCGAGCGCGTCGGCGCCCACGGCCTCCTGGTCGTCACGCCGTACTACAACAAGCCCCCGCAGGAGGGCCTGTACCGGCACTTCACCACCATCGCCGACGCCACCGGCCTGCCGGCCATGCTCTACGACATCCCCGGCCGCAGCGGCGTCCCGATCAACACCGAGACGCTCGTCCGGCTCGCCGAGCACCCCAGGATCGTCGCCAACAAGGACGCCAAGGGCGACCTCGGCCGCGCCAGCTGGGCCATCGCCCAGTCCGGCCTCGCCTGGTACTCCGGCGACGACATGCTGAACCTGCCCCTGCTCTCCGTGGGCGCGGTCGGCTTCGTCTCGGTGGTCGGCCACGTCGTCACCCCCGACCTGCGCGCCCTCGTCGACGCGTACGTCTCCGGCGACGTCGTCAAGGCCACCGAGATCCACCAGAAGCTGCTCCCGGTCTACACCGGGATGTTCCGCACCCAGGGCGTCATGACCACCAAGGCAGCGCTCGCGCTCCAGGGTCTGCCCGCAGGACCCCTGCGCGCCCCCATGGTCGAGTGCTCACCCGAGGAGATCGCCCAGCTCAAGATCGATCTTGCTGCCGGCGGGGTACAGCTCTGACAACAGACTTGGCACCACCTGAACCTCACAACCGAAGAACAACCGAAGAACAACAGAACAGAGCGGGCACACCGGTGCCCGCATTCCACAACGACAACTGCTTCTGCACGAACGTCATGTGCGCCACGTGCCGTACCGGTACGTGGCGCGCGTGGTGAGGAGAGTCTTTTGAGTCATCCGCATCCTGAACTCGGTTCGCCCCCGCCGCTCCCCGAGGGGGGCCTGCGGGTCACCCCGCTCGGCGGTCTCGGCGAGATCGGCCGGAACATGACGGTCTTCGAGTACGGCGGCCGTCTGCTGATCGTCGACTGCGGCGTGCTCTTCCCCGAGGAGGAGCAGCCCGGGATCGACCTGATCCTGCCGGACTTCTCGTCCATCCGGGATCGCCTCGACGACATCGAGGGCATCGTCCTCACGCACGGCCACGAGGACCACATCGGCGGCGTCCCCTTCCTGCTGCGCGAGAAGCCGGACATCCCGCTGATCGGCTCCAAGCTGACCCTCGCCCTGATCGAGGCCAAGCTCCAGGAGCACCGGATCCGCCCGTACACCCTCGAGGTGGCGGAGGGGAACCGCGAGCGCATCGGCCCCTTCGACTGCGAGTTCGTCGCGGTCAACCACTCCATCCCGGACGCGCTGGCGGTCGCCATCCGCACCCCCGCCGGCATGGTGGTGCACACCGGCGACTTCAAGATGGACCAGCTGCCGCTGGACAACCGCCTCACCGACCTGCACGCCTTCGCCCGGCTCAGCGAGGAGGGCATCGACCTGCTCCTCGCGGACTCCACGAACGCCGAGGTCCCGGGCTTCGTCCCGCCCGAGCGGGACATCTCCAACGTCCTGCGCACGGTCTTCGCGAACGCCCGCAAGCGGATCATCGTGGCGAGCTTCGCCAGCCACGTGCACCGCATCCAGCAGATTCTGGACGCGGCCCACGAGTACGGCCGCCGGGTCGCCTTCGTCGGCCGCTCCATGGTCCGGAACATGGGCATCGCCCGGGACCTCGGCTATCTGAAGGTCCCGCCGGGCCTGGTGGTCGACGTCAGGACGCTGGACGACCTGCCCGACCACGAGGTGGTCCTGGTCTGCACGGGTTCCCAGGGCGAACCGATGGCGGCCCTGTCCCGCATGGCCAACCGTGACCACCAGATCCGCATCGTCGACGGCGACACGGTCATCCTGGCGTCCTCGCTGATCCCCGGAAACGAGAACGCGGTCTACCGCGTGATCAACGGCCTGACCCGCTGGGGCGCCAACGTGGTCCACAAGGGCAACGCCAAGGTGCACGTCTCCGGCCACGCGTCGGCGGGGGAGCTGCTGTACTTCTACAACATCTGCCGCCCGAAGAACCTGATGCCGGTCCATGGCGAATGGCGCCACCTGCGCGCCAACGCGGAGCTGGGCGCTCTGACCGGCGTCCCGCACGACCGGATCGTCATCGCCGAGGACGGCGTGGCGGTGGACCTGATCGAGGGCAAGGCCAAGATCTCCGGCAAGGTCCAGGCCGGTTACGTCTACGTCGACGGCCTGTCCGTCGGCGATGTCGGCGAGCCGGCCCTCAAGGACCGCAAGATCCTCGGCGACGAGGGCATCATCTCGGTCTTCGTGGTCGTGGACTCCTCCACCGGCAAGATCACCGGCGGCCCGCACGTCCAGGCCCGTGGCTCCGGCATCGAGGACTCCGCCTTCGCGGTCGTCCTCCCGAAGGTCACGGAAGTCCTGGAGCGGTCCGCCCAGGACGGCGTCGTGGAGCCCCACCAGCTCCAGCAGCTCATCCGCCGCACCCTCGGCAAGTGGGTCTCGGACACGTATCGCCGCAGGCCGATGATCCTCCCGGTGGTCGTGGAGGTCTGACGGTCCGACGACGGCCCGTCCGCGCCAACCTGGAGCGGGGCACCTCGATTTGCATCGGGGAGCCCCGCTCCAGTACGTTTACGGCTCCGCCCAGCCGGGAACCCCAGCACTTCATGCGCTGGACGCAGGTGCCCGGAGGGGGCGGGAAAACCGACTCAGAACTTCTGATAAAGTCGGAACCGCCGGAAAGGGAAACGCGGAAGCGGAAACCTGGAAAGCACCGAGGAAATCGGATCGAGAAGATCTGATAGAGTCGGAAACGCAAGACCGAAGGGAAGCGCCCGGAGGAAAGCCCGAGAGGGTGAGTACAAAGGAAGCGACCGTTCCTTGAGAACTCA
>NZ_JBWKIR010000037.1:0-60444 GCF_056432605.1 Streptomyces sp. NPDC045022
GCGGGCCGTGCGCACGGTGCCGGCGTCACCGCGTACTGGTTCCCTCCCGACCTGGCGGGCTCCCTTCGCCGCAACGCCGGGCGCACGGGCCCTGCCCGCGTGCCCGACGTCGGCATCCACGCCACGCTGCGACGGCTGCGCCGGCCGACGCCCGCCGACGGATTCGACGCAGTGTACGACGTACGGTTCGACGGGCGGGGCGGGTTCGAGGTGCGGCCGGCGGACGACTAGCCCGGCTGAGAAGGCCGGCGGGTCCTGCGGCCGAGGACGTCACACGGCCGTCATGAGGCGCTCGTTCGGCACCCGTACGTCCCGTACGGCGAAGCCACTGCGCACCCGTGCCGGAATGCGCCGCAGGGAGATCCTCAGGTCCTGGTCGGGGACGGTGTAGTCGAGGCGGGCCAGGCGGAGCGCAAGCGCTTCGAGCAGCCCGATGGTGAGGCCCTCACCGGGGCAGCGGTGGCCGGTGCGCGGCTCGCCCCCGCCCTGCGGGATGAGTTCGTCGCGTTCGACCGGGTGCTCGAGGAACCGCTCCGGGCGGAAGACCAACGGGTCGCCCCACAGCTCCTCGTCGTGGTTCTGGCCGAAGACGTCGAGCAGCACCATCGCACCGGCCGGCACCGACACGCCCCGCCAGGACAGGTCCCGGACGGCGAGGCCGCCGAGGAACGGCGCGAACGGGTAGAAGCGGCGCACCTCGTGCACGAACGCGGCGGTGTAGGCGGTGTCGCCGCCGCGCAGCCGTTCGCGCTGGTTCGGCTGCAGGTGGAATGCGTGCGCCGTGTAGGCGACGAACCAGGAGACGGCGACCGTGGGCCGGATGACGTTCAGCAGCTCGACGGCGGCCGTGTGCGGGCGCAGCAGTTCACCGGTGGCCTCACGGTGCTCACACACGGCCGCGAGCACCGATCCCTCGGGAGCGGCGGCGCTGCCCGAGCGCACGTTCTCCACCAGCCGGGTGAGGCGGTCCTCCTGCCGGCTCCGGGCCCGCCGGGCCCGCCAGTGCCGTGGCCCGGCGGTGGCGAAGCCGTCGACCATGGCGACCAGGTCGCGCGCGAGGTCCTCCGCCTCACCGGCACCCTCGTCCAGCGGGACGCCCGCCCAGCGGCACACGCCACGCGTGAGGACCACGCTCGCCGCGTCGAACAGCACGACCTGTCCGGCCGTGCCCCACTCCCGTACGGCGTCGTCCCACACGGAGGTGACGTGTTCGACGAGGCCGGCGATCCGGTCGGCCCGCAGCAGCGGCAGGAAGAACTCCTTGCGGGCACGGTGGGCGCCGCCGTCGAGGGTGTGGACGGCGTCGTGGCCGAACAAGGTGCTCAGCACGGGTCCCGGGAGGGCACCGCCGCGGCGCACGTTGTGTTCGTCGTAGAAGAAACGCAGCGCTTCCGGTCCGCGTACGGCGAGGGCAGGCCTGCCCAGCACCCGGGTGCGTGCCACGCCCTCGGGGCGGTCGCGCAGCAGGCCAGGCAGCCAGGTGTAACCCTGGGCGAGAGCCGGGAGGGAACGGTCGATCACGGGCGAGCTCAGTACGTCCATGGCCGACGGGTTCCCGGGCTCGGGGGTGGGACACGTGCGGACGGTGCCTGTGGGGCGCACGACCGCCCTGCCGCCGCGCGGCGGCGCGAGCACCCGCTGACGGGCCGGCCGGCCCCGTCGGGCACGGCACCGCGGTCCAACTTCTCCCAGCGGCAGCGCTGCCGGGTGAAACCGGTGCCCATGGCACACCACGGGCCCGCACCCGTGTTCCCGTGTTCCGGCGTTCCTTCCGACCCCCGGACTCCGTCGCTCCGGTGGCAAGACCCGATGCTGACCCGGCCCGTGGGCCGCACGAAGGACACAGCATGAGCGCGACGAGAGGTACGACAGCGCCCACATCACCCAGTGGCTGCTGGAGACGGACTTGCTGGAGGGCTTCCTGCAGACCCTGGCCGACACCGCCCTGGAGCTGTCCGGTGCCGAGGGCACCGGGGTGACCCTGGAGCGCGACGGTCGGCCCGTCACCGTGGTAAGCGCAGGCCCCCGGCGCTCAAGCTGGACGAGAAGCAGTACGGCCAGGACGACGGCCCCTGCCTGCGCCCTGCGCACCGGCGAGGAGGTCACCGTCCACGACATGCTGGATGAAAGCCGCTGGGGCGACTACCCCGCCTACACCGCTGCCTGCGGGATCCGCTCCTCCGTCTCCCTGCCGATCGCCGCCCACACCCATACGGCCGGCGCCCTCAACCTGTACGGCGGTCCGCCGGGCGCGTTCGCACACGCCGACCTCGCCGGCCTGCGCTCCCTGGCCGCCCAGGCCACCGGCGGCATCGCCGTGGCCCAACGCATCAGCGACACCCAGCAGTTCGCCGACCAGCTGCAGACCGCCATGCGGTCCCGCGCAGCGTCATCAACCAGGCCCTGGGCGTGATTACGAGCCAGCGCCGCTGCACCGCTGACGTGGCCTTCGGCATCCTGCACTCAGCCTCCCAGCACCGCAACGTCAAACTCCGTGACCTGTGCACCGAACTGATCACGAACCTCACCGGCCGGCCTCCCACGATCCCCGAACCGCGCCCCGACGCCTCACAGCACGCCCTGCCCGAGATAGGACGCGGCAGACGCCGTGCACGGGGACGGGGTGTCTTCCACCTCCGGGCTCCTGCCGCCCGGCGGGCATCGGCGGGGCGGTGACCGAACCGGCCATCCGGGGGCGGTTCCGCATCGGGAGGCCGGGGCGGGGCACCCGGGGCGACATCGAGTGACACGTCTCCAGCGAGGTGATCTTGTGTCTGGTCCCGCCCCCTACGGGGAGTACACGCCGTACGGTTCCGCCGGTTACCCCGAGCAGCCGTCGGCGCCCGCCGCGTCGCCGGATGTGGCGGCGGGACGGCTGTGGGCGACCGGTGCCGCCGCGGCGGTCGTGGCCGCCCTGACCGCCGTCGTGGCCACGCTGCTGATGCGCGGGGTGCTGGACGTGCCGGTGTTCGCGCCGCGCCGGGCGGGTGTGTGGGGTGACGCCACCACCGGCTACCTCGCCGCCTGGGCAGCCGCCGCCGCCCTCGTGGCCACGGGGCTGCTGCACCTGCTGCTGGTCACCGTCGCCCGGCCGCGCGCCTTCTTCACCTGGATCGCCTCCCTGGTGACCGTGGCGATGATGCTGCTGCCCTTCACCACCGACCTCGCCACCAGCGCTCAACTGGCCAGCGCCGCCGTCTTCCTTGCCATCGGCGCCACCGTCACCGGCCTGCTGTCCGCCACCGCCACCAGCGTGGCCCCCGACCGGACCGGCGACAGGTGGTGACCACGGCAGGCGCCAGGGCCTGACGGGGGAGCCCCGCCTGCCCCGCGACGCCCGGGGGTGTGCTCGGCCTGCACTGGAACGGCTCGGTGCTGATCCACGGCACCCTGGGAGGCGTCGGCCTGACGGCCGTGCAACTACGCGGTGCCCTCGCGGCGGAGCACGGCACGAGAAGATCCCGGAGTCACCGTGCTTCTTGTGCTTCCCGGAGCAGAACGGGCGGTCGGCGGCGATCCGGTCGATCGGCAGCAGCGTTCCGTCGAGGATCACGAACGCCTTGTCTGCCGCCGTCTTCACCGAGGCAGCCAGGTTCGGGGCGAGTGCGGCCATAACGTCGACGGCCTCGGCGATGTACCGGTAGGGGTGGTGGTGCCGGCACCGAACCCGGCAGCGAGCTGGGCATAGGTGTGCCCGCACCGCAGGTGGGCCAGCGCCAGCAGGGCCTGGTGGTCGGTGCTCAGACGTCGCCAGCGGGTGCCGCGTCGCCGGCGGTGGGCCCGCAGCTGAGCCGACAGGAAGCGCAGGGCGGAGCTGGACACGTCGGCACCGGACGGATAGACAAGCATGCGAAGCCTCTGGTGGAGATGGCTCTCTTGGCCGAAAACCCATCTACCAGGGGCTTCACTGCGCTGTCAGCCCAACTGGCCATCACGAGCCCGAGGTTGGAAAAGGCTCAGTCACACATGTTGTGACTGAGCGCTTCAGTTGGCCGCTGAGCGTTCCAGTTGCCCGGCCTTGTGCTCAAAGGTGGCGTAGCCGTGTCGGTTCCGCCGCCAGGGCACAAGCTGGACAATGCCCCACGCGACCTCGACGGTGAAGAACAGCCACAGTATCCGCGAAACGCCATGGGTCAGTGCGTACGCCATCCACGCTGAGAACAGCATGCGCGCGATGCCGTCGAACAGGCCGTGCACCGGCAGCGGCCGGATGACGCGCAGGGTGGCCCAGACGACCACGACCGAGCCCATCAGATTCGCGTACAGGGTCTGCCAGGGGTCGAGTTCGGGCAGGACGCCCCACCCGAGTGCGTCGCCCAATGAAGATATGGCCTCGTGCACCAGCGCGTACGTCCACGGTGTCATGAACCCTGCGGTGACCGCGAGGTCGTACCAGGCGCTCGCGCGTACGACACGAAGATAGGCGGGCCGTGCGGGGGCGGAGAGACGGATCATGATGAGGCTCCGGCTGGTTCGGTGTAAGCGACGCCTCACGCTAAACAGTGGAGTACGGTCCAAGGTCAAGTCCATTCATCCGAAGGGGGGCGCTGGGTATGCGCATCGGAGAGCTGGCTGCGCAGACGGGGATGTCCAGGGACACGCTTCGGTTCTACGAGAAGGTCGGCCTCATCGCAGGTCGGCGACTGTCCAACGGCTATCGCGACTTCCCACCCGAGGCAGTGGCCTGGCTGCAGTACGTCCGCACCGCACAGACACTCGGATTCTCTCTGGCAGAGATCGCGCGGACCGGCGAGGAACTGCGCAGGGCACCGGACGTCGCTGGAACGCTGTCCTCGCTGTTCGAGGAAAAGATTCAGCTAGTCGACGCACGCATGGCTGAACTCGCCGCTCTGCGCGCTGAACTTTCCGAGCGCGTCGGCACCGGATGCCCGTTGCGGGTATCCGGCCGCCCCGGATGAGGATGGAGCGCTGACATGGCGCACAGGCCGGCCAACTGAAGCGCTCAGTCACACATTTCGTGAGCCGATGCGCGATAGCTGTCACCAAGGCAGGCTGTTGCCACCAGGACTTCCGGACGGGGCGCGCGGGGCTGGAAGCTGTGCCAGAACCCGTGATCCTTGACGTTTTGTGCCAGTGGACCGGTCGGTAGAGCTCGTGCGGCTCCCGGCAGTCGCCTGAAACTCATCAGATTCTCGCTTCCTCAACCCACTTCGATGCTCTTGCGTCCAACTCCATGACGGACGGCTGCCGATCACCCGGGAGAGCACGTGGCGAAGAAGGACCAGAAGACGGACGCGTCGAGGGAGAAGGACCGCGAGAAGTGGATGGCGCGTTTCCAGGTACGGCTGGCCATGCAGCCGGGCGTGGACCGGGCAGTCGTGCTCCAGGCGGTCAAGGATGTCACGGCGCAGTGCGCGGATACGGGAGAGCACCCGCGGACTGCCTTCGGCGACCCGGACGACTATGCCGTGCAGGCCGCCGCGCGGCTGGTGCCGACGGACCGGGCGGCGCGCGCGAGGCGGCACGACGCCGTGGTGGACGCGCTCGACTCCGTGCTGAAGAGGGCCGGGGACGTCGCCGGTCTGTGACCGGTTGGAGCGACTTCCGTCATGGCCCGGCGCACGGTGGGGTGATGGCCTGGGTGAGCGCGAGCGTCGGCTGGTGGAGGGAGGGGGAGGTGGGGCCGTGGGGGTGGCCGTCCAGATCGATGACGGCATCCAACCGGTGGTCCTGCCGGGCTGCCTGGAGGGCGGCGGCACCACCCATGGAGTGGCCGGTGACCGCGACCCGGCCGGTGTCCAGGCGTCCGGTCAGCGGGCCGGCGATCTCACCTCGGCCCAGACGGTCCAGCTGAGTGAGGACGAAGCCGAGGTCGGCGCCCCGAACAGTCGTCCAGCCGGCCGCCAGCTTGTCTTCCTTGTCGCGGTCGCCGGTGGAGGTGGTCTTGGTGTGAATCGTTCGGCCGTCGGTGAGGACCACGGCGGCGGAGTCGTACGGGTGGTCGAGGGCGGCGACCAGATAGCCGTGGCTGGCCAGTTCCTCCGCCCAGGCGGTGTTCTGGGTGCGCACTCCGCCCGGCCCGGGCGAGAACAGCACGACCGGGAACCGTCCGCCCTTGCCGGCCACCGCGGGGCGTTGAAGACCGCATGGGTGTGGGCACGCGGGACGCCGTCGACCAGGAAGCCGGGCAGTCGACCGCGCGGGCGAGGGCGTCGGAGACGGTGCGGGCCTCGTGGTCCGTGCGGCCGAGGTACTGGCCCGCTGCGCGCCTGCGGGGCTCTTCCGCGCGGGATACCAGAGCTGGGCCACGACCGTGCGCCGGTCGTGCGGGTCGGCGGTGAAGGTCTCGGGACGGCCTGGGTCGGTACACTGCACCGCGCGGGTGCCGGGGGCCGCTGTCATGCCCGGCCGCGCAATGTGGTGCCCGGGCTGCGGCCACTCCACGGGACGGCTGGCACTCAGCGGCGAGACTAGGTTGAGTGCATGACAAGCCTCGATCACCCCCAGGTCTCCGGCTTGGGGCGGAACTCGGCAGCGATCAACTCGTCCAGGTCTTGATCTGAGCGGCGACCTCACGCACCGGGAGCCCGTCCTGAGCGGCGCGGGCCAGCGGGAGAACGGTGTCCAGGCCAGGGCTCACCGGCATACCGGACGCTGACAGGTAGGCCGCGGTCACCGTGGCTGCGAAAAGCAGGTTCCGCAGCTCCAGGCTCGGGTTTCTCGCCAGCGCGCACAGCAGTGCCGCGGCCTTGTGATGGGGTTCGGGGTAGACCTCGTGGTCAAGGATCTCCGCCCGGTGACGTGCTTCCGCGGCGACCGGGACACCGTAGTCGACGACATGGGGAGCTCCCGGAATCTGCTGCGCCACTGCCAGGATCCACGCGAGATCGATACGGAGGTTCACGTGGCGCCCCTCGGTGCTGTCTCCGCCGGCTTGTTCGGGAGGCCGGGGCACCGGTCCTCACCGACTTCCGCATCGAACACGTCCGTGTACGCGGCCAGGAACGACGCAGCCCCGGCCATGAAGGCCGCGCGGGACTGGTTCGCGTCGGCCTCGATCAGGTCAAAGTGGGAATGCCGGGCGGGGGCTTCCGCCCTACGCTCGCCGTATGTCCGATGTCATCGCCGCCGGCGCTACGGCCGACGATCTTCCTGCACCGGCCGAGGGCCTGCTGCTCACGCACTTCCTCACGGTCAGTGACGTCCCTCGCTCACGGGCGTTCTATGCCGAGGTACTGGGCGGGCGGGTGGTGCTGGAGGAGAACCCCTGCATCATCAAGGTCGCCAACAGCTGGATCATCATGAACCCCGGTGGCGGTCCCACTGATGACAAACCCGACGTCGTCCTGCGCCCGCCTGAGGACCGCCACACCGTCTCCAGCTTCCTGAACGTACGGGTGGCGGACATCCACGGCTTCTACGCGGCAGCGCGCGCCAAGGGAGCCGAGTTCCTCACCGCGCCCATCGACCGGCGTGCCGAGCTGCGCTGCTACATGCGCGACCCGGATGGCTACCTCATCGAGGTCGGCCAGTCCACGGGCCTGCTCAAAGGCATCCTGGCGCGCACCGATACCGGCGCCTGACCACTGCACCGCACTAATGACCGAATGCGTCAGTTGCGACGGACCGGGTCCGTGATTCCGCCGGGGCACGCAAGCGCCGCGATGTCCCACCGGCGTGTCCGGCCCCGGCCTGGTAGCCGCTTTCGTAGAAGGTGAGCACGGCGGCACGTGGATCCGCGCTCGACGCGGGCCGCGTCGTAGCGCGGCACGGCCAGGTGGCTGTCGCCGCGCGCCATCCACTGCGCGGACGCCGGGCTGAGCGGCGCTTCGGCCAGGATCACTTCCGAGGAGTACGCCTCCCGAGTCACCGGATCGACCTGCCCGGGCTGGTCGACCCGGCGCCCGGAGAACCGGCTGTGGGCCGCGGTGAGGGCCGGCCTGAACGGCGAAGAGCTGGCCCCACAGGGAGGCATGGCCGATGGGCCGAGTTCGCCCGCACCAGGGCGGCGGCGGCCGCGGCCAGGAGAACGGCGGCGCTGGCCGCCTCGGTGTGGACGAATGCGCGCAGAGGGGATCGCCGGGCCTCGCCGCACTGGGTCTGGCCGGTGAGGGGGCGGAGCCGGGTGAGGAGTCCATAGCACCGTGGAGAGGTCGGAGAGGGCCGGCAGGCGGATGCGCCCCGGTCGTACGGCCGCTGCCAGCGCCGGACGTAGTTTGGACGGGGACGGGGCTTTGGTCTTCGAGTGCAAGGCGCTGTCACAGTGTCGCCCTGGGCGCCGGGGCCTGCGCGTTGTAAGGGGTTCGTTTGCACACCGTGGAGAGAGGCGGCCCGGGGTTGCGCCGCGCGACTCCGGCCGCACGGTGATGCGGGCGGCGGCGCGCGTGCCGCACGGTCGTCAAGGTGCGCGTCTCGGCGTAGGCGAACACGATGGGCATCGGGGGGGGAGGACCGAGAGGCGACGACCGGGGGCGGCCAGTGCGTCGGCTTGCGCGACCCACACGGGGTTGGAGAATGACTGTGTGGACGGGTCTGAAATATGACGAAACTGGGTCTACCGGGCGTCGTGCGAGCCTGTCTCTTCGACCTCGACGGCGTGCTGACGAAGACAGCCGTTTTCCACGCCGCGGCGTGGAAATCGACGTTCGACGACTTCCTGCGGCACCATGACGGTCCCGGCTTCCGCCCCTTCGACCCGGTGGCCGACTACGACGAATACGTCGACGGTCACCCGCGCGCCGACGGCGTGAGGACGTTCCTGGCCTCGCGGCGCATCAAGCTACCCGAAGGTTCGCACAACGACCCCTCGGACGCCGACACCGTGCTGGGGCTCGGCAACCGCAAGAACGACTTGATGCTGCGAAAGATCCGCACCGAAGGTGTCGAGGCTTACGCCGGCTCGGTGCGTTACGTCGAGGCGGTGCGGGCGGCCGGCCTGTCCACCGCCGTGGTGTCCTCCAGCGCCAACTGCCGCGACATCCTCGTATCGGTCGGTATGGAGGAGCAGTTCGATGTGCGGATCAACGGCGTCATTGCCGCCGAGCACAGGCTTCCGGGAAGGTCACACCCCGCCACCTTCCTCGCTGCCGCACGTGACCTCGGCGTCGAGCCCGAGGCGGCAGCCGTCTTCGAGGATGCGCTGGCAGGAATGGACGCCGGACGGGCCGGCCACTTCGGATACGTGGTCGGCGTCGACCGCGTCGGCCAAGCGGCAGCGCTCGGCCGCCACGGTGCCGACAGCGTTGTGAAGGACCTCGCCGAGCTGCTCGAGGACATGCCTTGATCAATCATTCCGCCTACATGGTGGAGCCCTGGCAGGTCCGTGAGACGGGGCTTCACTGGGACATCCTGGCTCAAAGTGAATCGATCTTCGCCCTGTCCAACGGGCACGTCGGCTGGCGGGGCAACCTCGACGAGGGTGAGCCGCACGGTCTGCCCGGCTGTTACCTCAACGGCGTCCACGAACTGCATCCGCTGCCGTACGCCGAGGCGGGTTACGGCTTCCCGGAGTCCGGCCAGACCGCCATCAACGTCACCAACGGCAAGCTCATCCGCCTCCTGGTCGATGACGAGCCGTTCGACCTGCGCTACGGCCGGTTGCGCTCACACGAGCGGGTGCTGGACCTGCGCGCCGGGCTGCTGCGTCGTACCTGCGAATGGACCTCACCCGCCGGCAGGACCGTCCGGGTGCGCTCCATCCGCTTGGTCTCCTTCACCCAGCGGGCCATCGCCGCAATCGCCTACGAGGTGGAGCCGCTGGACGGCCGGGTCAGCCTCGTACTTCAGTCAGAACTCGTTGCCAACGAGCAACTGCCCGCGCCGACAGGTGATCCGCGGGTCGCCTCTGTTCTGGAATCCCCACTGCGGGCCGAGGAGCACGCCGCCCAGGATGCGCGCTTGCGCCTGATACACCACACTGCAGCGACGAACCTGCGGATCGCGGTCGCAGCCGACCACAACGTGCACGGACAGGCCGGAGTGAGCACCTCCGCAGAGAGCGCGGCTGACGTGGGCCGCTTCACCGTCATCACCGAACTCGACCCGGGCGAGACGCTCCGTCTCGAGAAGTTTGTCTCGCACGGCTGGTCGGCGGCTCGCTCCCTGCCCGCGCTGCGGGACCAGGTGGAAGCCGCGCTCGCCGGCGCCCGAAGCACCGGCTGGCAAGGCCTGGTCGACCAGCAGCGAGCGTTCCTGGACGACTTCTGGGAGCATGCGGACGTAGAACTCGAGGGTGACGCGGAGATCCAGCAGGCCGTCCGCTTCGCCCTGTACCACGTGCTGCAAGCCGCTGCCAGGGCCGAGCAACGGGCGATTCCGGCCAAGGGCCTGACTGGATCCGGATACGACGGACACGCGTTCTGGGACACCGAGATCTTCGTCCTGCCCTTGCTCACATTCGTCCACCCCCGCTGCGTCGCCGAGGCCCTGCGCTGGCGCCAGGACACCCTGCCCGCGGCGCGCGCACGCGCCCGCCAATTCGGCTTGCAGGGCGCGGCCTTCCCCTGGCGCACCATCGACGGATCGGAGTGCTCGGGCTACTGGCCGGCCGGCACTGCCGCCTTCCACATCAACGCCGATGTCGCCCACGCGGTGGTGCGCTACGTCTCCTCCACCCATGACAAAGACTTCGAACGCGATACCGGCGTGGAACTGCTGGTTGAAACGGCGCGACTCTGGCGCTCACTCGGTCACCACGACTCGCACGGTCGTTTCCACATCGACGGCGTCACCGGCCCGGACGAGTACAGCGCGGTCGCGAACGACAACGTGTACACCAACCTGATGGCCCAGGAGAACCTTCTGTCCGCCGCCGATGCCGCCGAACGCCACCCCCAACAGGCTGCCGCACTCGGAGTCGAGGAAGAAGAGACCGCCGCCTGGCGGGACGCCGCCAAGGCGATGACCGTCCCCTACAACGGCCAGCTCGGCATCTATGAGCAGTCAGCCGGCTTCACGCGCCAGCAAGTCTGGGATTTCGCCGCCACGGGCCCCGACGACTATCCACTGATGCTGCATTTCCCGTACTTCGAGCTCTACCGAAAGCAAGTCGTCAAACAGGCGGACCTGGTCCTGGCGATGTATCTGCGAGGCGACGCCTTCGACGACGACCAGAAAGCCCGCTCCTTCGCCTACTACGAGCCGCTCACAGTCCGTGACTCCTCCCTGTCGGCCTGCGTTCAGGCGGTTGTGGCCGCAGAGGTCGGCCATCTCCGCCTGGCCTACGACTACCTTGGCGAGGCCGCGCTGATGGACCTTGACGACCTGGAGAACAACACGCGCGACGGCCTGCACATCGCCTCACTGGCCGGTTCATGGCTCGCCCTCGTCGTCGGCTTCGGAGGCATGCGCTACCGCGCCGGGACCCTGCACTTCACCCCCCGATTGCCCGAGAAGTTCAGCCGCCTGGCGTTTTCGGTGCACGTACGGGATCGGTGCCTGCGGGTGGAAATCGTCCACGGCCGGGCCACCTACTCGCTGGCCGAGGGAGAACCGCTCGAAATCCTGCACTGCGGCGAGCCGGTGACCGTATCCCGTGGCAGCCCGCAGGTACGTCCGATCGAACCCCCTGCCGCCTTGCCGGAACCCACCCAACCCAAAGGCCGCCGCCCTGTCCGCCCGCACTGAGCGGCCGGCTGACGTGGATCCGGTGTCGTGGGCGGCGCGGATGCGGTCCTCGGCTCGCGCGCGGCGGCGATGACGCAGTTCGAGGTCGGCGAGTTGCCCGCCTGAGGTGTTGGTGGCGAAGGCGGTGAAGCGGTGGCCGTCGATGTCGGCCATCCGCAGTTGGGCGCTGGGGTGCGGCCGCTCCTCGCGGATGATCAGCCGCGTTCCGGTCGGCCAGCCGGTCGGGGGGAGGGCGAGCAGGTCGGTGATCTCCACGATCCCCGCGCCGGGCTGCTGGACGCCCTCGGCGTCGTAGGCCAAGGTATCCAGGCCTGCTTCAAGATGCGCGGCTCGCGGCGTCGATCTCCTCGGTGATGGTCATGCCGACCGAGTAGGCGAGCCAGCGGCCGCGGCGGGTGAGCCAGTTGAGGAAGGCGTGGGTGCCGCCTGCCGAGTCGGTGCGGATCAGGGACCGGCGTCCGCGGCGACGCTGCTTGGGGAGTTGGGCGAGTGCCATCAGGGCGACGGTGATGTGGTCGGCGGCGGTGTTCAACCCGGCCCTTCCCGGCCGCAGCAGTGCGCCGGCAGCGGATGGTGGCCGAAGGCCGAGCTGACGCTGCGGCAGCTTCAGCAGGGCCAGGTACAGGCCGATCGTGCTGGGCATCGCCGTGATCCCGTCGCGAGCCGCGCACAGTGCCTCGTCACCGACGACGAGCCGCGGGATGCTCCAGGTCTGCTGCGGCAGGTTGGCCTCGGTGAGCAGTGCGTCCCAGTTCCGGAGCACTTCCAGGAACGCGCGGTGGACCGCTCGCTCGGCAACGTCGTTGGTGCCGAGCCGGTACAGCGCGTAGGAGTGTCACGCCTCCTGGTTCATCACGTAATGCGCCTCGAAGCCCAGCGGCAGGGGGAGCGGCTCCTGCGCGCGGCCGTCGCCCGGCTGTCAACAGGCCTGAGGACAGCCGGTGTTCAGTTGCGCCGGGGGAGCGACTGTGACGAGCAGGGTGTGTGTCACCTCCTCGTGCAGGGCGCCGTCCAGGCCGAGGGACACGGACCCGTCCGCCGTGATCGCGAACTCCAGTCGCACCGAGCCTTCCTGGAGGTGGAAGGGATCGTCCCCGGTCCGCGCCGACGCCGTCACGCGGCGGATCATCGCGATCGCGTCGACCAGGACGGCGTCCACCGTGCCGTACCGCAGCTCGTGCTGTTGTGTCAGGTCTGGAGGTACGAGCGTCATCTCGATGACATGGGTGTCCCGGCGGGACACCGTGCGCCCGATCCTGAGTTTCATGCCGATGAACGGGAGCCGGAAGTTCAGGGAACCGCCGGCCGTCGCAGTGGCGAGGGCGTGCAGGGTGAGCCGCACCGAGGTGACACGCAGATCCCGCCCGGCCGCGGTGGCCGACATGTTCGACTCCGTGACCGCCCGCTTGACGGCGGCCACCAGGTCCTCGACGGGCACGCCGTCGTCGGTCACGTTCACGTTTCCTCGCATCGGACGGGGGTGGGGACGACTCGGGCGGGACTGAAGACGGCAGAGGCAGGGGTGGGGGTGGAGACGATCGCGGCGGGATCGCCGTAGACCGTGTACGCCAGCCAGGTGGGGTCGGTCTCGTCGTGTCCGGCGTGGGAGCGGGCCCGGTGCACCGCCGTGCCCAGCGGCTCACCCGCCGAGAGGGAGGCGTAGAAGGCTTCCGCGAACCGCTGGGCGCTGTCGCTGCGCACCGCCCACAGCGTGCCCACGAAGGCACCGGCGCCCGCGCCCATGAACTGCTGCGCCCAGCCGAGCATCCGGGTGTACTGCGGGACGGCTCCGGCCGCCCGGCAGGCGTTGATGAAGATGAGCGGGCGGCCGTCCTGCAGGGCGCGGCGGGCGACGGCGCTGTTCAGGAGAGCGGGGACGAAGGGGCCGTCCGCGAGGAGGATCGACGAACCGCCTCCGGGGTCGAAGGTGTTGTGGCACGTGAAGTGGAGCGGTCCCGTCGTGCCCGCGTCGATGACGGTGAGGACGCCGTCCAGCGTGTCGACGACGGTTCCGGTGCCGAGAATCCGGCGGATCGACTCGATCTCGCTGTCACCGTTGACCGGGACCCGCGCGGAGACGACGTAGTGCGGTTCACCGATCGGCAGCGCGGACGAGCGGGGCCGGCCCAGGCTGTTGCGCAGGACCGGGAACTGCTGGACCAGGAACCCTTCGTCACGGCCCGGCGCGATGGGGTAGAGGAGTTCCCACGGGAGGACGTCGTGCTCGGACGCGACGCTGAACGCCGTGATGTGGTCGCGCAGTTGCCAGAACTGCTCCTTGATCGGGTCCGGCACCATCTCCGTCCACAGACCCACCCCCGTCTCCTTCATCCAGCGTCGGGCGTGGGCGCCGGAGTACTCCCCGCGGCCCGCCGCCAGTCTCTGCAGCATGGCGTACGCGCGCTCCGCGGCCGCTTCCGGGGCGGCGGTGAGGGCTTGCGCGAGGACGGCGCCGTAGATGCACCGCTCGGAGATGAGACGGAACGTGTACTGGTCGCCGACCCGGTCCACGAGCAGCGTGACCTCGCCGGGGTGGGCGCGCATCTCGCCCATGTCGGCGACGCTGGGCGGCTCCACCGTGTAGGGGCCGTCGCGCTCCACCGACACCTCCAGGCCGATCTCGGTGAGGAACGTCCCCCCGGCCCAGGCGCTGACCCGGACGCGGTGCAGGCCCGGTTCCCGGGTCAGGAACGCGAACCGCACCGGCGCGGGGGCACCGAAGGGCGGCACCAGCAGGGTGTGCTCCGGCGGGCCCTGGGGGTCCAGTCCGGCGGGCGCCCGCACGATGAGTGTCAACGGGGAGCCGTCGCGCGCCGGCCGGAACCCGGCCAGCGGGGCCGACACCCCGCCATCGTCGTGATCCGCCCCGAACGGCACCCGCACGACCAGGCTGACCGGTTCGGACAGCCCGGCGTGGGAGGGCATCTGGGCCGACAGGTGGTGCGTGGCCGTCGCGGGAGCGGTGTCGGGTTCCCGTACGGTCCCGGCCGGGGCCTCCTCGAACGCGGTGTCCGCGGGCGAGGCGTCGGCCACCATGCCGTCCCCCGAGGCGCTGACCGGACCGCCGTGAGTCGTCACCGTGTTCGAGGTGCCGCCAAGGGCGTGCTGCGCGAGAGCACCGCCCCAGCGGCGCCGGCCGTCCGCGGCGTCAGCGAGCGTCCACAGTCGCACGGCCTCGGCCGTCCTGCCGGTCCGCGCGAGACGACCGGCCAGCACCCGCGACGCCGTCACGTCGTCGGTGGCGGCCATCTCCCGCAACTGCCACTCCACACCGGCGTCCGAGGCCCCGGACGCCGGAGCCGGTCGGGCGGCCAGGTGCGCGGCGGGGGAGGAGAGGACACGGTCGTCGAGCCCGTCCGCCGCCGCCCACCAGCGGACGGCCTCCTCCTGCACACCGAGACGGGCGAGGACGGCCGCGACCCGGCGGATGTGGTCCACGGCGCGCGCCCGAGCGGGCCCGTCCAGCTCCCGTCGGGACACCTGCGCACGCATGTTCTCGGGGGCGCGCCGCACCAGCGTCGCCACCGCCTCAACGTCATGGCGGTCGGCCAGCCGCCGCAGCCGCGCCTCGGCCTCCTCCGCCCGCCCGGCGCGGTCGAGGACGGCGACGAGGTCCCACTCCCATGGCTCACCGGCTGCGACGCCCCGGGTCAGCCAGACGACCGCTTCGTCGAGCCGCTCGACGTCGTCCCCCTCGCGCAGCCGCCCGACGAGGTCGTGCAGGGCATGGAGATCACCCGCGGCGGCCATGTGCCGCAGCCGGTCCTCCGCCTCGGCCGACCGTCCGGCGCTGTCGAGGGCCGCGACGAGTTGCCGCTCCAGGGCGGCGCCCGCGTGCACGGCGAGCGTCAGCCAGTGGACAGCTTCGACGAGCCGTTGGCCGCCGCTATTACGCACGAGGCGTTTCGCCAGGTTGCCCATGGCGGTCACGTCACCGCTCTCGGCCCGCCGGCGCAGCTGTCGTTCCAGTTTCCTGGCGCCCACGTGATCCGCGAGTTGGTGCAGCGCGGTCTCGTCTCCCGCCGCGATCGCCTTCTCCCACCAGGCGACGGCCTCATCGTGACGCCCGTCCTCGGCCAGCGCGGTGGCCAGCACCCGCATGGCGAAGGCGTCGCCCGCCGCGGCCAGCCGCCAGCGCCAGTCCTGTCCCTCTTGACCGGCTTTGCCGCCCGACACCCACCCTCACCCCGCGCCGCATCGTCCCAACGGTTGACGGGACATCACAGTAGGGCGATCCGGGGCGAAGCACCGCCGATTCCCCCGGAAGGGCGTCGATCACCGGCGCTTTGCGGTATCCGAGGGGGCGGGTCGGGAAAGGCGCGGCGACTACGCGGCCCCTCGGCTCGGCGGCCTGGGTCGCCTTCACCACCTCCGGGCTCACGGTGGGCAGTGCCTTGCGCAGCTCGGCGGATCCTCGATCAGCCGCTGGGCCATGCGTGGGGCCTTGGGTCTGATCACCTCGACGAGTTTGCGGCGTCCGGCTTTCCGCAGGGCGGCTGGGAGCCGTAGCGTTCCAGCAGCCAGGTGACGGCGGGGTGGTCAAGACGCGGCCCGAGGACGCGCTCCAGGCTGGGGTGGAACTGGGTGAGCAGGCCGCGTATCCGGTTGGACGTGCGGGCGGCCTCGGCCGCGAGGTCCTGGTCGAAGCCGACCAGGACGGTCAATTCGGCGGTGATCTCGTCGGTCAGCTCGAGCGAGCGCAGCGTGTGCGGCATCGTCCGGGCGGCGTCGGCGATGACCGCGGCGTCCTTGGCGTCGGTCTTCGCCCCGCCCGGGTAGAGATCGGCGATCCGCCGCATCGCCAGGCCGGGCAGGTAGGCGACCTTGCAGCCGGCGTCCCGTGCGACGGTGAGCGGGAGAGCGCCGATGGAGGCGGGCTGGCCGACGATGACGAGCACGGTGCCGAACTTCGCGGCCAGCTTGTCGAAGACGGCCCACAGCTTCGGCTCGCTGTTGGGCAGCGGCTTGTCGAAGACCTTCTTGCCGGCCGGGGTGAGTCCGTGGCCGTGGTGAGCGGTCTTGCCGACGTCCAGGCCGAGGAAGACGCCTACGTCACCGATGTCGAACATCGTGCTCCCAACTGCTTCGGTGCGGTGCCGGCCAGGGAGTTGGCGCCGTACGCGCGCATCCACGTTATGCAGACCTGCCGCCCGCAAGCGGCCCGGCATTGCGCCATGCCGGGCGGTAGTCGGACCCCTCATCAGCGTCTCCAACGGCACCTCCCGAGCCCGGTGACACCACCCCCCAGGTCATCCGTTCGACAGGGGGGACCAGTCATGCCGGGCCCGGAGGCCAGCGGCCCTCTTGCAGGACCGCGAAGAACATAACGGGGGGGGGCACCATGCTCCGCGACGGGCCACCCGTACCCAACTGGTTCTGTAGCCTGCGCCGCCGAGAGACCGCCGCCGTCACGAACGACGGCACTACGACGCCGCGGTCCTCGTCCGACCCCACCTGAACCCAGTCAGGCCCGGTGGCTCCTCACACCTCTGGCCTCACCCCTCGTGCGCATGCCGGTGTACCCCTTGAGACCGCCCGACCTGTGCTACGGAAGCGCTCCCCGCCGCGCTCGCAGAAGTCCATCGAGGACGCGTACCGGCGACGTGGGGCTCATCGCGAGGCGGGCGTCAAGTGCTGTCTCCCACTGCTCGGTCAGCCCCAGCATGAGGCGCTTGCGCATGCCTGGGGTGACGTGTGCGTAGCGCGCCGAGACCGAGCCGTCGATGTGGCCCATGCGTTCGTCCATGAGCACCTTCTCGGTCCCTGGTCCTCCATCATCGGCCGGTGGGTATGGGCCGTGGGGCGTGAGTCCCTTGGCTATCGGGAGCCAGCAGACGTCGGCCCGTGCGCTGGCGCCGCGTCCTCGGGCCGGGACGCCGGGCCAAGGTTCACCGAGCACCGAGCAGCGGTACGGGCCGTGGCTCCTGTGGTGCCTTCTTCGGGGACCAGCCGGAGACCGCCGGCGTGAACAGCCAGGTCGCGAAATCGTTCCTGCGCCAGTGGGCAGCATGCTCCGGCACGACGCCGCCGCGCACGAATCCGAGGTCCGCGATGGCCTGCTCGACCTTCGCTCGCGTGGCCTCGGTGACGCATTCGGCGTGGTTGAGGACGTTGGACACCGTGCCGGTCGAGACGCCGGCCCGACGCGCGACGTCGACCAGCTTCGCGCCCTGGTGGCCCCCGGTTCGCGCCGCGCCCTGCCCTCGTCACTGAGGTCGGCTGCCGTGAAGCCGTCGAGGACCAGGCGCAGGCCTGCGGGACCGCCACCCCATCACCGGAAACTGGCTCTGGCACAGCCTCGTCGAACCGGCGGACGGTCAGCTCCCGGACCTGCCGCCGGTCCTGTGGAGCCAGATCCTGCGGGAGGCGATGCGCAACGGCACACCGCCCGCCGTACCACCGGCGGGCGGTCTCCCCGCGCCCACGGCAGCCCTGGCGGCCGCGACGCCCCCGCAGTCCCCGGCCGCCGCCGGGCGATCGCCCGGTCTCCCGGCCCGGCTCACCGACCTGGCGATCAGGCCGGGCTGCGTCATCGGGACCCGCCTGCCGCTGATCGGCGTGCTGGTCGTCCTCGTGCTGATCGCCGTCGTATGAGGGGCGGAGGGACATTCCGTGGCGCCCGGAGACGAACGTCCCCAGGGTGAGCGCACATCACACGGTGGCCGGGGTGCCGCCGCGTGCGGCCGAGTGAGGAACGGGAGGTGTGACCGATGGCTGTCACTGTGCTGGGCACTGCCCTCGACCAGCAACTCCCGTCGCTGCGTTCCGTCCGTCCTGTGCATCAACTGGCCACACCCGGGGCACGGCCCGGTTGTCGTTCGCCGGGGCACTCTTCAGCTCGACCTTCACCCCGGCCTGCTTCCTGCGGCAGGCAGCCCAGGGCGGCAGACGCGGACGGTCTGATCGGGGATCGCACCGGTCGCATGGTTGAGCTGCTCGTTCCGCCCGCCACCACGGTGAACGCAAGGGGCCTGAAATCCGTAGGCCACTGCGGCGGTACGGGTGCGAAGTCCGATCGCCAGTTCGTCGACTGCTGCCCAACAAGGGGGTCCCATGAAACACCGCCGACCGCGCAACCGCCGCAGAGTGATCGCCAGAGCGGTCGGTACGGCGGGTACGCTGGCCATCGCCCTGGGCGCGGGGATGACGCCGGCGATGGCCGCCGGGAAGACGGCCAACAAGCCCACCGCCACCGGGTTCTCGCCCGATCAGCCCGACCAGGGCGACGCGCCCTGGGCGCCCCAGCACGACGGGGTGCCGAAGCAGCACACGGCCGTCCGTCCGGAGGCCGTCACGCCCCGCGCGGCCACGTCCGCTCTCCAGCTCAGTCTGCCCGCACCGACCGGGCGCCATGGCGTGGGTACGTTCAGCCTGCACCTCGTCGACAAGTCCCGCACGGACCCGTACGTGCCTGGTAACAAGCCGCGCGAGCTGATGGTGTCGTTCTGGTACCCGGCCGCCTCCACCCGCGGGCACTACAAGGCACCGTGGATGCCGTCAGCCTCCGGCGCCCACTTCCTCGCCTCTCAGGGCCTGACGCCACAACAGGTGACGTTGCCGAAGACCGCGGGCCATGTGCTCGCTCCGGTCGATACCAAGCTCGGCAAGCTGCCCGTCCTGCTGTACTCGGCCGGCCTGCACGGGGACCGCGCCGGGAGCACTGCACTCGTCGAGGACCTGGCCAGCCGCGGCTACCTCGTCGTCACGGTCGACCACACCCACGACGCCAACGAGGTGCAGTTCCCCGGCGGGCGGCTTGAGGGCAACACCATGCCGGCGGGCGCGCACTCCTCGGACACGCTCAACGTGCGTGCGGCCGACATCCGGTTCGTGATCAACCAGCTCGGGACGATCAGCAAGGGCCACAACCCGGACGCCGGCCACGCCAGGCTCCCCACCGGGCTGTCGCACGCCGTGGACATGTCCCGCATCGGGATGTTCGGCTGGTCGCTGGGCGGCGGGGCGGTCGACACCGCCATGCAGCTCGACCACCGTATCGACGCCGGCGCCGACCTGGACGGCCAGTTCTTCGGCTCGGCGCCGGGCAAGAACCTGGACCGCCCCTTCATGCTCTTCAGCTCCGGCACCCACAACCGCAACAACGACAGGTCATGGCGCACGCTGTGGTCGCATCTAAAGGGAGACCGGTTCGATATCCAGCTCCAGGGCTCGGCGCACCTGTCGTTCGGCGACACGGAGGCGATGCTGCCACAGGAGGCAGGCCTGCGCGGGCTCTCCCCGGCCCAGCTCCAGCAGATACTCGGCACGCTCGACCCCAACCGCGCGATCGAGATCCAGCGCGTTTACCTCGCCGCCTTCTTCGACAAGGAACTGCGCCACCAGCACCGCAGTCTGCTCGACGGCCCCGACAAGAAATACCCGGAGATCTCCTTCGTCCGCTGAACCGGGCAGCCGAAGGGCGGCCCTGCATGCGGGCCGCCCTTCGGATGTGCTGCACCTGGCGGGAACGGGTGTGCACGCCACCAGCGTCACGATCGCCGGTGAGATCGGCGGCGGCGAAGAACGCTTCGATCCGGCCGTCCTCGCCCAGGCATACCTCAACCTGCACCAGCAGCCCGAGACGGACTGGCAGCGCGAACTGGTGTGCGACTGACCTCGCGCTCTGAAGGACCCAACGGCAACGACGCGAGGTCTTGCCACCTGCCCGCGGTGCCTATGAAGAGGCATCGCCGGCGACACGCCTCGTGCGCGGGCCATATAGACGGGTCGCCGCCCCCGCCGGCACGAACAGCGGCCTCGTGACGGCGGCCTGCCAGAAAGCAATCAAGGAAGAAGGAACTATGCGCGCCACTGTGCTGCACACTCCCGCCGGGCAGAACACATCGAAGAACCGAAGATCATCGCTCCGACCGATGCGATCATCCCCCTGTCGGCGGCCTGCGTCTGCGGCTCGGACCTGTGGCCCTACCGCGGCGTCGACTCCGTCGACGAGCCCGCCCGCATGGGGCACGAGTACGTGGGCGTCGTCGAGGAGGTCGGCAGCGAGGTCAAGAACATCGAGCCCGGCCAGTTCATCGTCGGCTCGTTCGCCAACTCCGACAACACCCGCGAGATCTGCCGCTCCGGCTACCCGTCCTCCTGCGTCAACCGCGTCTTGCAGTCCGGTACGCAGGCCGAGCGCGCCCTGATCACCCACGCCGGCGGCACCCTGGTGGCCACCCCGGGCACGCCCGACGCCGATCTGATCCCCAGCCTGCTGGCCGCCTCCGACGTGCTGGGCACCGGCTGGTTCGGCGCAGTCGCCGCCCAGGCCGGCCCTGGCAAGACCGTCGCGGTCGTCGGCGACGGCGCGGTCGGCCTCCTCGCGATCCTGGCCGCCAAACAACTGGGCGCGCAGGGATCCTTTCGATGAGCCGTTATGAGTCCCGGCAGAAGCTCGCCCTTGAATTCGGCGCCACCGACATCGTCACCGAACGCGGAGGAGTCGATGCAGCAGGCCATCGGCTCCACCCGTCCCGGCGGACACGTCGGCTTCGTCGGCATGAACCACGACGTCGCCCTCAACGGCAAAAGCCTCTTCTTCTCCCAGGTCCACCTGCACGGCGGTCCAGCCCCAGTACGCCAGTACCTGCCCGAGCTGATCTGGCAGCGGAAGATCGACCCCGGCAAGAGTATTTGTCAATACCTGTGGATGTTGAGCTCGCTCAGGCGGCGATAAGTGCCTGTCCTTCTTCAGGAGCTCGACAACATCGCGCTGGAGGCGCGCACGCGACCGGTCGCCCCCGCCGACCGGGGAGCCGGCCATCTGCCTGCCCGGGTGGCCGGATCGCCCGGCGAGGCCCGCTTGATACCGGCGACGTCGTAGGCGAGCAGGTGCAGCAGGAGCTGGGCAGCTCGCGGCGCCGGGTACGGCGGGAGCGGCTGGTACAGCTCGTGGTTGAACCAGGCGGCGGAGTCCCCTCCGAGACTGCCCGGGTGCAGCGCCTCCGGGCCGCGCGAGACCGATTGCGACCGGGCCCTGCCTGGTCACGCCCGGC
The DNA here is from genome assembly GCF_056432605.1 of Streptomyces sp. NPDC045022. Lineage (NCBI taxonomy): Bacteria > Bacillati > Actinomycetota > Actinomycetes > Kitasatosporales > Streptomycetaceae > Streptomyces > Streptomyces sp. NPDC045022. The sequence continues at coordinate 21,585 of NZ_JBWKIR010000037.1, forward strand.
CCTCTTCCCGGCAGACGCCGCCACCGTGATCGTCATGTGCTGGTCGTCGGCTGGCTCCGCTCCGTCCCGGACCGGCTCCCTTACGCTGCTCGGCTGCGCGGCCCGACCTCTCCATGTACTCGCGCTCGCGGGGCGTCGTCCTGTGCGCGCTGTCGGGCGTCGGCGGCCCCAGGCGCGGATTGCCGACCGGGAGCCGGCCGGTCGTTGCCCGCTCGGCGATGCGCCGTGTACCGAGGCCGGCCGCTGCGCCTACTGCCGCGGACTGGCCGCCCGCCTCAGGCAACGGTTGACTCGGTGCTCGTCCAGTCGATGCGGGCATGCAACCGCCTCGGCGTGGTCGCGATGGCAGCGTGCGAGCGACGAGGAGAGGTATCGCGCCATTTCACAGCGATTGCACTCGGCCACGTCTTCAACCTGCGAACCGGAGGAAGGTTCTAGACCTGCGCGTATGGAGCGCAACGATTCCAATCCAGCCACTGATTCAATGCGCGATTAGTCTGAATCGCTGCGCTAAGTGCACATTTGGCTTCGTTATCCGCGGGGCGAGCCGCGACGGGGGTACTCCGAGGCAACCGAACACGTCAACGGAAGGAGACACATCATGCGACCGATGGCACGTTGGGCTACGGCAGGCGCTCTCCTGGCCACGGCTTTGTCGGGTCCTCTGAGCGTTCCCGCACACAGCGCCCCCGCTTCGCTCTATGCACCCTCTTCCCTGGTCCTCACCGTGGGGCATGGCGATGATGCCTCCGCGGTACCGGAGCGCGCGGTGACGTTGAGTTGTGCGCCCACCGCCTCGGGCACTCATCCGGACTCAGCAAAGGCCTGTGGGGAACTGGCGCAGGTCGGCGGGGACTTCGACCGTCTGGCAACGCTCGGCGCAGATCGTGGCGGCCGGTACTGCACGAAGGAATACCGTCCGGTCGTCGTCACCGCCCAAGGCGTCTGGCGCGGCAAGCGCGTGAACTACGAGCATGCCTTCGGTAACGCCTGTCTCAAGGACGTTGAGGGGGCTTCGGTGTTCGCCTTCTGAGAGCTGGCGCAGACGAGCTGCTGCCCCGGTCGTCCGTGGCCGCGCCGCTCCCTCCTGGGGAGCGGCGCGCCGGCGCCCGGACACTGCGGCACCAGGAGCCGAGCACCCGATGGGTCGGCCAGGCCGGGGCATTCGCCGTGATCGTCGCTCGGCGGGGGCGTCGCAGACGACCGAGAACCTGATGGACTCACGCCATGACGCCCCGGACGCCCCGCCCTCCACACACTTGAGCAGTTCCATGCCGCACATCCCTGGGACCACAACGCCCGCTATCACCGGTGGATCCTGCGGCAGCCCCCGAGGCGCTTCGACAGCGCCCTGGACGCCGGATCCGGCAGCGGTGACCTGGCCGGGCTCTTGGCCACACGTGCCAAAACAGTGCAAGGAATCGACGCGGACCCCACCATCGTCGCCCGAGCGCGGAGTTCACCGCTCCGACTACCCCTGTGACGTTCACCGTCTGCGACGCGCTCATTGACATACCACCCGGTTCCTACGACGTCATCACCTCTGTCGCCACCATTCACCATCTGCCGTTCAGCGACGCCCTCACCCGCTTCCGCCAGCACCTGGCGCCTGGGGGAACCCTGGTCGTCGTCGGCCTTGCCCTGCATAACCTCTCGGCGATCACTTGCTCGGCGCTGCCGCCATTCCTGGAACGTCGCCATGGCCTGGATCAAGAACAAGGGCCGCAAGGCCCCACGGCCAGCCTCAATGACCGCCCCGACCCGGCCAGCGGCCATGAGCTCCCCCGACATCGTTCGCGATGCCCGTCAGGTACTGCCCCGGTGCGCGGCTACGCCGTCGGCTGTTCTGGCGCTAGACACTGGTCTGGCCAGCGCCAAGGGGACCGACGGCCACAAGGGGTTCGCCCTGAGCAACGGCACTACCACCGTCCGGAGCCCTCAGAGGCCCGTCTTCCACCCTCTGCATCTCATGGACCGGGGCGGTATCCGCTACGTGCCAAGCCTGCCCTTATCCGTCCGGCATCGTCGTCCAGGTCGGCGCGGGACCGCTCCAGCCAACTGACCTCCAGACGGAACCGATCGTCCGTGGTACGGGGGAAAACGTGCACATGCAGGTGCAACACCGTCTGATCGGCCGCCCGACCATCTGCGAGGAACACGTTCACTCCCTCGCACGGCAGACCTGAGCGCCGCAGCGCCCGCGCCAGTAGATGGACCACCTGGAACAGGTGAGCCGTCAGAGCCTGGTCGATGTCCTCCAGACCCGCCGCGTGCGCTTTGGGAATGATGAGGAGATCACCGGGCGCAGCCGGATGGATGTCCATGAAGGACAGGACCTCCGCGTCTTCGTACACCCGGCTGGCGCGCACTCGGCCGGAGACGATGTCGCAGAAGGTGCAGGCCGGATCCGCGGCGTACAACCCCATAGGGTCAGCATGCGGCATCGGGTCGTACTCCGCTGCCAGGATCCTCTTCACATGTTTTCGCGGCAGTCAGGCGCACCCGGCACAAGGGCTTGGCTCCTGCGGCGCCGCGAGTGGAATGCGGACGGTTTACGAGCCTGAGGCACTCACCTACCCCGTGTACCTGCCGTGCGGCGTCATGGTCATCCCGGTCGTCCAGATGTCGGCGTACTCCGTAAAGTAGTGCTCAGCCAAGTACAGATAAACGTGCTCGGTGTCAGGCCCACTGGGTGTCCCGTTCGACGGCCGCGAGTCGGTTCTTGAGCCGGTAGCTGGGTCCGTTGGTGGTGACGACGTCGCAGTGGTGGAGGAGCCGGTCGAGGATCGCGGTGGCCAAACCCCGTCGCCGAAGACCGGGCCCCATTCGCTGAAGGTCTTGTTCCAGGTGAGGATGATCGAGCCCTTCTCGTAACGCTTGGAGATCACCTGGAAGACCAGGTTCGCCTCGGCGCGTTCGAGGCGCTGGTAGCCGACCTCGTCGACCACCAGGACACTGGGCCGCAGATGGGTGCCGAGTTCGCTGGTCAGACGCCCTGCTGCCTCAGCGGCCGTGAGGTTGGGGACCATGTCGTCAGCCGGAGGCCCTGGCGGAAGCGCCGGTCGTCTCGGACGGCCAGTTCCTCGGAGAGAACCAGATCGAGGAAGTCGAGATAGCCCATCTTGGGTCAGCCCGCTGAGCGTACTGGTTCAGGGCTTCGGCCAAGTGGGGCAGGCCGAGTTTGCCGGTCGTGGTGCGGATGCGGTTGCCGGTCAGCTCGCTCAAGACGGGTCCTTCGTCGCTCGGTTGGTGGTGAAGGGGCGGGTGCCGGTCAGCTCGTCATAGACCGACAGCGGAGGCGGCCGACCGGGATGCTGGCGGCCGCGGCTCGGCTGCGATATCCACCTGCCGCTCGACGCGGCCTTTGTCCTGCGGCCGGTAGGCGGCCAGCACGTCGATGTGGAAGTCGTAGTGCCCGGCGAACGCCACCGCATCCGGATGCAGTGGAACAGCCTCACCAGGAGCGACGTGCGGCGGACCACCGTCTTGGTGCGGTCATGGACGATCGTCATGGGCACCCCGCCGAAATGCGCGAACGCCTGACGGTGGCAGTCGAAGAACGTCGCCAGGTCCTGGCTGGTGGTGAAACAGCAGAACGGATCACGCGAGTAGAACAAGACCATGTGGAACGAGTAGACCTTCGGAATGCCGACATGAGCGAGGATCTCGCCCTCGTCACCGCAGTCGACCTGGGCTTCAGCACCGGGGATCACCTCGAACCGTCGGTGCAGACCGGCCAGTTCATCAGGAGCGATGCCCAGTTCATGCGCGACTCGGGGCCGGGCTTCCAGGACGTACAACTTCACTCGCTGGTAGTTGCCGGTGAAGCCGTACTGGGTCCTCGACGCCGTGGCCGCCAACCTCACCGGGCCGCCGGCCTGACGCTCAGCTCTTGCCGAATGTGAGCGAGGTGGGGGTAGGTGTCCGCGGGCCGTGCGGGCTTGCGCCGCCACCACTTCATGACGTTGGTGCTGCCATCGGGGCGTCGGGAGGGTGCCACCGCTCCGGACGTGTGGTCAAGTCAGAGCCGATGGTTCAAGGACCGGATCAGCTCATGGTTTGCGGCCCTGGCTGCCTCCGGTTTCTTTGTGAGCGGCACCGCAGAGGTGACAACCGCCAGCTACCAAGAGGCCCTTCTTGCATACACCTGTACCGGCCGACTCACCCGAACCAGGCCCTTGTTCGAACCGACCACACGGACGGATAGAGAACGGCCAGTCAGACGCAGAAGCTACATACAAAGGCCGGGCCACTATCGCTACAACCCACACAGCCCCAGGTCAGACCCCCACGCCCACCAAACCAGCTTCTCAACCAACCGCCACCCCCCCAGCTCCCACATCATCCCGCACGCCAACTACCCCCCGCCGCAGCGACAGGACGGCATTGCCCTGGTGGAACGGGCCGGCCGGGCCGCCTATCCTGCGCGACGGCTCGCTGCCGGCACGCCGCCCCCGGCGCTCGACAGGGGCGGCGTTCTTCACTCGCGGAAGAAAGGCGCTGTCAGGAGGGCTTGACCGCGGAGACCGCGGTCGCGGTGACCTTGTTGTCGCACTCGGCGAACTCGCCGTCCGACAGGGCGACCTGATGGGCGCCCGCGCCGGGCAGGCCGACCATCAGCGTCGGGTACACGGCGGGCTTCGCGCCGGACGCGCAGTATCCGTCACCCTCGCCCTGGACCTGGACGAAGGTCAGCTTCACCCACGCCTTGCCGCCCGGCGCGACCCGCACGTTCGACGCGGAGCCCGTAGGGGTCACCGACAACGGAGTGTTGTGCTCGGGGGAGCCGTTGCCCGCCCCGGCCACCGTCGGGTGGCCCGTGAGGACGCACGGCTTTCCGGAGACGTTGGTGAACTCCACGATCGCCGCTCCGGTGCCGGTGCCGACCGGACGGTTAGCGGCCTGGTACGCCGTCGCCTTCAGGGCCGTGGCCGCACACGTGGACGCGGTGCCGGCCGAGGTGGCAGCCGTCGGGGAGGCGGGGGCGCCGGAAGCGGGCGTGCCGGCGCCGGAGGTCCGCGAGCTCGCGGGGGCCGGGCTGGTGGGAGAGGAGGCCGTGGGGGATGAGGCCGCGGTGGTCGGGACGGCGGAGGACGCACCGGACGTGGGGTCGCCGCCGTCCGGCTGGCACGCCGTCAGCGCCAGCGCGGCCGCGATCAGGCCCAGCGCCGACGCGCCGACGCGGCTGGTGTTTCCGTACTGCATGGGTTCCCCCGATGTCCGAAGTGCACAGGTCGACCGGCTCCGAGCCGGTGTTCACCGAGGGAGACAGCGCCTGCGGACCAGGGGTTCCGCTGTGGATCACCTGTGACATGGCGGTGACAAGCTCTAGCCCGGATCGACACGGAAGGCCCAGGCGGGGGCCGTCAAGGCGGCGTGGCATGTGAGGTGCCGGCCCGGTTCGTGGCGAGGATGGCTCGCTGCGCGAGCCGGCTGGGGGGGTATGACGGTGAACCGTATCGGCCTGGTCGTGCACGGCGGACGGGCGGAGGCCGTGGCTGCCGCGGGCGCCGGGCTGCAGCGGTGCGCCGAGCAGGGCGCAGCACCGCCTCGGTGGCGTCCCCGGGATGACCGTGCGGGACGTGTGCGTACGCCCAGATGGGATGGATGTCGCCGCGAGAGCGGCCCGGGTCGGCGAGATACTGCTGGCCGACCAGGACGAACGGGCGCTCGGGCATCCGTCCGGCGGCGGTCTGCGCCTCCGTGCGGACGACCTCCTCCAGGGTCCCCCCAGATGCACTGCCCGCGCGGCGGCACGCCTCATGGGTCCACGGGTTGCCGTCCTGGACGGCGAGGTCGACCTTGAATGCCGCCGGGCCGTGCCGCCAGCCGCGGTAGGTCCGGCGCACCCGGCCGGCAGCCGGTCGCCGCAGATGCGTGCCGCGGCTGCGGACGTGGTGTCGAGCATGACGATCCGCGCCCGGGGCGAGTTCGGCCAGGGAGTCCACCCGCACCCCCGTCTCGATGATTCCCCGAGCTGGGCGAGCAGTGCGGCCAGCGCATCGGTGACGGTCCGCGACCCGCCGCGGGCGACGGGCCAGCCGAAGCGGTGCGCGGCGCCGACGAGCATCAGCCCGACCGGAACTGGCCGGCCCGGTCAGCGGATACATCAGATGCGCCGCCGCCCCCGCGAACAGCGCCCTGGCTTCCTCGGTGCGCCAGCGCCGGGCCACCGCCGAGGCCGGCTGGAGCGCCCTAAGCCCGGGCCGGTGCTGCTGGTGCGGGGGCTATGCCGGTGCTGGCGGTTGAGGATCGGCGCCGGCCCAGTACAGGGCGGTGTCGATGTCGCGTGCAGCCCAGCCGTCGGCGAGCTGTCCGCCGTGGTGCAGGAGGTCGTCGAGGGAGCGGCGCAGGCATACGCTGAACATCGGACGCCCGCCGGAGCGCGATCTGCGCGAGATCATGAACGCGATCTTGTATGTGGACCGCACCGGGGTGCAGTGGTGCTACCTGCCGCACGACTTCCCGCCCTGGTGACCTGCTACGGCTACTTCGCCAAGTGGCAGAAGGATGGTGTATTCGCCCAGCTCACCGGCGTACTACGCAGGCTGTTACGGCAGAAGGAGGGCAAAGAAGCCGAGCCGTCCGCGTGCGTGATCGACGCCCAGAGCGTGAAGACCTCCACCAGCGTCCCGGCTGCGGGGCAGGGCACGGACGCGGCGAAGAAGATCGTGGGCCGCAAGCGGAGCATCGTCACCGACACCCTCGGACTGCTCCTGGCAGTGCTGGTCACGGCCGCGAGCGTGCAGGACTGCGTCGCCGGCACCGATCTGATCGACCAGGTGGCCGCCGCCCACCTCGCCATCCGCAAAGTCTGGGTGGACGGCGGCTACCGCCAGCACCTCGTCGAGCACGCAGCCACCCTCGGCATCGACATGGAAATCGTCCAACGCGCCCCCGGGACCAGGGGATTCACCGCCACTGCCCAAGCGCTGGACAGTCGAGCGGACCTACGGGTGGCTGATGTTCCACCATCGCCTCACGCGCGACTACGAGACCCTGCCCGCCCGCTCCGAAGCCATGATCCACCTCGCCATGACCGACCTGATGGCCCGCCGCCTCACCGGTGATAGCACCATCTCCTGGCGCGACCCGGCAGCATAGGATCAAACACCAATTCCGGGATGAAACATCGGGAGAAAACGACCTCTAAGCCGGAACAACCCCTGAACGCTCCCGCGCGCCCCACCGGTGGGGCCAGTTCAGACCGTTAACGCCACATGTTCGTCGTCCTTCGGCGCCACCAAGCTCATGAGGAGGTCACCGCGGCACTGCGGCACCGAGCGGGACCGGTTGAACATTTCTAGGCGGCTCGTCGAGGAAGTCATCCCGGCGTAGACCGGCGAGCGCCTGGGCTTCTTCCGGCTCCTCGCCCGTTGCTTGACCCGCCTGCGGCCTGCCGCCGCGCGGGGAGCAAAGCCATGGCCCCGGCGGCGGCACTCCTGGGCGGGATCTACTGGCCGTCCCAGTCGCCGGCGACGGGGATCATGCCGGTGGCGCCGTAGACGAAGCGGGTGGAGGGGTCGTTGTTGGTGTTGGAGTTGTTGATGTCGAAGTAGTGGGTGCTGGGGTTCCAGACGCTGACGGTGTCCTTGCCGTCGCCGTTGAAGTCGCCGGCGACGGCGATGTCGCCGGGGGTGCCGTAGCTGATCTCGTAGTCGTTGCCGCCTGCGCTGGGGCTGTTACGCAGGTAGACCGTGTGGGTGGAGTCGTCGTACATGCCGATGCCGTCGGTGCCGATGCCGTCCCAGTCGCCCGCGATGGGCTGCATGCCGTCGCCGCCGTAGACGAACGTCTTGTCCGCCGGGCCTGCGGTGTTGGAGTTGCGCAGGTAGAAGGTGTGGTTGGAGGGCCGCCACACGCCGATGGTGTCGGTGCCGTTGCCGTCCCAGTCACCGACGACGGGGATGTCACCGGCGCTGCCGAAGGAGATGGTGTAGTCGTTGCCGCCGGCGCTGGGGCTGTTGCGCAGGTAGAAGGTGTGGTTGGCGGAGTCGTACATGCCGACGCCGTCGGTGCCTATGCCGTCCCAGTCACCGGTGACCGGCTGCATTCCCGATCCGCCGAAGACGAAGTCCTTGTCGTTCGGGCCCGCGCTGAGCGCGTTGCGCAGATGGAAGTAGTGGTCCGACGGGTTCCACACACCGACGCCGGCCGTGGTGTTGTTGACGATGTGGTTGTAGCGGTACGCGCCGTAGTAACTGGTGGGCCAGCCCTCCAGGCTGGAGGCGTTGATGTTGGCGGCGGTGGGTCCGTGTGTGGGATCGCTTTCGTTGGACTCGGCGTAGTAGGTGAAGTCGCCGTTGGCCTTGTTGGTCCACTTGTTGAAGAGGAACGTGTGCTTGGCGGTGTAGTCCAGGATGTCGCCGCCCTGGAGCTGGCTGAAGCCGATCTTCGTGGAGACGTCCGGCAGTGTCTGCGTGGTCAGGCTGCTCGTGAGGTGCCAGGCCATGGACACGAAGCCCGAGCAGTCCTCCCGATACGTGCCGTTGCTGTCGCTCCAGTAGGTGGTCCAGCTGTAGGGCACCTTCTGATCCACCCAGCTCTGGGCACGGGTGAGGACTTCGCTGCGGGTGATCGGCCCGCCGGCGGTGGAAGCGGCCTGGGCGGCGGGGGCGTTGAGGAGGGGCAGGGTCAGGCCGGCGGCGGCCACGGTGGCGATGGCGGTCAGTCGCAGGGACGTGCGAAAGCGGCGGGACATGCCGGAATTCCTTTGCTGAGAGGGTAATTGCGGGGGAGAAGCAGGGGTGGGGACTGGTCAGCGGGCCAGGGCAGCCAGCGTGGCCGGGTCGTTGCCCGTGTCATAGGAGTGCTGTGGACCGGAGGCGCGCATCTCGGTGAACTGAAGAACGCTCACCGTGACGCCACGCCGGACGAGGTAGATGTGATTCGTCTGCGGTCCGGGGGCGGACATGCCGGCCACGCCGGTCCACTGCCTGCTGTAGGCGTTGCCGTCGGCCGTGGCCGCGGTTCGTTCCACGCGGGCATGCGCCGTCAAACCGCCCCTGTGCTGCACCTCGCGTGAGGTGCTCTGGCAGTGGTCCATGCCCGTCACGAGGCTCTGATAGGCCAAGGTGGCGGCGGCGGGCGTGCGGAAGGTGAACGAGTCCTCGATGGCCGGGGTCTTGAAGGCGCTGACGTACCCCTGCTGCTGCCAGGAGATCGCGCCATGGACAACGGCGCATTCGTTCAGTGGTGTGTCGTGGGCGACAGGCCGGGTGTTCGCGGGGCCCATCGGCTTCCACTGGGCGGCCTTGCTGTCGGGCAGACTCTTGGCGGGCAGGGGCTTGGATGGTGCCCGTGCCGGCGAGTCACCGCCAGCCTCGGTCGTGCCCGGGATGGGACGACCGGGTGTGAGGCGCGCATGGTGGGATGTGGTGGGCGACGGCTTGCCGTGCGTGGCGGTGGCGGTCGGGGTGGAAGCCGGGGCGGTGCTGTGCGGGGCGTAGGTGCCTACCTTGGCCGGTGCGGGCGCCGCCGTCGTGGTTGCGTATGCGCCGGTGGTCAGGGCTACGGCCGCTACGGCCGCCGTCACGGCGGACAGTGTCAGGCTCGTACCGACAATCAGTGCTTTCCTGCTGGGCACGGCAAGGTCTCCAAGAAGTCGGGGCAAGTGGGAAACGGGCAGGGCGAAGCGCCCGCGGACAGGCAATGGGTTGTGGCGGTGTGCAGAGGCTGGTGCGGAAGCCGGCGGCACACCTGGCCGGACCGGGGGCCAGGACGGGCGGCCTCTACGGCAACCGTGGGCGCCGACGAACCAAGGCGGCCGAGGTGCGGCGGGCGGGGCATACTGCCGGTGAGCATGGTCCCGGCCGGATACGCGGCAAAAGGCGGCCGGTCAGCGAAAAACGTGGCTCACTCTGCGGGATGGCAGGCGGAAGGCGAACGGTGGCGGTAAGTCAGGTGCCCCAGTCGGTACGGCACCCGGCGGACTTCGGCCAGATCACCGAGTAGCCGTGCGCGGCGATGGGGTCTCGTACCCGGTCGAGCAGCCGGCGTACGCCGGTGACCGCGGCGGCGTCGGTTGCGACACTGACGAAGCACACCGCCTCCAGGCCGGTTTGAACGGGACGGACCCGCACATGCTCGAGCCCGGAGTCGGGTGTCGCATGCGCCCACAGCAGATCGTGCACGAGCGGGCAGATCCCCGCCGCAGGCCCGGAGTTGCTGCGCGCCTGGAAGGTCACGCTGACGATGCGCATGCGACTCAGTCCCAGCCGATGACGACGGCCCTCGCGGCGAGCGGGGTGTCCGCGGGCTTGCTGTCCCAGCCGATGACACCGGCGAGCGGCATGTGTACGGGCTCGCTGTCCCAGCCGATGACACCGGTTGCGGTGAGGGCGGCGGTGGACAGGACGAGAGCGGCGGCGCCGGTTGCGATCAGACGGCGAGAGGTGCGGAGCATGCGGATCCCCCTGGACGACAGAAGTACGGAAACGGTTTCAACGGCGGTAAGGGCGCTGACCGGCTGTCCGGCCCGTGTCCCTCTCGTTGACCACCATCCTGCGGGTCGCGTCACCGGTGGGGAAGCTCCTACGGCTGTCACCAAGGTGGCTGGCACGAAGGTGACAGGGGCTGGCGGCCACACCGCACGGACTGCGTGCAAAAGGGTGCGCCTTGAATGGCTCTGGACGGAGGAAGCGCTCGTCAGGGGCCGCGTGCTGGGATCGCCGGGCGGCTTGTTCAGTCGTTGCAGCCGGCTTTTCGAACTTGGCTGATTCATGAGGAAGGTCGGCGGCGACCTCGGTTGAGCGCGCGGCTGATGCTCACCGGGCCGGCAAGGCCCAGTCAGGCCGCTGGGCAGGTCGGGCCGCCAGCAGATCGCGGGGACCGCACACCGTGACTACGTCCCCTTGTCTGTCTGGTAGTTGACTGATCGCGGCGATGCCGGTGAGAACATTTGCAGTGACGCTCCGGGGGCTCCCATCGGGGCACTCAGCATGGCGTTGCCCCGTGCCTGAAGGCCGGGGCTGCGGCGAAGGATCCGTGAGCAGCTAATGGCTTCGCTGTGCGAGCGAGCCACTGCGGCGCAGCGTTGCGGGTGTTACGCCGTACCAGCGTTGTACCGCCCGTCGCAGGGAGCGGGCGTTGGCGTAGCCGCTTCGGGCGGCTATCGCGTCGATGCTGAGATCGGTGCTGCGCAGCAGGTGCGTGATGCGGGTCCGACGCACGGTCTCCAGCTCGTCGTTCCATGTCGTGCCGTGTTCGTCAAGGCGACGCTGGAGCGTTCGGGCGCTGATGGCGAGGCGCTGTGCCACCGCGGTGAGCGTCGGGGAGGGCTCGTCGTGGACGGAGGCCAACGCTGTGCGGAAGAGGTCCAGCCAGTTGCGCAGCGGGGCGGCGGTGGCCAGGGTCTGCTCGGCGTGTCTTCGCAGCACTGAGGACAGACCGGGCTGGGCGTGTGCTGTCGGGGTCTTCAGGTCGGAGGCGAGGAAGGTGATGGAAGTGTCCGGTGCCTCGAAGTCGATGGTGCGGGTGTCATACAACCCGACCAGGGTGTCGTGCCGGCGGGGTGCTTTCGCGGCGAGGGTGACGCGTAGGGGTACGAGGCGGCGCCCTGCGGCCTGGCTGAGGCGCTGCTGGTACAGGCCCAATGCGTAGCCGCGGATGGCGCAGGCCGCGTCGTTCGTCAGATCGGCCTGGTTGACGTGGCTGATCGTGACCTGTTCGCCGTCCTCCATGATGCGCAGGGCGTCTGTTGCCGGGTCGGCGACGACGCCGAAGTAGGCCGAGGCGTCTTTTATGCCCTCCAGCGGACTGGGTGCACAGGTGATCAGGTAGTCCCAGACCCCGAGCGTGCCGATGCCCGACTGCTGCGTCAGCAGTCCGGACACCTCTGGCCAGGCAGCACAGGCCGTCGTCAGCTCCGCGATGTGATTGCTCGTGACGGCAGGGGGGCGGCACATGTCGTCATTGAGGTGCTCAGGAGCCAGACCCAGCAGGTGCGCGTACTGGTCCTGAGGTACGCCGACGAGGCGTGCGGTGCGCACGCTCAGACGAGTGAGGGCGCTGGAGGTCGTTCCCTGGTGCGTAGGCAAGATCACATCCGCTGTGCATTAGGCCAGCAGGTCATCACCGCCCCCGGGCGTCCGGTGTCCGAACTGTCCTGTGTGCAGCTGCCTGTGGCGCGTACTGTCCCCTGGACGGCATACACCGTCCCTCATCTGACCCTCTGCCCCTCCATAACGTTGTGCCGCTCCGGCATCGAAACTGCTGATGCCTGCGAGGATGTGGTTTTTTTGGGGGTGTTCGTGCTGGAATCACTCGGGCTTGATCGGGCCGTGGAATCGGTCTACCGAGCCGTCCTGGGCCATGACGACAACGGGGTGGCCCAATTGAGCGCACGGCTGTCGCTCACCGAGGCCGAGGTGCGCGAGTGCCTGGACCAGCTCGTGGATCTTCAGCTGCTCCAGCCGTCCCGGGACGTTCCCGGCGTGCTGCGCGCGGTTAGTCCCGAGGTGGGTCTGGAGATCATCCTGCGTCGGCAGGAAGCGGAACTTCTGCGCCGTCAGGCGGAGCTGGCTCGCAGCAGGGAGGCCGTGGCCCGTACCGTTGCCGAGTTCGCGACGCTGCGACCTGGCACTCGTGAGGACGGCGCCGAGCGGCTCATCGGCCTCGATGCCATCCAGCACCGTCTGGAGGAGCTGGCCCGGCAGCTGCGCGAGGAATGCCGTGCCATCGAACCGGGCGGTGCCCAGTCGCGGGCGAGCCTGGAGGCGTCACGACCGCTGGACGAACAGGTACTGGGCCGGGGCGTGCAGTTGCTGACCGTCTACCAGGACAGCGCCCGCAACGACCCGGCAACCTTCTCCTACGCACGCTGGATCGGCGAGCAGGGCGGACAGGTGCGCACGAGCCCGGTCCTGCCCCCGCGCATGCTGATCTTCGACCGGCACACCGCAGTGGTGCCCATCGATCCGGCCGACACCCGCCTGGGCGCCCTGTGCACGAATGCACCCGGCATCGTGGCATCCCTGCTCGCCCTGTTCGAACAAACCTGGGAGTCGGCCGTCCCGCTCGGCGCGGACCGTTGGGGCGCCGCCGAGGACGAGGAGACCTCCCCGGCGGAGCGCAACCTGCTCAAGATGCTGGCCTCCGGAATGACGGACGAGGCCGCAGCCAAGCGTCTGGGAGTTTCCCTGCGAACGGTGCGGCGCCAGATGGCCGCCCTGATGGAGCGCCTCAACGCCTCCAGCCGCTTCGAGGCGGGACTCAAGGCCGCCCAGCGCGGCTGGCTCTAGGGTGTGCTGGCCGGAGAGGTTGGTTCCGCGGCTGGCTGGTGGTTGGCCGCCGATGCCGGGGTGGGGCCGGTGGTGGTTGTACCAGTCGAGCCAGTCGGGGAACGCTGCCTGCCGTTGGGTGTCTGAGGTGTAGGGCCGTAGGTAGGCCCATTCGTCGAGCAGGGTGCGGTTGAAGCGTTCGACCTTGCCGATGCTCCTATAGCTGTCAAGGAAGGTCAGGCTGCGGTTGCCATCTCTTGGCGGGAGGGTGGCTGCGCTGGGGTTCGCCGGACGAGCAGGCCGTAGACCTCACGGGCGATGTGTCGTTTCAAGCAGCGAATGATCTCGGTCTTCGTCTTGCCTTCGGCTGTCCGGCGGGTCACGTAGACGCGTGTGCGTGGCTCCCAGGCCATGCGGCTGACGGCGATCATGTAGAGGGCCTGGTTGCCTGACGGACGCAGCCGCCGATGGTCAGGGGCATGGACGAGTCGTACTGCGGGGTGGGGTTGGTGGCCGTCCCCATCAGACTGCCGTTCTGGTAGATCGACATCACGCCGGTGCCGGCGTCACCGTCCACCGGAGCGGTGTAGGTGACCAGCAGGTGGGTCCAGGTGCCCATCGGTAACGAAGCTGCCGCGGCCTTGCACGACGTCGACGAGTCCCTCGTCACTGAGCACGCGCAGCGCGGCCAGGGCGGTCATGCCGGCGATCGTGTACTGCTGCCGGAGGATGCGCAGGGACGGTAGTTGCTCGCGCGGCTTGAGCCGGGCGGTCAGGATCTGCCGCCTGAGGTCAGCGGCGGCCCGCCTGTACGGGGCAGGGCAGGATCCGCCGGCAGGTGCGGCGTGGCGCCGCCCACCATGCTCACCGTCCGCCCCGGGCTGTGTCCTTGCGGGGCCGGTTGGCCTCCCGGCCGATCTGGGCGGCGACCTGCCTGATCTCCGTCTGTATGACTGTGGCGGAGCAGCGCCCCGGCCGCCCTGAGCGGTCGCCCTTTCCGTGTCGGCTGACGGGGACTGTCAAGACGCTGGTGTCCAATCCGGGTGGCGGACGCTCTTGGTGCGCGCATGGTGCTGTTCGTAGTGCCCAACCCGGCCCTGACGGCCGCTGGCGTGGCGCCGTGATCGTCTCGTCCATGGATGCGGAGCCTGGCCCTACCCCTATGCGAAAGTCGGGGTGTCCGTGGGAGACAGGGGACCTTCGGAAGATCCGCCAGGACTTCAGCAGTGCCATGCCCCGTTCGACGGGGTGCCCGGAGCGGTTACGTGGCCCAGTGGCCGGTTGACCGGCCGGCGCCCTGGTAGGCGCGGTCGGCCAAGACGGGGACGTCCTGGCGTTCGCAGATCCGGGTGATCCGGTGGGTGCGGGCTGCGGTCAGGTCGTGGCACCGGCCCGGCAGGGCCGGCGAGATCCACAGCACCCGCCCGGTCGGGTCGGTCACGAGCTGCCCGTTCACGCCGTGTGTGAGTAGTCGGCCCGGCCGTCGCCCACACGGTCGCACTCGGCGAGCGTCCCGTCGAGCAGTACGTACGCCGGTTCGTGCTGGCGCAGGACCTTGAGCAGACCGGGCGCCCGGGCGGCCAGGAGGGTGATCACCTCGGCTGTGTAGGCGTGGGCGGTGCCGACCGAGATACCGAAGCCGGCAGAGATCTGAGCCAGGGCGTCGTGCATGCGCAGGTACACCAGCCCGACGAGCCGCGTTGGTGCGGCGGGAGCTTGCAGCGGCGGTCACCCTTGCGGGTGACGATGAGCATGGTGACCCACTCGACCAGCGTATGAGGCAGGTCGAGTGCGGCAGGATATAGGAGCCAACCAGGCACTTGCGCTGATGAGTTGAGAAACTTCGAATACCTGATTGTTCGACCGGGTCGCCCTGACCGTCACTTGTCTCGATCTGAAGTTCGGTCGGACTGGTTGCGGCGACGGTGACCTGGAGATCGAGGTGCCGTCCGTACTCGAACGGCGTAGTGTGAAGAGAGTGATCAACCGGTCCGGAGCGTCGGCCATTTATGCCCTCCGGACGGTGTACCAGCGGTGCATCACACGCCGGTGACCCAATGGACCCGAATCCTGCCGGTGTGCTGCGCACCGCTCCGCCCCTTGTGGGAGTCCCTGCTGCGCGCGGGAAGCGAGATGAACGGGTTCGCCGACCAACTCATGATCCGGTATCTGGCGCAGGAACAGGCCAAGCTGCTCCTGGCTCCCCAGGAGGACACCGACCGGCGCCGGGTACGGGACCTGCTGGCGAGCGTCTACGAGCCGAGCCTGCTGGAAGTGCGCGTGGTAGACGACCTCACGGTCAGGGCGACAGGCTTCCAGGTACCCGTGACCGCCCCCGTGACGGTCCGGGGGAGCTGGGAGCAGCTACTGCCGGACATCGCTCAGGGGCGGGCCGTGCTGGAGTTCCCGGGGATTGCGCCGCCGCAGTGGATCGACCTGGCACTGGAGGCATTGATCACCGCGCGGGTCGAGCTGACCTCGGGGGCGCTCGACGCGATCGCCGACGAGGACCTCACTGCCCTCACCGAGGAGAAGTTCGCCCAGCGCTTCTCCTTCATCGACCTCGCGGAGCTGATGCGACGCGCCAAGGTCGCCGACTTCAGGGAGCTGCAGGAGGAGTTCCCCCGGCTCTACCGCCTGCACTACGCGCAGCCGCCGCCGTTCGACCCGGCCGCGCCGGGCCG
Organism: Streptomyces sp. NPDC045022; assembly: GCF_056432605.1. Classification (NCBI taxonomy): domain Bacteria; kingdom Bacillati; phylum Actinomycetota; class Actinomycetes; order Kitasatosporales; family Streptomycetaceae; genus Streptomyces; species Streptomyces sp. NPDC045022. Next base: position 37,489 of record NZ_JBWKIR010000037.1, read on the forward strand.
GACGTACCAGCTGCGTGTTTCGGTGCTGTTCTTCCCCATGCTGGACCTCGGTGCCGCACTGCGCCGACTGGTCCGGTGCCGGAAGGCGCTGGACGACTCGTGCCCGCGACCCGACGAGTACGACGGTGGAGCCCTGCTCGCTGTCAGTGCGTGGCTGGCGGTCTTTCCCACCGCCGCGCTGCCACTCCCCAACGCCTCTATGACCGCACAGCAGGTGTCCGACCTGCTGGCCGCCGAAGGCTTCGTGACTGCGTTCGTGGACGCCTCGTGAGCAAGCTCGGACAACGGAGCGTCACATCTGTCCCACCGTCAGACCTCACGTAAGGAGCGGTCGATGGCGGTCAAGTATATCGATGTCACCGCTGGCAGCGACCTGTTCGCGCCCGCCATCAGGGCGTTCGGAGACATTGCGATCATCGGCAGGGGCGGCTTCGCTACGAAGAAGTCGCGGCCCGTGGACCTCGCCTCGCCGGCGGAGGCAGCGGGTGCGTACCCGCACGGGGCGACCGAGCTGGTGGCCGCTGTCGAGAGCGGCTCCGACTCCCTCGACGTTCCGGTGGACATACCGGTCGGCACCCTTGTGCGGATCGGCGCGGAGGCGACCTCGGAGGTCCGCACCGTCAAGGACTCGGCGGTCGCCGGGACGAACTTCACCCTCACCCTGGACACAGCACTCGACCAGCCCCACCCCGCCGGGACCGAACTCCAGGAGGAGCAGGACAGCGACCTCCTCCGGGCGGTCCGTACAGTCTTCCGGCAGTCGCCTCCGCCCACCAGGGTCTGGGGCGTCCAGGTGGACTTCGGCACGCCCCTGTGGGGCGAGGCGCTCGACGATGTGGGCAGGCTCGACGTGCAGATCGTGGCGCTCGCCAACATGCCGCTCAACGATGCGAACAGGGCCACCCTCGGCCTGCTGGCGGACCATGTGAAGCACGCCGACGGAGACGGCAAGGAACGCATCGGCGTCGCCATGATCGACCGCACTCTCAGCGCCGAGGACATGGTCAAACAGAACGCGGCGCCCGTGAAGAACGAACGGATGGTGCTGGTCGCCCACCACTCCCCGGACGATGTGGCGGCCGCGGCAGCGGGAGTGATCGCCGGGTACCGGCCGCACGTCTCGCTGCTGCTGAAACCGATCGACATCGCGATGACCGAGCTGTTCGCCGAGGCCGACATCACCAAGCTCGACGAAGGCCGGATCAACTGGATCACCAGCCCGGTGCTGCTCCCCGGGCACGCGCTCTACCTGGGCGAGGGCTACACCGCCGACGAGAGTCTCGGCAAGAAGTACATCGACGTCGTTCGTACCCTCGACGACATCAACTTCCGGATCAAGGCCCAGCTGATCAGGGCGATCGGCAGCCTGAGGATCTCCCGGATCGGCCTGCGTGCCGTACTGACGATGGTCGAGTCGGTGCTCTCCCCGCTGGTCCAGCAGGAGGTGATCGAGGACTTCGCCATCGTGATCCCGCTGCTGGCCCTGCTCGACAAGGACCAGGCGCAGCTGTCCGGGGCTGAGCAGCTGAAGATCAAGAACGCCCGGAGTGCGCGGGAGATCCCCATGATGGTCGCGGTCGTCTACGCCGGCGCCATCCACCGGCTGAAGATCGACCTGGTCTTCACCTGACCGGAGCCCGACCGGAACCCGAGCAGGGATCACCCAGGGAAGTGAGAGACCATGCCCGACGCCACCAAGTGGGACACCCGGCTGGCGGTGATGCTGGACGGCGCTGCGGTGTCACCCATCGACTCGTTCAATCCGACCTTCAACGTTCCGGTCCAGCCGGTCCATTCGCTGGAGGCCGACAACGTCGCCTACGTCGTTCAGCCGAAGGCGTTCACCTTCACCATGGCGATCAAGGCCATCGGCACGGCCGTAGCCAAGCTGACCGGGCTCGCGCTGAGCCGCACCGGATTCAGCATCGGCGTTCAGGAGCTGACGGGGACCGACTGGACGTTCCAGCAGATCACCTTCCACGACTGCTACATCACGTCCGTCGCCAACACCATCGTGATCGACGGCGTGCCCACCACCACGTTCAACTGCATCTGCCTGCAGGTCAGCCCCAACACCTGAGCCGCACAAGGAGGTTGTGATGACGGATCCGGTACCCGGATCGGGGGAGGAGCCCCTGGCCCCCGAAGAGACCGTGCTGCCTGTGGCCCGCGACGGGCTGGTGGCGGTGAGCGCGGGGGAGGAGATCGTCGTGGCGCCCGGCTCCGAGGCCGCGGTGGCCGCCGCTGCCGCCCGCGCGGGCGGCGAGGTCCACTACTGGTTCCCCGTCAAGGTGGTGCTCGCCGACGGGGGCGCGCCGGCCGACGACGACGTGGTGGACGCCATCTGCGATGCGCTCTACGGGGCGCTGAGCTGAACCTGCCGGGCCGACCTGAGGAGCGGGCATGCCACGAATATCGTGCCACTTCCCGATCACGGTGTCGCTGGGGCCGGACACGTCGTCGGCGGATCTGGAACGACTCGGGCAGGCCGTCGCCGAGCGGCTCACCGAGCGGCTGGGCGAGGCCCGGCAGCAACTGGACGGGCTGCTGCTCACCGCGTCGGAGCCGGCGGTCAGCTCGGTCGGTCCGCTCGGCCGTCGTCCGGAGGAACCCGCGGACCCGGGCCGGATCACCGAGGACGGCACGGTCTACCGAGTGCCCTGGTACGACGCCGGCGGTGCGCTCCGGCCCGTCGAGCTGCGCGCCGCCGCGCCACCGCCCCCGTCCGGCGCGGGCCAAGCCGGCGCCCAACCGGCCGCGGACCAGCCGTTCGACATCACCGCCGCGCATGCCGGGGGCACGTACGGCGAACACGACCTGCCGTTCGAGCTCGGTCGGCGCGGGATGCGGCTGCTGGTCACGTCGTCCGGCCCGGGCGCCCACCAGCTCACCGGACACGGTGTCGACGCCGTGGCCTTCAACCCCTCGAACGGCGAGATCTGGCTGATCGACAACAAGGCCACCGGGCGGCGAGGCAAGCTGGAGGGCAAGATCGCCACGGCCCTCGGCGAGAGCCTTGGCAGCAGCCTGAACGAGGCCGTCACGCAGGTCCGGGGCATGCCGGACTTCCCCGAGAAGGCCGGCATCGTCCGGCGGCTGGAGAGCGCGCTGGAGGCCGTCCGGACCGGAAAGCTGATCCCCGAGGGGCTGGGGATCAGGCTGAAGCTCACCAACGCGGGCGGGTACGGCCAGGGCGCACGCAACCTGCCGCCTCAGGTGGAGCCGGAGGACGTGGTCGGACCGGAGGTCCGGGCTCAGCGCAGGAAGGACGAGGCCCGGGCAAGGAAAGAGGACGTGCGGACCGGTCGGCCGGTTGGTCACGTGGACACCGCGGCCATGCGGGAACGAGTCGGCGGCACCCGCTCGCGGAAGCCGGTGCCGGGCGGGCAGCCGGCGCCGGAGCCCGGGCCGAAGCCGACACACCCACCAGCCGCACCGCAGACCCACATAACCGAGACTCACATACCGGAGGCGCCCGCGCCGGCGAAGTCCGCCCGCCCGCAGCTCGGCCACCGCCTGCGGGCGATTGGTGGTGAAGTGCTTGTGCTGGCCGCCCTGTCGGTCTGGGAAACGCTGGTCTCCAAGTTGGAACAGGCCATCGAGAGCGCATGGCTCCGCGCACAGACCGACCGCCGGATGCGGGAGCTCGAACCGGTCGTCACCGCCCGCCTCGACGCCCTGGCCGACGACCTCGCCGAGGTGCAGCTCGCCCACCCCGGCGCACCGCTGTTCGGGGTGATCAGCCTGCTCACCACGGTGTACCGGGCGTCTGGCGAAGGCGAGGAGGCGGTGGGCTGCTCGATCGAGGTCACCGCGGTCTCGGTGGGCACGGAGAGGGTCGAACGCACCGAGCACACGCGGATCTGGGTGGGCAGCTGGGTGACCGCACGGGCACCGCGCGACCTCACCCGGTGGGTCTTCTCGGTCGCGCTGGAACCGCTGAGCAGGGCCGAGCTGCGTGACTATCTGCTGGGCCGGATCGCCGCCGAGGAGTCCGCGGCTGGCGCCTCCTCGGCCACCCCCGAGGAGCAGCTGGCCTCACAGTACCGGCGGGACGAACTGCTCCGTCGGCTGGGCGAATCGGGGACGCCGTGAACACGGGCGGCGACACCGTGTGGATCCGGCCTCACCCGCCGGAGCGGGTGGCCTTCCACGGCGGCAGCGGAGGCGGGCCGCGCCCAGAGCTGCGCCGGGCCATCGAGGACGTGCTGCTGCGGGCGGTCGCCACCGCGTTGGGGCGGCTGCGGCCGGCGGACCTACGGATCGACCTGCCGCCGGTCGCGGGTCAGGAACCGGCGCCGCCGCCGGCCGTCGGCTCGCCGGGCCCGCCGGCAGCCCTCCGGTGGCCCTCCCCGACATCGGCCGCCCCGGTACCACCCGCCGAGGAACCCGCCGCTCCCGAGCCAGCCGTCCCCGAGCCAGCCGCTCCCGAGTCCACCGCTTTCGAATCCGCGCCGTCAGAACCGGTTCGCGCGGCCCGGCTGACGCTCGCGATGTCGCTGCCCGCCGACCTAGTGGAGGGCCCGCCCGAACCGGCTACTTCTGAGCCCGCGCCACCCCCTGAGCCGGCCGCCGGACCACCCGGGCAGCCCGCCGACCGTGTTATCGAGGGCCCCAGCCCCATCGACGGCCGGGTGGTCATGATCCTGGCCGGATCCCACACGGTGACCCTCGGCGCGGAGCGCTACGTCCGGGCCTCCAACATCATGCGGGTGCTCGAACTGGGCCGGGCGGCCTTCGGCCGCGGCTCGTTCGCCATCCTGCGCGGGCCACTGGGCGAGGCGGACAGCGGGCTGTGGGCCGTCGCCACCGACCGCTCGGTCTCGGTACGGGAGCTGGTGCAGGGCTCCCAGCGCTGGACCGTCGGCAAAACCGGCCAGACGGTGGCCACCTACCAGGGCGAGGTCCTCCGGGGCGTGACGGACTCGGCCGGTCACGACTACCAGGTGCTCGCGGTCACCTCCACCGAGGGGGAGTACCTGACCCAGCTGGGCATCGCCGCGCAGAACCTTCAGGAACTCATCGAGGCGGCCCCGCCCGCGCTCGAACCGGAGGAGGTCGGGCGGCTCGTGTTCGCGGGAATCGACCGGCTGGTCGAGCAGGTCCTGGCCGGCCAGTCGGACCTCCTGGGGGAGGCCGCCGACCGCTTGGCCCGGCTCGACCGGGTGTCCTTCGGACTGACCGACTGGGCCGCCAAGCGTTGCTACCTGCGGGTCCTGCTCGAAGCCGGATCGGACGAGAAGTACCAGCGGGCGATCGTCGAGCTCCTCTGCTCGCTCCGGAGCATCACCGAACTGCACACCCTCCTCGCCGAGAACGGCCTGGTCGAGCGGCTTTACCACGACCTCGACGAGAACCTCTGGGAGCTGTTGACCAGCGTCGGCAAACGATTCGGCAAGGCCGGGAAGCTGACCGCTGGGGACATCGTCGAGTTGATCGAGCGGTCCCTCGGCATCGGCGCGAACGTGCGGGAGTCGCTCTGGGAGGCAACACAGGGCGCACCTGAGCACGCGGCGTGGTCGGCGCTCGCCGAGATCCAGACCGCCCTGGTCGGGGTCTGGGACTTCGTGGTGGGGCTTGCCAAGGGACTGCACTTCATGCTGACGAAACCTCTGGACGTCGTCAGCGGGCTGGGGCAACTGGTCCGGCTGGTGGTCTCCTTCCAGCTGGCGTACGTCGGCTATCCGCCCGCGCAGGCCGAGTGCGCGGCGCTGCTTGGGAAGGTGGGGGATGCGATCCTCGACGCTTTGAAGGGCGTGGCCGTACTCCAGGAGGCCGAGCAGTCCGCGTCCGTGCCCCCGCTCGGCGAGCAGGTGCTGCGAAAGCTCAGGTGGGCCGTGCTGATCGAACTCGCCTCCTGGTTCGTCGGCGCGGGGGAGCTGAAGGCGGCGGCCAGGGCCGTCGGCCTGACCGAGAAGACGGTGGCGATGCTGCGCATCCTGGGCGTGACCGGGAGGCTCAGGAACCTGCTCGAGGCCGATCTGATCGCCGTCCGGCTGACCAGGGTGGCCCGGGCCATGCGCCAGGGCAGCGCGGTCCTGCGCTCGCTGCGCAGCGACGCCGAGGTGCTGCGGCTGATCTCCGAACTGCCGGTGGCGGACGAACTGCGGCTGACCGAGGCGCTGGCGCGGGCTGAGGTGCGTGAGGGCCACATCCTGTCCGTCCTGGTGACGGACCGGGAGATCGGGGAAGCGGTCACCGAGGCGGTCGCCAAGGTTGAGGCGCTGCAGATCCTGGCCCGCAAGTCGGGAGGCCTGACCGAGGAACTGGGCGAGGTGTTCCGGCGGCTGGCCGGACCGGAGGGCTTCACCACCGATGAAGTCCGCACACTGGTCAAGGAGTTGGCGCCCGATGAGGGGGCCCGGCTGATCGCCGTACTGGAGCACATCGGACTGGAGCGGGTCGGTCCGCACTCGGCCGTCGGCGCCGATTTCCTGACGCTGCTGGCGGCCGAGCCCCGTCGGATGAATGCGGTTGGGGAGTTCGGCCACCCGGTCCTGCTGGCGGTGTTCGACCGTGCCGCGGGCAAGGCGGAGACCTTCGACTCGCTGCTGGTGGAATTGGCCCGGCTGAAGCTCAAGGCCCGTCAGGAGCACGCTCTCGCCGATTACGTGGGCCTCCTGGACCGGCTGACGGCGGGCGACGCCGAAGCCTGGGCCCTCCTCACTCACCGCGGCGTGGAGGCCGCGGAGCTGGACACCGGTGCGCTTCTGCAGCGGATCAGCCGGCTGCGCCTGCGCTACCTGCGTCGGGCGAAGGACCCGCGTGCCGTGGAGAACCAGATCCGCGCGCTGCGCAAGCTCGCCAGCGACGACCCGGAGAAGGCGCTGTCGGAGCTGCAGAATTTCGAGGCCCACCGCCCCGACCGGCCCGGCGTGCCCAGCGTCGAAGAGCAGGTGGCCGCCGACGTCGAGGAGGCCGGGAAGCGGGCGACGCAGGACGAGAAGGTGCTGCACCACGAGGCCGGGGAGGCGCCGCCGGAGGCGCCGGGCGCGCGTGACGAGAGGCACGCCAAGGCGGGCCGGGACCGGGCCTCCTCGGACCTCGGCGACCGGCTGGAGGCGGCGGGCGAGCCCAGGCTGGAGGGCCACGAGCCGCACCACATAGCGCCGGACGCGGACCCGCGCGGCGAGCTTGCCCGGCAGATCCTGCGGGAGGTTGGCATCGACCCCCGCAACTCGCCGCTCAACGGCGTCTGGCTGCCCCGTACTTCGGCGGACCCGTCGATCATCCTCGAGGCCCTGACCCGCCACCCGCTGGTGCACACCAACGCGTACTACCGGGAGCTGACCCTCCGGCTGCTGAAGGCCCGCCGCGAGGGCAGGGTCCACGAGGTGCTCGCACAGATCAAGTTCGAGCTGAAGAACGGCATAGCGGTCGAGGACCTTGTCGGAGCCCGGCGCGGGGAGACGTACGCACAGTGGCTGGAGTCGATCCGGAGCGAGGCCGGGTGGCTGACCGACGAGGAGTTCGACGAAGTGGTGGCGGCCACCCGCCGTGCCCCGCCCGACCCGCCGCCCGTCCCACCCGTGGCACCGCAGGCCACGCCGCCCGCCCCGCCCGCGGCACCGCCGGCCGCGCCCGGCCCTGGTCCCGCGCCCGGCCCTGGTCCCGCGCCCGGCCCTGGTCCCGCGCCCGGCCCGCAGCCGCCCCCCGAGGAGCCCCCGGTCCGTCCGCGCGTGGCACCCGAGGAGCCGGCCGGCCCACCGCCCGAGCAGCTGCCCGAGGAGTTGCCTGAGGAACTGCCCGAGCCTCCCCCCGCCCCCGCCCGGCGACGTCTGCGGCGCCCCGGCGACGACAGCGAAAGGTAGGCGCACACCATGGTCGCGGGCCGGAACGTCCCCGTACTGATCGGTGCGGTGCCGCTGTTCACCGTCACCAGCCTGAGTCTGGATGAGGGCTACCAGGTGGCCCGGATCGCGGGCAGCCGGCTCGCCCAGCTGGTGTCCCCGACCACCCGGACGATCGCGGTCGAGGCGGTCCTGGTCGGCCGCACCCGGCTGCTCGTCAAGAAGAGCCTGGAGGCGCTGGCCCTCACCTCGCGGGTGCTGGCCGCGGCCACCGCGCCCGCGATGAGCCTGGCCGGGATCCCGGTGGTCTGCGGGATGACCGTCAGCCTCGACATGCAGATCACCAATCTGAGGTTCACCCAGTCCAACCAGAAGCGCGACGCCATCGACGTCTCCATCTCCCTGGAACAGGTGCCCCGCTCCAGCGTGTCGGCGATCACCGGCGAGGCATTGGACATGGCGCTGGCCGCCGGGATGGCTGCCGCCCCGAGCCTCAGCGGGAACATCTCGGTCGAACGCGAGCTCGGAGGCGCCCTGTGAACACCCCTCAGCTCCCTGCCGCCCCCGACTACCACCGGCTCCCCGTGGAACCCGACGAGGGCCTGCCGCAAGTGTTCAGCTGCCGGATCGGCGGCACCTCCTACGAGTTCGGCCTGTACGCCGCCATGGACACCGGCTCCGACGACCCGCTGGACACCCTCTACGACCTGGGTCCGGGCCCCGGCGCCCGCCCCCCGCGCACACCTCCCGGCTATCTGGTGCTCCGGGTGGTCCGCCAGGGTCCCGGCGGGGCGCAGACCGTCCTGCTGCGCAAACTCGTCGCCGAGCCGGACCTCGTCCACTTCGCCGACCGGCTGGCCGTCCGTGTGCTGGAGGCGCGGGTGGCCCGCGGCAACCTCAACGGGCGCGGCCACTACGGCAGCAGCATCGTGATCGGGGTGGCGCAGCGATGGGCGTGATCATCTCCTACCTCGTGGAGTTCCCGACGCTCGGCCTCAAGGTCTCCAACGACGCCCTGTCCGGCGGGCTGCTGCTGGACGCGGAGATCAGCGTCGGCTACGGCATCGGGTTGCCCGGCGAGTTTGAGATCCACCTGGCGGACCTGCCGATGGCCGAGCACCGGAAACTCGTCGCCGCGCTCGCCACGGCCGGCACCGGCACCGAGGGCGGCGTCAAGGTGACGGTCCGGCTCGGCTACCTGGACGCCCCCGGTGCCCGTCGCACGGTGGTGACCGGCCGGGTGGTCGGGCTCACCTCCTCGACGCGGTACCCCCCGTTGGGCATCACCCTCAAGGGCTACGAGGAGGCCGCCTTCAAGCTGCTGGCCACCGTCGCCGTCAACCGGGAGAAGGACATCACCCGGACCGCCCGGATCATGCTGCGCCACCTGACACCCACCGGGGCGGCCGAGCGGGTCGCGGCGTCGGCCGGCGTCGAACTGACCGGTCGGCGCGACGAGGAGGACGAACTCGACAGCATCAACGCGGAAGACCGGCACGCCTTTGGGCTGCTGCGGCGGCTCGCCGACAAGTACGGCGCCGAACTGCTGGTCCAGGAGGGCGCGGTGCAGTTCGGCAAGGCCGTCAGCTACCCGCCGGAGAGCGGCCTGCCGGCGGTGCCCGACCCGGCCTCGGTGCTGGCCCTGCTCACCACCGAGGACAGCCTGATCACGGTCAAGGGGATGAGTAGCGCCCGGCTGGCCGAGTTCCGCCCGGCCCACCTCGGCCCGGTCAGCGCCCTCGGGGTCGACAGCGACCTGCCGAAAGGCGACGTCTCCGCCTTCGACTTCACCGTGCTCGGCGTCCCCGACCTGCGGGCCGGGCAGCTGGTCACGGCCAGTGTCCAGGGCTACCAGAACCCGCTGCAGGGCTTCCGCATCGTGCAGCTCACCCACCGGATGTCCCCGCGGACCGGCTACGTCTGCACCGGCCGGGCGGCGGTCCTGAGCAAGGACGGCAACCGGCAGGCCACCGGCCGGGTGCGCAGGGGCAGCCCGGCGGCCGTGGCCGACGCGATCGCCGGCCGGATCAGGGACGAGCTGGCGCTCGCGCCCTCCGTCGATGTCGGCCAGGTACGTACCGGCGACCCGGCGGCCCGCACGGTGAGCCTCGACTACGGGCAGGACTGCGGCGCCCGGACGGTCTCGCCCAGTGTCGACCTGCCTGTTCCCGACGTGGACCGGTTCCTGCCGGACAAGCCGCTCGCGGCGCCGTTCGCCTGGCACCGGGTCGGCCTGTCCGTCCCCGTCTACGCGGGCATGCGGGCACTGCTCAACGACGTCCGCGCGGACCGCGACGACACGGTGGTGACGGGTTTCCTCTGGGCGAACGACAGCGCGGGGCAGATGGACCGGCCGCGGGCCGAGGACGGCGACTGGTGGCTCTGCCTGCCCACAGAACTTTCCGCCGGAGACAGCCCGCGCCCCACCGGCAAAGGCGTCAACGACCTCACCGCCGCCGACGGCCGCCGGGTGGTCGAGGAGGTCGGGCTGAAGATCTCCGTCGGCAAGGATGCCTGCTCCCCGGTCGGAGAGCGCCCCGCCGAGGGCACCGCCGACGAGTTCCTGCTGACCCACAAGTCCGGTACCGGCGTGCGGATCGACGCGGACGGCAACGTCACGGTGACGGCCGACGGCGGCCAGGTCACCGTCTCGGCCGGCGGCGCCGAGGTGAGCGTCGGGGACAACAACGTGACCGTGTCGGCCGGCGGCGTGACGCTGACGGTCGGAAAGGGAAAGGTGGCGATCAGCTGATGCCACTCGTACTGATCGAAGGCGCAGTGATCGGCTGCCCGCACGGCGGGCAGAGCAAGCTGACGGGCGGCAGCACGAGCGTCACCGTCAAGGGCCTGGGGGTGCTCACGTCGGGCAAGGAGGGCGGAGTCACCTTCGGCTCGGCCGTCTCCCCGGTGCCCGGCATGGTCTCGCCCTGCACGGCGGTCACCCCCGCCGGTGCGCCCCAGCCGTGCGTCACCACACCGACCCTGCCGACGGGCCTCGCCGTCAGGCTGACCGTCGGCGGGCAGCCCGTCCTGCTGGCGACCGCGAGCGGCATCACCGCGAGCGGTGCCGGGCCGGGCACCTGGCAGGTCATTGACCCGGGCCAGACGATCCTGGAGGCCTCCTGATGACCGACACTTTCGTCTCCGGCACGCCCGCCCCCGGGCCGGCCAGCCCGGTTGCCGGGGCACCTGCCCTGGGCCGCAGCCTCGCCGTCGATGACGGGGACCTCGTCATCGACCGCGTCACCCACGGGCCCGCCTTGGTCGAGGGGTTCCCGGCCCTCGTCCAGGCACTTGTCCTGACCGTCCGGACCCAGCTCGGCAGCGACCTCCTCAACAGCGGCTTCGGATTCGACCGGCTCGCCATCGGCCGCTACGCCGAAGGCGTCGCTGCCCGCAAGGAGCACATCCGGATGGAGCTGGTCCGTTGCCTCGACACCGACCGCCGGGTCACCGGCGTCCGGGAGGTCTTCTTCGAGGACGACTCGCGCTTCGCCGAACCCGTCCCCGACCGGGTGGCGGCCGGCGGCACAGGAGACACCGTGCGCACCGGCCGCGGCTACACCGTCTACGCCGTGGTGGACACCGTCGCCGGTTCGGCGCTGACGCTCGAAACGGGAGGACGCCTTGAGTGACCAAGACCAGTACGGTGTGACCCCGGACGGCTTCGTACTCAAGGGGCTCGACCGGATCGTCGCCGACCAGCAGGCCCGCGCTCGCGCCATGTTCGGCAGTGACGTCGACCTTGGCTCCGGCAGCGCCCTGCGCAAGGTGCTCGACGCCGCCGCCGTGCACGTCCACGAACTGTGGCGTGCCCTGGAGAACCAGTACTACGCCAACTTCGCCACCACCGCCCAGGGCGCGGGACTCGACCTGCTCGGCACCGATCTCGGACTGGATCGTCAGTTCCTGCCCGCCACCGGAGAGGTCACCCTCACCCTCACCGGCGCCGACGCGCAACACCGCTTCACCCTGCCGCAAGGGACCGTCTTCGAGACCCCCGACCCGCCGCACATCAGCCTGCGGACCACCGCCCGTGCCACGCTCACGGCTGGCGCCCCGCCGCTGTCCGTCGGCGTCCGGGCTGTCCGGCGCGGCCCGGACGGCAACCTCCCGGCGGGCCAGGCGCTCCGGCTGGAGCCCAACTGGGCCAGACTCCACCTCAATCTGGGACCGGCCACGGTCACCGTCGCGACCCCCGTCCCCGTCACTGGAGGCGAGCTGCAGGAGCCCGACGACACCTACCGCGCCCGGCTGCTCGGAGTCCCCCGCACCCTGTGGACCAAGGACGCGCTCCTTGCCCGGATCCTCGACGTGCCGGGCGTACGGGACGCCGCTGTCTTCGACCCGCTCGGCGGTGTCGACACCTCCCACGGCGACTTCCACACCTACCGCTTCGGCCAGCGCACCTTCACCGCCGGACGCCGCACCGGCTCCCCCTACTTCTTCGACATCGTCGTCGCCGTCGAACCCGGCTGGCCCTGGCGCCAGGGCGAGGGCTCCGTCCCGCCCGTGTACGACGGCGTGCTGGACGTCGTCCGGCAGTGGCGGCCCGTGTCCGTCTTCCCCGATGTCAAACCCGCCGACCAGGTCGACGTCGGCGTCCGCGGCACCCTGGTCGTCCAGGCCGGCCACGACCCCGAGGCCATCCGCGGCGAGATCCTCACCGCCGTCCAGGCCGGGGTGGACCGGCTGCGCCTCGGGCGGGGCGTGCTCCACTCCGACATCGTGCTCACCGCGCGGTCCGTCGCCGGCGTGGTCGACGTGCAGAACCTCCGACTGCGCCGCGGCGCACCCGCCTTCGGCGATGTCGGCCTCGGCAACGCCGTATTCGGCAGCGCGGCAGAGCTGTCGGTGGGCCAGAACCTGACCCTCGCCGCCGAGGAGATCGCCCTCTTCGCGCTCGACAGTCCACTGATCGACCTCCAGGTGGCCGGGCCATGAGCGGCGACTTCCTCGACGTGCTGCGCGGCGGCCTGACCCCCGTCTACGACAGGGGCATGGAGCGCGTCACCCTCCCGTTGCGTTCTGACGACAACGGCGGACTGCGGCCCGCCGACGACGGCACCCGGGCCTATCAGGACCGCTGGGGCCGCACCCCCGACGCCCCCCGCTACCTGCTCGCTCCCACCCGGGACACCGCCGAACCGCTCACTGTCCAGGTCGCGTTCCGTCGCAGGACCGGGGGCCCCGAGGAGGTGGCCGAGGTCCGGTTTCCGGCCGGCTGGCCCGGCGGCGACACCCTCGCCGTCGAACTGCCCGGCCGCGCGGACGAGTTCACCGACGAACTGCGGATCACCGCACTGCGTCCGCTTTCCCCCGCGCCCCGCGCGGCCGACGACTGGCAGCTCACCGTGCTGCTCGGCAACCTCGCCAAACTGCTCTGGGTGATCGGCCGGGACTACCAGGACTTCACCCGGCAGCTCACCGACGTCGCCGCCCAGCGCGTCGCCACCACCGCCCGGGGCGCCGGCCTCGACCTGCTCGGCCAGGACCTCGGTGCGCTGCGGTTCCCGGCCCGGCCGTACTCCTGGGACGCCGACACCATCGCCCTCTACCACCTCGACGAGACCCCGCCCGACGGGACGACGACCACCGTGCTGAACGTGGCCGACATCGGTGCCCGGTTCGGTGCCCCCGACCACCACGGGGTCAACCACGGCGCCGAACCGGGCCGCACCGGCCGGTTCTCGTTCGCATTCGGCTTCACGGCGCCGCACAGCAGCATCACCGTCTCCGACCACTCCGACTTCGCGGTCGCCCCCGACGCCGACCTCACTGCCGAGGCCGTCGTCCGCCCCGAGCGCACCACCACCACCGACACCGGCGCCGTCCTGACCAAGCGGGCGGGGCTCGATGACGACACCGCCCCTGGTTGGTCCCTGGCCATCGGCACCTTCCGCGGCATCGACCACAACCTGAGGCTCTCCCTCGGAGACGGCACCGCCCACATCCGGCTCTTCGCGGACCGGGACCTCGGCGACGGCCGCTTCCACCACGTCGCCGCGGTGGTCCGCCGCACCCCGGACGGCACCGCCGTCGGCCTCCACCTCGACGGCACCCAGGTCGCCCGGTCCGTGCTGCCCGAGCTGGGCGCCCTCACCAGCCCCGAGCCCTTGGTGATCGGCCACGGCCCTGAGACCGGCCCCGACGGGCCCGCCCAATACCACGGCCTGGTCGAGGAGGTACGGATCTCCCGCACCGCCCGCACCACCTTCGACCCGGTCACCGGAGAGGGCGACGACCACTACCGGCGGCGACTGCACATCTTCCAGCGCTGGCTGGTGCCCACCCCCGACGCACTTCAGGACGTGCTCAACCGCACCGCCGGCCGCGTCAGCGGCGACAACACGCCCGAATCCGGCTCCGGCTCGTTCGAGATCGACGAGACCACCGGCCGGATCGCCACCGGCTCGCTCGACCTGAGGGTCCTCCCGCCGCCGCTCACCACCGGCCAGTGCATCGCCGCCGACGGTGACCGGCTGCGCACCGAGGCGCAGGCCGTTGGCACCGCGGCCGGCGAACCCGACTTCGACCCCGGGTGGCTCTGCCACCACCCGGGTGCCGACGGGCTCGCCTTCGCCGACGACCGCTGCCGTCTGATGCAACTCGGCGTCCGCCGGGCGCTCGACACCTTCCTTACCCGGCTCGGCGCGCAGCCCCTCCCGTCCCGGACCCTCACCGTCGTGCGGGCCTACGACCCCACCGCCACCGACCTGTTCTCGGTCGGCCGGGCCCTGCTGCTCCGCCTCGACGAACCGAGCGGCCCGGCCGGCCCCGGCCCGACCGCGGAGCTCGGCGTCCAGGCGCACGCCGCCGGCTTCGGCTGGGTCTGCCACACCGCCGACGGCCTGCTCCGCGTCGCCCAGCCGCCGACCGAAACGTTCGCGATCACCCTTCGTCCCGACGTGCCGCCCGTTCCCGGCACCGACACCACGGCCGGCCTGCCCGCCGCCCTCGCCCTCGACCCCGACCCGGGCACGCTCACCGAAGTTGAGGTCCGCTGGTCCGTGACCCGTGGCGGACCGGGCTCCGCCACGGTGGTGCCCGGCAGATCCGGCGAGGCCCCCGCCCTGCTCGCCTCCGCTGCCGGGGATGTCACCGTCACCGTCGAGGTCAGCCGCGCCGGACACACCCGAAGCGGCCGCCGGACGGTCCGCATCGGTCTGCCGGACACCGCACTCGGCGCCGCTGGATCCGTCGGCCGGGACGGCCGGCTGGGGGCCACCGAGGCTCAGGCGGCCGGTCCGCCCGCCGACGACTTCGACCCCGCCTACCTCCAACTGCGCACGGACGACGTGCGCACCGAGCCCCGCGCGGTGGTCTTCGGACCGGACCTGGCCGCGCGCCGGATGCAGCCGGCCGCCGGCGCCGCGCTGGAGCGGCTGCTCGACGTGCTCGGCCCGGCCGTCGGCAAACTGCACGTGCTCAGCGCCTTCGACCAGGCCGACCACGGCCTGGCAGGGCAGGGCCGGGTGCTGGTGCTCGCCCACGACACCCTGTCCGCACCCGCTCTTGCCGCCCGCGCCTTCGCAGCCGGCCTCGATCACATCGCGCTCCAGGCCCCGGCCGCAGCAGGTGCCCCAGCCACCGTGCGGGTCGCGGTCGCGGCGGGCGAACACCTGCGGGCAGAAGTCGTGGGCGCCGGGGTGGCCCCTGCCGGGGCCGCCGGGGCCGCCGGGAACGTCGCGGCCGAGGTCCGGGTGGACGGGACGGTCACCGTCGCCATCATGCCGCGCACTGTGCCGGTCGCCGCTTGCCTGTCCTCCGATGGCGCCCGGCTCTTCCTGGCCGACTCGGGTCGGCACCGGGTGCTGGCCCTTCGGCTGGCGGCCCCTACGGCCACCTCCCTGCCCGTCCCGGCCCTCACCGCCGCCAGGCAGGTGGACCCGCTGCCCGGCGCGCTCGCCTTCGCGGCCGACCGGCTGTTCGTAGCCCACCGAGGCGTCGGCATGCTGGCCGTTCTCGACCCCGTCACCCTGGGGCCCGCCGTCCTGCCCGTCACGCTGCCGGGCCCGGCAGCCCTGGCCACCGACGACACCAGGCTCTTCGTCGCCTGCGCCGGCGACCGCACCCTGCGCGCGTTCGACCCGCGGACCGTGCAGCAGACCGGCAGGGTCAACCTGCCCGCCACGCCCACCGCGATCGTCGCCGCTCCGAACAGCCCGGTGCTCGCCGTCCTGCTCGAGGGCGGCGGGTTCTGCCTGGTGATCCGGGCCGCCTTCCAGCTCCAGGGCGGCGTCGTCGGCGCGGGCACCCCGGCGCTCTGCGCGGCTTTCGCCCCGGACGGCACCAAGCTGTACGTGGGCACCGGCCCCACCACGCCCGGCGCCGGGAACTCTACCGTCCAGGTCTACCCGACCGGCGCTTCCAAACCGGTCGCCACCGTCGGCGTCCTCCCGTCCGGCACAGTTCCGGTCACGATGTGCGCCGCCACGGACCAACGGCACCTGTACGTCGCCACCACCGGATCGGAGACGGCCGCCGGGCGCGTCCACGTCCTCGACCTGGCCGCCGGGCGCGTCCACGACGGCGAACCGGCCGTCGGCGCGCTGCTGCCGACCGCCTTCAGCCCGGGCGGCGACTGCCGGGTGCTGGCCGCCTCCCCGGCCGGCGCCGCGTACCGGCCCTGTCTGCTGGCCGCAGTGGAGTCAGCCGGCACGCTGCTGCTCGCCGATCAGACCCCACTCGCGGGGGTTCCGCCAGGGCCACCGCAGCTGGCGTTCCGTCAGATCCTGGCCTCGGAACCCGACGCGCAACTCACCTGGTCCGCGGCCCCGGCGGGCCCCGGCCGGGCCGAACCGTGCTCGCCCGGCAGCCCGGTCACCCAGGTCACCGGCCTCGCCCCCGGCGTGGTCCGGCTGCGCGCTGACTACCTCCGGGGCAGCCCGCTACTGCCCTATCAGTGCGAGGTGCGGCTGCGGGCCGACCTCGACACCCGGCGCGACGTCGTGGTCAGTAAGGACCAGTACGACCTGGTGCTCAACATCCTCAACTGGTTCCAGCCCATCGGTGTGGAGTTCCGGACCGGACGACTCCGCGGTCATGTGCGCGAACTCGACGACGTGGAGCCGGGCTTGCCGCCCGCGTACACCTTCCCGGCCTACCGGGCCGGAGACCAGCGCCGGCCTGCCCGTTTCACCCGCCCTGGACGGAATGACGACCCGGGCGCCGACGGCGGTGCCGCCGCCGGCCACGACCAAGGACGATGACCATGATCCATTCCTATTCACCCAAGTTTACCCATACCGACTGGATCGACAACGAGGACAGGGTCCAGGCGGGCGGCGAGAACGGATTCAATATCCGCTTCCACAAGCTGGAGGCCGAGTTCGCCACCCTGGCCGACGAGCACCTCAACCCGCTGATCGAGGCCCTGGCCCGGCCGGATTCCTTTCTCTCGGTGGTTCCGATCCTCACCCCGACCCGGATGCCCGATGCCGGTACGCAGCCCCCGCTGCCCTGGTTGGTGGCCACCGACGTGGCGCAGAAGGCACCGGGGTCCGCGGAGGCCCACGGCATCATGAACGTCGTCCTGCCGGAGGGGGTCGACCTCAAGTCGTTCCAGGTGTTCGGCACCAAACCGAACGACGGGAGCACCATCACGGTGACCCTGCGCCGCAAGGACTTCTCGGGCGCCGGGGCGGAGGACCTCTGCAGGGTCACCGTGCTGAACACGTCGGCCGATCTGCTGACTCCGGCGAAAGTAACCAACAAGACACACCGGTACTTCATCACGGCGGACCTCAGCGGGGCACCGACCACGGCTGGTGCGGACTCGGTCAAGCTGTCCTGTTTCCAGATCTCCTACCAGTGATCGCCCGTCAACCACCGAGAAGGGGCACCGAGATGTCACTCGGATCGCCGCAGACACAGGGAGGAAGCCCCAGCACCTTCGCCCCGGATGTGCTGGCTGTCAGTGAACAGGGGAACGCGGTGTGGGCGAGCAGCGTCACCAGTGCGGCGGTCAGTGCCTTCTGTACTGACCACGATTCCTTCCGGTACCAGCTGACACCGCTGGGCGCGGCGGCGCCAGGACTGCATGTGAGCCGGAGACTCATCTGTGCCCGGAGGCCCACGGGAAGCCACCCGAGCGAGCAATCGCCGTAGCTCGTGCCCGGGAGCTGCCGGTGCGGAGGACGGAGGGCGAACAACAGGACTGAGTACTGAGTGCGGGATCAGCGAGAAGGGAAAGAAGCGATGTCCATCAAGCCGCCTGAATCGCAGGATGTGCCCAGTGGTTTCGATCCGGGGCAGGAGGATCCGCCGCTCAAGTTCGGGGTGTGGGGTGATAGCGGCGTCGGGCCGGGAGTCGTCGGCAGCAGCGCGCAGCCCGTCGAGACGGGCCCGCTGGGCCCGGCCGAGGGAGGGGCGGGCGTACTCGGCCTCAGCAGCGTGGACAGTCGCGGTGCAGGCGTTCAGCGCCACCGGAAGCGCTGTCACCGCGCGCAGCGGGCGGCTGCCCGTCCGGCCGCCGTCCGCTGTCACCGCGCGCAGCGGGCGGCTGCCCGTCCGGCCGCCGTGGCGTGTCGACGGTATCCAAGGCGGCCCTCTGCCGGGCGAAGCCCCCGAGGACAACACCCCGGCGCCGGCCGTCGACGATTTCGGCATATTCAGGGCCGGCGTGGTGGGTTCGAGCCTTGGGGCGGAGGGGGTCATCGCCAGCGGAACCGTGGGAATCGTGGCCAGCGTGCGCCCCGTGGCAGGCCAGTTCAACGGCGACGTCCAGGTGACGGGCACGCTGACCAAGGGCGGCGGCGGCTTCCGTATCGACCACCCGCTCGATCCGGAGAACCGCTTCCTGGCCCATTCGTTCGTCGAGTCGCCCGAGCGCAAGAACGTCTACGACGGCACGGTCACGCTTGACGCGGAGGGCCGGGCGACGGTCGAACTGCGCGATTGGTTCGAGGCGTTGAACGAGGACTTCCGTTACCAACTCACCGCGCTGGGTGCGCCGGCGCCGGAGCTGCACATCAGCCGGGAGGCCACTGACCACTCCTTCGCGGTGGCGGGCGGTGGCCCGGGGCAGCGGGTCAGCTGGCAGGTGACCGGCGTCCGGACGGATGTCTGGGCGCGGGGCCATCCGCTGGCCACCGAGAAGGAGAAGGTCCCCACCGAGCGCGGCTACTTCCTGCACCCCGGGGAGCACGGAAAGCCACCCGAACAAGGAATCGCCGCGGCCCCGAGCCAGGAGCCGTGAACGCAGTTATCCGCATGACGAGTTGGAGGTGAGGACGGTGCCGGTCAAGCCACCGGAGTCGCAGGATGGGCCCAGCGGATTCGATCCTGGGCAGGAGAGTCCGCCGATCAGGTTCGGAGTGTTCGGGGACAGCAACGTCGGTCCAGGGGTGGTGGGATGCAGCGGCGTGCCGGCCGGCGACGGTGAGATCCAGAGCGGGGTGGGCGTGCTGGGCGTGAACATCGCGGCGCAGGGCATCGGGGTGCACGGCCACTGCCGTCAGGGAACCGGCGTCTCCGGGAAGGGTGGCGGCGAGGGCGTGGGTGTCGCGGGGGAGGCGGGCAAGGGGCCAGGGGTGTCCGGCCGGAGCTCCGAGGGCGCCGGAGTGTCGGGCACCAGCGTCGGCGGCGCCGGTGTCGAGGGGGCGAGCTCCGAGAGCGTAGGGGTGAGGGGCACGAGCGCCAGTGGCGCCGACGGCGTCGCCGGTACCAGCGCCCAGGGCGTCGGCGTGACGGGGGTGAGCAGGGGATCGGATGCGGGTGTCTCCGGTACGAGTGCCCAGGGCGTCGGTGTCTCCGGGACGGGTGGCCCCAACGGCGCGGGCGTGTCCGGGACGGGAGTCAACGCACCTGGGGTGTTCGGCCAGAGCCAAGTGGGCGCGGGCGTGGCCGGTACCGGCTTGCGGACGGGCGCCGGTGTACTGGGGCAGGGACTCGGAGCCGGCCCGGCGGTGCTCGGCAACGCCGACGGCGGGCCGGGGGTGGTGGGGCAGAGCAGCCAGAACGTCGGAGTGTCCGGCACCGGCGGCGAGGGCAACCCCGGTGTGCTCGGCACGGGCAGTGACGGCAGCGCCGGCGTGCAGGGCACGGCGGACGCCGGGGACGGGGTGGTGGGCTCCTCGACCGGCGGGAGCGGGGTGTCCGGATCGTCGGACACCGGGCCGGGTGTGTCGGGGGTCAGCCGGGAAGGCCCCGGGGTATCAGGAAAGGGCGGCCGCGGCACTGGAGTGCTGGGCGAGATGGAGAACGGGACCGGAGTACAGGGCTTTGTGACCAGCGGGACCGGGCTGGAGGGGACCGCTACCCAGGGCACCGGCGTCTCCGGATCAGGCACCGGCACCGGGGTACTCGGATCCGGTTCGACTGGGGTGGGCGTCTTCGCCACCGGCCCCACCGGCTTGATCGCCAACGGATCGGACCACGCCGCCATCTTCGAGGGCGATGTCGACGTGACCGGCACCCTGCACAAGATCGCCGGCGGATTCCGGATCGATCACCCGCTGGACCCGGAGAACCGGTTCCTCTCGCACTCCTTCGTGGAGTCGCCCGAGCGCAAGAACGTCTACGACGGCACGGTGACCCTGGACGGCCGGGGGGAGGCGACCGTCACCCTGCCGGACTGGTTCGCCGCGCTGAACAACAAGCTCTGCTACCAGCTGACGCCGCTGGACGGCCCGGCCCCGGACCTGCACGTCGTGCGCGATCCCGGCGGCGATGGCTTCACCATCCGTGGCGGCGTGCCGGAGGCGGAGGTGTGCTGGCAGGTCACCGGTGTCCGCACGGACGCCTGGGCGCGGGCCCATCCGCTCGTCCAGGAGGAGGACAAGGTGCCCGAGGAGTGCGGCTACTTCCTCGCTCCGGAGGCGCACGGCGCGCCGCCGGAACGGGCGCTGATGGCCCTCCGCCGCCCGGAGTTGCCATCAGTGGCGGCGACGGCGCCGGGGGCGACGTCCAGCCGGTTGGAGTAATCCGAGGGTGGAGAGGAGAGTTGACATGCCGATCAAGCCGCCTGAATCGCAGGATGTGCCCAGTGGTTTCGATCCGGGGCAGGAGGATCCGCCGCTCAAGTTCGGGGTGTGGGGTGACAGTGGCGTCGGGCCGGGAGTCGTAGGCAGCAGCGCGCAGCCCGTCGAGACGGGCCCGCTGGGCCGGGCCGAGGGAGGGGCGGGCGTACTCGGCCTGAGCAGTGTGGAGGGCGGTGTCGGAGTACGAGGCCTCGGCCGGGGCACCGGCGTCTTCGGCCAGTGCGGGGGCGACGGCGCGGGCGTGTCGGGTAGGGCCGACAGGGGGCCGGGTGTGTCCGGGAGGAGCGTGCAGGGGCCCGGTGTCCAGGGGCAGGGCGGGGAGTCGTCTGCCGGGGTGTCCGGTACGGGCACGGCTGGTCCCGGTGTGTCTGGTACGGGCACGGTCGGTCCCGGTGTGTCCGGTCAGAGTACCCAGGGGCCGGGGGTGTCGGGCACGAGCACGGAGGCCCCCGGCATGCAGGGCCAGGGTGGGGAGTCGTCGCCTGGCGTGGCGGGCACGGGCCTCGCCGGGCCCGGGGTGGACGGCCGGAGCAGTATGGGCCCCGGGCTGCTGGGCACGAGCAGGCAGGGCATCGGCGTGCAGGGGAACGGCGGCCCTGGCGCGGCCGGAGTGGTGGGGCACAGCGATGAATCTCCCGATGCCGAGGGGTCGGTCTCCATCGGCATCGGCGTCCTCGGAGAGGTCATCGAGGGCGACGGGGTGGTGGGGATCTCCACCAACGGCCACGGGGTGACGGGCGACTGCCAGGAGGGGGTGGGGGTCGTCGGGCGCAGCGGCACACGCGTCGGGGTGTGGGGCGAGTGCGGAGATCAGGCAACCGAGCTGGGCCTCCAGGTTCCTTTTGACAGCATCGGCGTGGTCGCGGTGGGGGACGTTGGCCTGGTTGCCAGCGGGGTCTCCAGGGCGGCCGAGTTCACCGGCGACGTGGCCGTCTCCGGCACCATCAACAAGTCGGCCTGCAGTTTCCGCATCGACCACCCCCTCGACCCGGAGAACCGCGTTCTCTCGCACTGTTCCGTCGAGTCGTCGGAGCGGAAGAACGTCTACGACGGCACGGTGACGCTTGATGCGGAGGGTCGGGCGACGGTCGGACTGCCGGACTGGTTCGAGGCGTTGAACGAGGACTTCCGTTATCAGCTCACCCCGCTGGGTGCGCCGGCGCCGGAGTTGCACATCAGCCGGGAGGTCGGTGACCACAGCTTCGCTGTGGCGGGCGGCCGCCCGGGGCAGCGGGTGAGCTGGCAGGTGACCGGTGTCCGGGCGGATGCGTGGGCGCGAGGTCACCCGCTGGTCACCGAGGAGGAGAAGCCGTCTGCGGAACGAGGCTTCTTCCTCCATCCCGGCGAGTACGGGGAGCCGCCCGCACGAGGTGTGAGGTTCGGTCGTGCTGTCACCGGACCGAAGACGATGAAGGCCCCGAGCAGCGCCGCAGTCATTCCACCCGCGGCCACCCATCCTGCTTCCGCACCCTGGACGGCACCTCCGGCGGCGACACCGGACTGACCTCCGGCACTCGCCCCGACGTCAGGCACGGTGCCGGCACCCGCTGGAGCCGGCACCGTGCCCTGGCTACGGGAGCTGCTCGGTCCGACTGGCGACGAGTTGGCCGCCTGCGAACCCTTCTACTGATCTTTTCGTAAGTTCAGTGGGCGTGGTGGCGGTGTGGGTGGGAGGCTATCGGGGTGGCTTATCGACCTTCGCCCTCTGCGGCTGGCGCCTCTCTTCCTCCGTTGTCGCGGCCTCAGTTGGCGGAGGCGCGTCGTGTTCGGGCGGTCGAGTTGTTCGAGGACGGTGTCTCGAATGCGGAGATCGCGCGGGCGGTGGGGGTGTGTGCCGAGAGCGTGCGGCGATGGCGGCGGGCGTGGGAGGAAGGTGGCGCTTCGGCCCTGCGACGGCGTGCGGCTACCGGTCGTCCGCCGAAGCTGGACGACGCCCAGGTCGAGACCGTCCGGGCCACGTTGGAGAGAGGAGCCCGAGCCCATGGTTTCGAGGCCGACCTGTGGACCCTGAAGCGAGTCGGCACCGTCGTGGAACGTGTGACGGGAGTGGTGCTTTCGAGGGCGTCCGTGTGGCGGTTGCTGACCGGCCGGCTCGGATGGAGTCTGCAGCGACCCGAGCGGCGGGCGGTCGAGAGAGACGAGTCAGAGATCGCCCGTTGGATCGCGCACGAGTGGCCGCGGAT
>NZ_JBWKIR010000038.1:0-49725 GCF_056432605.1 Streptomyces sp. NPDC045022
ATGGAGATCCTCCCTCGGACCGGGCCGCCGTGGTCATCGTCGACAGTGTCACGTGAGCCCTGCGGTGTCCGCCAGGCGGCGGTTCCACCAGCCGGAGCGTACTGCCGCGAGCGCCTTCAGCCGACGGTGTTCGGCGCGTTGAGCGGCGACAAGGAGGGGAACGAGCGGAACGGTGAGCAGCGGCAGACTGCGCAGGGCGTTCCTGTTCTCCAGGAGGAGGGCGCCCACGGCCGCGGCACCGGAAACGTACAGGATCGGGCTGTAGTACGGCATGAGCCGCGGGCCGAGCCCTTCGCAGTCCGTGAGCCGCTGGAACGGGTCACTTTCTCGTCGACCTCGATCTCCAGCTTGATCGTGAGGATCTTCCTAACGCCCACTGGCCCCTCCCTCGGGTATGGAGGATCAGTGTGTGCGGGACCGCAGGCAGGTTGCTGACGCTCTCAGCAGCGCGCGGTGGCCACCGTGACCACCCTCGGCGAGGACCCGGCGGGGAAGGAGTCGGCGGGCTACTTCCACACCCGACTGCACCTGGCCCGCTGAACCCATGCCGGAGACCGGGGAGGACCGGGCCGGACCTGTACTAGACGGGAGGACTTGTCCCCGGTGCCTTCTCGGCAGGCTGGGGAACACGACCCGGGGTGAGCGGCCTGGGCACGGGCTGCAGGAGGAGGGACCAGCGCAGCCCGGTGCGACGCAGTCGTGGTGTCCGACGTGGCGCGGTGCGGGAAGGGAGCGCACGGTCAGGTGGAGTTTGCTGGTGAACCCACCCCGCGAAGCACGGCGCCATGGTGCGCTCCGTCGCGGAGAAGCGGCTGTACACCACGGTGGCCCGGCCCACCCGGCGGGCGGACGGCTCGCTGTCGGCGGATCTGGTGGCGCTGCTGCAGGTGCCCGAAGGGCAGCGGATCTCGGAGTTGGAGCCCCCCCGGCCCCGGCCGCCGACCAGGACGACCGGCACCGGCACGGCCAAGGCCATGGAGCGGGTGGAGGAGATCTCCGCGCTGCGGCTGGGCCGGGTGAAGGTGGACCTGTTGCCGCCGAACCGGCTGGCCACGCTGGCCTGGGTCGGGCTGGGGTCGAAGGCGCCGATCCTGGAGCGCACCCCGGAACTGCGCCGCACCGCGCTGCTGACCTCGGTGGTGCGGCACTTGGAAGCTGCCGCGATCGACGACGCGCTGGACGTGTTCGCGCTGCTGATGCAGGTGAAGCTGATCAGCGTGGCGAAGCGGGCAACCGACCGGGACTTGCTGGCCGCCCGGCCGCGCCTGGCGAAGGCGTCCCGCACGGTGCAGGCGGCGCTGCGGCTGTGGAGCAGGCAGTTGGACCTGGTCGCCGAGGCGAGCGCCGACCCACTGACGGCGGGAGGGCATCGGCGGGTGTCCTGCGCGGGCGCCTCCCGACCCCCCGCCCCAGCATGGGTGATCAGTGACGCCTGGGCGAGTTGCCAGCGCGGCCAACGGTCCTTTCCAGTACGGGAGTTCGTCCGCCGCTCCATGCTGCTCCCTGGAGGGGGCCGGTGCGGGTGGAGCTGGTCGAGGTCGCCGTCGGTGAGGGTGGTGCGCAGGACGTGGGCTGCGTGGACGGGCATGAGGTTCAGGCTGTCGAGGGCCTCGGTGGTGAGGAGGTCAAGAACTCCACGGCACACAGCCACCTATATGACGCCACACCAGCGGAGCGTGATGGGATCGTTACCCCTCGGTCTCAACCGTGTCCCAGCTCACGTCTGTTAGCTCCCGTTAAACACGAACCTCCCGATCGTGAAGTCTTGTCGGAAGATCACGACAGGTCATAGGACGGTCAAGGCGCGACATATTCATCGTCAAGCCCCGCCAGCAGCACGAAGGCAGGGCCAGAAGGGACACGCCTTGCAAGGTAAGTCAAGAAGGAAACGCATGGCCTCGCGCATAGCCGCAGGCGTGGCGATGCTGATGCTCATCAGCAATGGCGCGGCGAGCGCGGCCGACTTAGGCCGCTCATCCCAGCCTGACCCGAACGCGGCCCCCTCCACCCGCCCTGCCAGCGGCCCCGAGGTGAAGTCGGTCGCCGCTGCCGGGTCGCGGCCAGTCTCGGGCAAGAATCCGACGGCAGCGCCGTCCAAGCGCAAGGACGCAGCCGGTTTCCAGCGAGTCATCTCGCAGAAGGTTCAGCTCAAGAACACAGTGACCGACGCCGACGGCGATAAGTCGACGCTGACGTTCGAGGTGTGGACGGCAGACGCGGCAGGCAAGCCGAAGACGAAGGTCAAACTCAACGACTCTGAGTACGGCGTTATCGTCTCCCCGTACGTTGCTTCCGGGTCCCTGGTCACCGTCGATGTCCCCGCGGGCAAGCTCAGCCTGAACACCAACTACGTGTTCCACACCTCCGCCTTCGACGGCAGCCTGTACGAGACCACCTGGTCCCCGTGGGCACCGTTCCGCGTGGAGATGCCTGTCGACCTGACGTTGCCCACCCCCGACTACACCGCCCCGGACCCGGACGTGGCGGACATGCAGCCCACCGGGGTGCAGACCAAGCCGCTCGGCGCCTCCGCGAGCCTCGCCGCGAGGACGCCCAAGGCGAGCGAGCAGTGCAGCGCCGTGCGTGACGACGGCCGTCAGGTGTGCTTCGGCAAGCCGCTGTCCAAGGATGAGGCGCCGAAGAAGATTGCCAAGTCCATGAAGGCGACGGCCGCGCAGGAGAACGTTCCGTGGTGCAACACGGACTTCCCGAGCATTCTCGCCACCCGGAAGACCGAGTGTGACGTCCGCGCCGTGCCGGTCATCATCCGTACCGACGGCGTTCCCGACGCCACCGCGTACTTCACGTTCCTTCGCCTGATCGAACTCGACGGACAGAACAGCTTCACCGAGCACCTCACCATCGAACCCGCTCAGCAAATCCCACTGGACTTCGCCGAGATCGACCTGATGCTCAACGAGCACCTGTGTCAGGGCTCGTGCAAGGCCGTCGAGCCGGACCCGGGCGCGTGGACCGAGAAGACGTGGTGGACACCGGGTGATATGCACTCTACGTCCGTGTCCACGCCGTTCACGTGGGACGCCTCCACTGCCGGCCAGCAGTACCTCTACAAACCCGACGTGAAGATCGACGCGAACATCCTGCCGTCCGACGGCAAGATCCGCCCATTCATGACCGGCTACCAGTGGTCCAAGGGCTACGACGCAGCCACCGCCGACCTGGACCAGATCCGCTGTGACACCACCACCGCTGGACCGGGCACCGGATGCGTCTTCGTCAATTCCGCCCCCACCTACGCCTTCAACGCCAAGGCGTTCCCCCAGGCCGCAGCTCACGCCTGGCTGATCCAGACGTACACGCCCAAGCACCCCGGCTCCCTCTCCGCCCTCAAGCCCATCTACTACATGGGCGACAAGGCGCAGAACACGCGCAGCCGTGGCCGTATGTGCCCCACCGGCTGGGCCAAGGAGAACGGTGACGCCAGCGCCCTGGTCGACGCCGCCGACGAACTCAACTGCGACGAGTTCGCCTTCGCCTCGACCTACAACAGCGGCGGCATGTCCACGGCCGAGGGGGGCCTCAACCCCGCCGTCAAGGACGGCAGCACCACCCCCACCGGCGACGCCTGTATCGGCACCTACGCCAAGAAGTACGGGAGCGCCGTGCACCTGTTCAGCATCAACGGCACCGATCCCACCTTCAAGGAGGTCTGCGGCCGGTCCGCGATCTCCGGCATGCACAACCAGGAGTCCATGGGCGCCCACTTCGCCAAGTTCATGAGCGAGATGCGCCTCATGGACAAGGACGCCTACTGGCTCGACACCCGCATCACGCCGGGCAACACCTGCCTCAACGCCAGCGGCACCCCGGTCATCTGCAAGCTGACCGCCAAGTAACACCTCCAGCACATGCGATTGGCCCGCGCCTGTGGGTACGGGCGCGGGCCACCGTCATACAGCCGTCAAACCATTGGGATGAACAGGCCGCACAGTTCGCCGGCCTGGACGAGTTCCTGGGAGATGGACATGCCGCAGTAGGCGCCCACGGCGGTGAACACCGCCTCAGGAAGGCCCGGACCGGCGCCTCCGTCTACCCGCAGGGCCGGGAGAACTGCCCCCGCCGCGTTCAACGCAGCATCCAACGCCGAGCCCTCTCCGGTGTCTTCGCCGAACTCGGCACGCAGCACGCGCTCATCCCCCGGCGCATGAATGATCGCCTGCGGCGGACTCCACCAGTTCATCGTCACGCACACGACTTCGTCGCCCGGTCCGGGACGCATCGACGGCACCTTTCGAAAGCCCGTCGACCAGGTCGCCATCCCCCAGTCCTCCAGCACGTACAGCCACTCACCGCACTCTCCGTACATGACCGGATTGACGCCAGGCGGTGGACCACCCACCGCAGCGGTCAGGTCCCGGTACGCAGTCCGTGCCGCGAGTTCGTCCAGATCCGCGCCCAGATTGATGAGGAACTCGTCCGCCTCCACACCCCGCGCAGCGGTCAGGGAAATCCCGCCGAGCATCCCTGGCAGCGTCGCGGACCGGTCGATGGTGCTGTGTGCGCCTATCCAGGCGATCCCTTCAGACATGCTCGTAACACTACAGAGCGTGGGAGGAGCTGCTCAGGATTGCCTGAATAGCGGGAACGATTGTTCGGCTCCTGCGGATGGTGCGCCCGTTGGTCGTCCTGGCGCACCGGGTGCGCTCCGTCGGCATCGTCCCGTTCGGCGTAGCGGAGCGCGCGGGCCCGGGAGTCGTCGGCCGCCTTGGTGAACGCGTCCCGGAGGTGGCGCAGCCGCTCGGCAGCGAGATCGAGGGCTTCCACATCCGTGCGGGACTCCCTCAAGGCCCGCAGCGCCGTCAGGTCGATCGCCTCCTGCCGTCCGGCCTCCGGCTCCTGGTCATCGTGCTCGGAGTCGACGGCCGCGAGCGCGAGCAGCTGCTCGGGCATCGCTGCCTGCTGGTGCGCGACGACGTCGTACGCCCGGCCCCGCACGGCGGTGGCGGTGGTGGTGCGCAGCTTCTCCCGCACCACCGCGCCGGCGAGGACAGCGCGCTCGTACTGCAGCGGGATGCGGGGTATCTCCCACTCCCCCGCGTCCTGGCCCGGGGGCCGGGGCGCAGCCGGCTCGCCGGGATCGGCCGGGGGTTGCCGGTCCGAGTCGGGCCCGGGGGTGGCTGGGCGGCGCCGGGCGGGGAGGTCGGACAGTGCCCACCGGGCTGTGTAGAGGCGGTAGCCGGCCTCCAGGCCGCGCACGGTCTTCGGCTCGGTGATGTCCAGGCAGTACGTGGAGATGGCGGCAGCCACGATCCGGTCGTCCAGGCCCGGCTCGCGACGGCGGCCGCGCAGGACGAGGGCGAGGTGGCGGCGGGCTTCGGCGAGCAGGTGCCGACGGTGGAAGCGGCCGCCGTCGTTCATCACGAACACCGTCGCGGTGACGTCGACGGCCGCCAGGGCGACGTCGACCACGGCGGCGACCCGGCTCCGGATCGCGGCAGTTGCGGAACGGGCGTACTCGAGGAGGGAGCTGATGACGTCGACAGCCACCCCCGAGGTGAGGATCGCGCTGGTCTTCCATCACGCGCGCAGCTGGGCGAGCGGCCGGGCCGACTGCTTCGGCGGGCGGGTCTTGCGGGCGGCGATCTGGTTCAGCTTGGCGCGGGCCCGTTCGGAGACCACGGGCAGGAACTTCGGCTCGCCGTCGTCGTCGGCGGCGGTGACGTACTCGTGCTCCAGCTCTGCCCGGCAGGCGGCGATCTGGTCGCTGCGCCGGGCGGTCCAGCGGATCAACTCGTGCGGCACCCCGGCAATATCCATAACCGGCCGGCGGCCCGAAGTGACGGTGCGCGGCTCGGTCGCCAGCCCCAGCGCCTCGCAGACCTCAGCGGCCACGAGCTCGTTGTAGAGCGCGGAGGCGGCCACGGTGTTCTCGTGCAGGGCCGTGGTGTGGATCGAGCCCCACTTCCCGTCGAGACGCTGCCCCTTCACGGACAGAAGCAGATGGTCATGGAGCAAGGGCTTCCCGGAGCGCGCCTCGTAGTGGCGGAAGCGGGCGGCGACCAGACCGCCGGGTGGCCGCGCCCGGTAGATCCCGTCCTTCCACGTACCGAATCACCGCCACTTCATCCTCGATCCACTCCAGCACCCGTTCGATCGCGCGCTCGTGCTCCGCCTCGATCACCCGCCGGATCTCCTCATCCCCCAGCGCCCACAACAGGTAGATCGTCGGCTGCGGACGGAAGACGAAGTCGACGCCCGTGACCGTCACCCGGCGACCGAGAGCGCCGGCCTTGAACGCCTTCTGCGGGGACTCACCCTTGGCGAGCCGGTCGGCCTCGATCCGGTCCGCGTACGGGTGCCGGCCCCCCTCGCCGAACAGGTTCCGCAGCTGCGCCTCGGTGACCTCCTCGCCCGGCGTCAGTCCGAGCACGGCCAGGCCGCGGCCGATCCATCGCCCGACCGGGACACCGGCTTGCTCCTGGGCCTCGCGCAGCGGCGTGCGGACCGGGCGGCGTCCGTCGCCGACAACGGTCTGGCGCAGGTAGTAGCGGTACATCTGACCGGCCCGTATGACCCTGTATCCACTGTCATGGAGGCCAGGCCACACGGCTTTGACCTGCAAGAAAAGGCCGATCAGCGGTACGTCCCGCCAGGCGGGAGCAGCGGCCGAACTTTCCTCTCAGGTGCCCGTCACGCGGGAAGCGACCCAGGGCCGGAAGCGAATGTCATCGCTCTCCGGCAGCCCTCGCACCACGACCCGGACGACACCAACAAGCACCATTGAAGCTTCGACCGGCTCTTGCCCTCAGCGCCGGCGGAGTTCCTCGAACCAGTCCCGGAGTCGGTCCTCGAGGACCAGGTTGTGGCCGCGGGCCACGGTCTGCAGCAGCTGAGCGCACACCGTCACTTCGGCGGCGAGGCCGGCCGGGCTGCCCAGGATCGGGAAGGCCGTGCGGACGCGGGCGGCGGTGTCCGGCTGGAGCAACGTGTAGGCGTAGAGCGTGGCGGCGTCGAACCCCTCCGGCGCGCGGCTTATCTAGAGGTCGAGCCCATTCATGCTGGTCAGGCGGATGCATGGTGATGAGAGACGTGAGGGACGTGGGCCGGCAGAGCAGCGGTTCTGTGGCTATCACGTTTGCGTGGGAGTCGTTTCGACGTGACTGCGGGAGTCACCATCTGACCGGCGTGCCGCCGGAGCGGGAGCCCAGCAGTCGAACGACCCGAGCCCAGTGCCGCGTGAGCCACCTCAACTGATCCTTGAAATTGACGATTACTCGTGAAGCGCCGACCTGCGGCGCTAGGGGTGTATCGAAAGTGCCTGGTGAGGATGGTGGAGAGCTCATTTGTGATCCACAATGATTGGATGGTCACGCTTGAGACTCCCCGTTTGATCCTGCGTCGCTGGCGCGAGGAAGACGTTGCGCCCATGGCTGCCGTCAATGCCGACCCCGAGGTCATGCGGTGGATCCGTGACGGCAGCGTCCGTGACGAACAGCAGACTCGCTGCGGGGTCCGGGCATGGGAGAGCGAGTGGGAGTCACAGGGCTTCGGCCTGTTCGCCGTGGAGATCCGGTCCACTGGCGAGCTGGCCGGGTTCACCGGCCTTTCGGTGCCCGACTTCTTGCCGGAGGTACTGCCGGCGGTTGAGGTCGGCTGGCGGCTGGGACGTTCCCACTGGGGGCAGGGCTTGGCCACCGAGGCCGCTGCGGCCGCTGTGCGGTTCGGGTTCGAAGAGCGAGGGCTGGAGCGGATCGTCAGCATCACTCAAGTGGGCAACGACGCCTCCGAACGGATCATGACCAAACTGGGGATGCATCCGGTCCGTGAGACCGTCAATCCCACCTGCGGTCGGCGAGTACGGGTGTTCGAGTTGTCGTCGGACCAGTACGCGACAACCACTCATTGATGGCGACAACAAGGACGGCAGCCTCGTAGCGGACCACGAGTTGGTAGTACCTGGTGGCCACGGCTCGATATCTTTTGAGGTGATTGGTGCCGCACTTGACCGCGTGCCGGGCCTTGTAGTCCTCTGGGTCGAACTTCGGTGGCCGGCCACCGCTGGACTCGCGGCCTGACTGGGGAGCGATTACCAGCGACGGAAGGTTGGTCAGGGCCACGAGACGTTGAGCGGCAGATCTCGGTGGAAGACGGCCATAGCCAGGCCAGGGCCGTTGTAGTCGTCGACGATCTTCGCATCGAAGCCGAGGCTGCGGTGGAAGGCGATTGAGCCGGTGTTCTCGATTGACGTGATCGCCTTCAACTGCCGTGCACCATGAAGTTCTGCTGCTTCAGCGAACGCCGTATACAGACGACGCCCGAGACCGGTGCCACGGGCGTCGTCCCGCGTGGCGATCAGATGCACGTACCCGGTGCCGTCTGGGGTGACGAACCCGAAGATGTACCCACGGATTCCGTCCTCGGCACGGGCAACCAAGCAGGTGGAACCGAACTCCTGCACCAGTGCAAGAAGGTGCAGCGACCGGAGATCGCGTTCGCCCCAGTAACGGGGGTGATCAGTCAGGACCCGGTGGAAGTCGGCCACCCCGGCTGGTGCGATGTGTATGTCCATGACGGCGATCATGGCAGGCGCCTTAGCCGTTGCAAGCGAAGGTCCCCACGGATTAGGCAAGTTGTGACGACCGCTCGCTCTTCTGGACAAGAATTCCAGAGCTGTCTGTGTCAGTTTTCGGATCTGAGGTGTCGGCGTACGGTCTTGGCTCCCCAGTCGCATACAGGTGAACGTCCCCAGGTGTTGGTACGCGTTCCTCAGCGGACCTCGTGAGGTCACAACACCGTCCCTGCGGTAGGCGGAGTGCTCAGGCATCCGACTCGTCACTGCCTGGCTCACCACGCGGCCCGGACCGTACTGTGCTGCGCACGACGGCCTCCTTGAAGGCCGCCGCGGCGCGTCCTGTCAGGACGAGCCCGCGCGGGCGGTCGTCGGCGTGGGTGAACTGGACGACACCGTCACGCCGGCCAAGGCTGATGTTGGTGAAGGCGTAACCGATCCGAACGGGTCCGGGTTCCCGGCCCGTCAGCCGAGCTGCGACGACGTCGGCCACACCCCGGCCCATGGGCAGGGCTGCCTGGCAGGACATTCGGCTCGGCGCTCCGCCCACCGACACCCCGGCAGCCGCGTCGCCGATGGCGTACACCTCAGGGTGCGAGATCGAGCGCAGGGTGGCGTCGACGAGCATCCGGCCGCCCTCATCCGTCGCGAATCCTGCCTCGCGCGCCAGCTCCGGCGCCTGGAAACCGGTGGTCCACACGACGGCGTCAGCGGCGAACGACGCGCCGTCGCGGGTGTCCAGGCCGTCCTGGCGCACCACCGCGACAGGGGTCTTCGGATGAACCGAGACGCCCAGCCGGTCGAGAGCGCGCCGCAGGTGGGTGCGGGCGCGCCGCGCGAGTCCGGACCCCACGTCGTCGGCACCGGTGAACAGCCGGACGCGTAGCTCGGGGTGACTCTCGGCCAGTTCCGAGGCGGTTTCAAGGCCGGTCAGCCCTGCGCCGACCACCGCGACAGTGCCGCCCGACGCTATCTCAGCAACCCTGCGCCACAACCGCGTTGCCTGCTCAGAATCGGCGACGGCGTACGCGTGCTCGACTGCCCCCGGGACGTCGTCGAGCCGCGCTCGGCTGCCCACCGCAACAGCAGACTCGCGGGCAACGGCCCGTCGTGCAGGAGCAGCAGGTGGTTCTTACTGCACCTCTCGATTCCCCTGACCATAGCCCCGAGGTTCATACCCCCGCGCAGGCGTTACAGAGCGACTGCAAGTGCCCAGGCCCGGACGGTAGTGGCTGTCCCGACGGACGCTGGGCCGTCGGCTTCGACGGCACCGGCTTGTGCGTCAGGTGCCGCTCCGTCCTGGTGAACAGCACGGCCGCACACAGCTGAGGTCGACGCCACAGCCCCGACACTCCCCTCCGCGGGCGGACCCTTGCCTCGAACCCCACGACTCGACAAGACACCGCTCCAACGGCTTGGACTGCGCCCCACGAACTTCGCCAGCGCCCACGACCGCCCACCCATCATGGCGCGCCGGTAGAAGGCGTACGGGCGGGCGCAAAACTGGCGGAGATCACCGCAGGTGCGCCGCCCGATGAGTGCGAGGACGGTTGCCGGGCACCGAACAAGCCTTGCCTGAGGGTGTCTTGAAGCGGTCACCCGGTTGCTCGGGCTGTAGGCAGCGGCCCTTAGGGTGATCACTCGAGAAACTGCTGAATCGTCAGGTACGGGGGACCAGTGGGCAGGAGTCGAGCGATCCAGAGGTCGGCGCTCCGAGCGGGCGCGGCGGTTGTTGTCGTCAGCGCGCTGGCGGGTTGCAGCAGTGGCGACGGCCACGGGACGCCGGTGACGGCCCATGCGCCGGCTCAGTCGAAGGCGGCATCGCGTCCGGTTCACGATCCCCCGGCGACGTTTGCGACCGGCCACTCCGTCCCGTTGCCGGGGGAGGCCATCGAGGGCCGTCTGACCGTGGGCGGCACGTTGAACTCGCCGCTTCCCATCGCCCTGTACAAGACGACGGCTTTCATCACGACAGCCAGCCGTATGCGGGTCATGGACACCGTGTCCGGCAAGGTCACAGGCACGATTAGCCCTCACAGCACACCGGAATCAGACAGTGAGTGGGCCAGTCCCGGTCAGGCGTCTGCGCCCCTGCTCGCCACCTCCACGGGGGCTCGAATCGTCATCACCCCGTTCGTCGTCAAACTGACCGGTACGGGGACGCAGGCGAGCCACGTTGCCGTCGAAGTCACCGCCACCAACGCGGACACCGGCAGGGTTCTGTGGCGGGTCACGCTCCGTCCGCCCGAGTGGGACAGCGCGGGCGCTTGGCAGGTCACTGCGGTCGGCGCGGATCACGGCGTGGCCGTGATCCGTGTCTCCACCAGCGACGACGACTACTCCGCCGCCTACGGCATCGACCTGAACAGGCCACGCCAGCTTTGGAGCGTCGACAAGTTCGAGGCAAGCGCGGTTACCAGCCAGACCGTGGCGGGAGCGCTACTGGACGCCGATGGGCAGCGGCCCGCCGGGTTCGACCTGGCCACCGGCAAACGGCTCTGGCAGGGGCCGGTCGGCACCGGGGTGGGTGTCGGACCAGTGGGCCCGCGCCTCCTCCACGTACGCGGCGAAGACCCCGACAACGCAGACCCTTACCATCGGCTCGTCGACGCTCAAACCGGCCGCACCCTGCACACTCTCCCGGACGACCTCGGCGACTCGGACACCGACTGCACGTATGACGGCCTCAGCGTGCTCGTCTGCTCCTACGGCATGGGGGGCTCGCGAGTCGCCTACGGCCTGGACGCCACCGACGGCAAGGTGCTGTGGCACTTGCCGGACAAGCAAGCCGACCGCATCGCCCCCAAGGTCACCACGGCATGGCACGGACGCGTCTACGGCGAAACCACCAACGGTGCGATCGCCCTCGACGCCCGCACCGGCAAGGACCTGCCAAGCCCCGGCGCCGCACCCCTCCTCGTCAACGAATCAACTGGCATCGGGCTCGGCGACTCCGGCCTCACCGCTTACCCCACCAGCAGCTGACAACAACCGGACACCCCGGCTCGGCGTCATCTACCTGATGGCGATCAGGGAGTGGGCCACGCACGCCCCCACCGCTGCCGCGCCGGGGATCGCCCGCACCATCGCGCACTTCGTCAGCCAGGTCCTCGCCAACGCACCAAAGGACGTCGTCCAGGCTCTGCAGGCGCTGCGCGATGAACAGGTGAAGCGGGCCCGTGCGGTGGTGGGGACCGTGGTGGCGTATTCACCCCTGGTGGTATTCGCATGGATGGCCCGTTGCGCTGCACTGGGCCGCCAAGGGTGCACACCTCTCCCGATACGGCTCATCGGTCACGCTCCGGCTCAGTCGCTTGTGTATCTCCAGTGCGTCGTCGGACTGTATGAACCCTTGATCCCGTTGAGCCACGTGGTGTTGGAATCTCGTTGCTGGCGGGACGCATGCTGATCAAGCTGGCGGCGAGTAGCAGAGCGCCCCCGATGTAGAAGGGGGCGCGAAGCCCGAAGGCGTCGGCTTCAAGACCCGCGAGAACAGCGCCGAGCGTGATTCCGCCGCCGATGACCATCTGGTAGGCCATGCCGACGCGCCCCAGTAAGTGAGCAGGGACGAGTGCCTGGCGGAGGGACACTGCGGTCACATTCCATGTCAGGTTCGCCGCTCCGTACGCCGCGATGCACGCGCCGGCGATGAGGCCCGAGGGGGCCGCGCCGGCAGCCACTGCGGTGCCTGCAGTGATCGCAGCAGTCAGCCGCAGAACGCGAGGGGGTCCGTAGCGGGCGCTCAGGCGAGGGGTCGCCATCGCCCCAGCTACGCCTCCGATAGCGAAGGAGGCGACTAACAGGGCGAATCCGAGATTGGTCAGGCCCAGGGTCTGCCGGGCGTAGAGCACCAGAATTGCGATGAGACCCCCGCCTACGAAGTTGGTGATCCCAGACGTCAGGCAGAGGCGACGGAGCATCGGCTGCTGCCAGAGCCAGCGCACCCCCTGAGTCGTGTCGTCGAGCAACCTCCTCCAAGGGTTTGGTGTGGTTTGCGGCCGTGGACGGAAGTCGCCGCTCAGCGTCAGGGCCAGTAAGGCAGCAGCTGCGAACGACACTGCATCGACGGCGAAGGGAAGCGTGGCGCAGACGCCGAAGAGCAACGCGCCCAGAGGGGTGCCGAGGAGGGTGTCGGTGATGAGGGAACCGGACTGCAGACGGGCGTTGGCGCGCGTCAGTTCCGGGGAGGCAACCAGCGTCGGCACGATGCCTGACCAGGCTCCGTTGTAGAGGGTCTGTCCAAGCCCGAGAAGGAAACCGATGCCGGCCAGCAGAGGCACTGTCATCGCGTCGGCTGCTATCGCGACGGCGAGCACTCCGACGATCACGGCTCGGACAGCGTCGACGGCCCACAGGATGCGGCGACGGTCGAAGCGGTCCGCTATGGCGCCCGAGAGGAGGCCGAACAGCAGCAGAGGCAGTTGTTCGGCCACGTAGACGAAGGCGACCTGGCGAGGATCGGAGGTGAGCTGAGCCGCGAGCAGCGGCAAAGCGACGAAGCGCATCCCGTCGCCGAGGCTGGAGATGGTCACCGAGGCCCAGACGCGCTGGAAATCCGGCCCGAGCTTCGTGTGCTTGAGGCCTCTTGATAAAAACATGAACTAGACTCTGGTTCAGGTTTTGGAGGAGTGTCAAGGAGTTCGATGGCCGAGATGCATGAGCCGCAGCAGCAGCGCAGTCGAGAGAAGGTCGCCCGCATCCTTGAGGTGACAGCTTCTCTGCTGGAGACGACCTCCTACGACGATCTGGGCACCAAGCTGATCGCGGCCGAGGCCGGAGTGTCGGTCGGCGTGCTGTACCGGTACTTTGCCGACAAAGAGGCGATCGTCGCCTCGCTGGTGCGCAGTTGGCTTCAGCTGGATGTGCAGATCGCCGAACGCGTCACAGCTGAGCCGCTCCCTGAACGCTCGCAGGACCTGTTGGAAAAGCTGATCACCGCATACGCGGACCG
The DNA here is from genome assembly GCF_056432605.1 of Streptomyces sp. NPDC045022. Lineage (NCBI taxonomy): Bacteria > Bacillati > Actinomycetota > Actinomycetes > Kitasatosporales > Streptomycetaceae > Streptomyces > Streptomyces sp. NPDC045022. The sequence goes on from NZ_JBWKIR010000038.1 coordinate 13,482, forward strand.
CTTCCGCAAAGAGCCCGGCTACCGTCGGATCTGGTACCACGGACCGCGCATCGCGTCACTGCGAGCCGACACCCAGCAGGCCGATCGGGAGATCGCTGACCGGGTTCACCGGGCCCTCGTCCGCGGCTATGCGATGCCGGACACTGACGAATCACGCCGACGTGGTCGGCTCGCTGTCGAGGTCGCAAGCACCCTCCTCGACCTCGCCTTCCGCGACGATCCCATGGGGGACACGGAGATTCTTGCCGAGGCGGCACTCATGATGGATCGCTACCTCTTCGCCCCACCAACCAGCTCGGATTGAGGCCAGCCAATGCAACGACGGTTTGTCACCGGAGCGACGTGAGCGAGCCACCGGCCTGGCCGAGGTGCTCGCGTAGGGCGGCACTTTCCGCTTCGAGTTCGGCGTTACGCAGGCTGAGAGCCTGGATGCGATTGGCGTAGGCGGCAATGGTGGCGCGCATCTCCCGCTGCTCGGCCGCATGCTGGGAGCGCAGGGCACGATCGGCTCGCTTGAGACGGGTGATCTCGGCGGTCAGGGTGTCGTCCCGCGAGCGAGGCGTGTCCGGTGCCTGCAGAAGGCCGGTGAGGGTCTTGGCCAGAGGCGAGCGGTAGTAGGTGGCACGAGAAATACCAGCCTCAATGCATAGGGCGGTGACGGTGAAACCGCCGTTGGTGCGCTCGGGACTTCCGGACATGATCCGCTCGAAGGCATGCACGATTGCCTGATCGACGCCCGGACGTACAGGAACGCCGGCGTGGGGTCTGTCAAACGAGCGGTGTAACTGGGGTAGTTGGTTACTGACGGGCTGCTGAGAGTCGGCCGTCGAAGGTGATGTCGAAGGCGTTCAGTGCGGTCTTCCAGCGCATGGTCCAGCGGGCCTGGCCCTTGCCGGTGGGGTCGAGCGACATGATCGCCATGTAGACGCACTTCAACGCGGCGTAAGTGCAGATCACCGTCAAAGCCGGGATCTGGTCCTGCCCCTCCCCCACTACCGACATCAGCCCGCCCAGCGCGTGCGGGCTGGTGGTCGACATGACACGGGCCGCCACCAGATCGGCCCGGCCGGCGGCGTCCATCGAGGACACGATCACCATATGCTCACTGTGACCGTCCCCGCGCCAGGCCAGCGCGGTCTGCGCCGCCAGATCGAGCGTGGGCACCACGAACAGCACCAGCCGCGCGCCGAGCTCGTCCGCCACCCGGACCGACACCAGCGTCTTGCCCGTCCCCGTCGCCGACACGAACAGCCCGCGGGTACCCGGGCGGTGCAGATGACGGGCCAGCGACTCAAAGCCCGCGCCACGATGGAGGCCTTCTTCCGCCACCACATCCCCGCCAAGCGGACCACCGGGGGCGACGGCCCGTTCACCGCGCTGTGCGCGGCACGCTCCGAGACGAGTTCTCGGAGCTACCGGACGTCACAGAACACAAGAGCCCGGTGCACCGGCCGTGATGTCGGCCAGCAGTGCGGGAAGCAGATCCTCCTCGTAGACCGGCACGGAGTGTTTGCGCATCACGGGTACCAGGTGGTCGTCCCAGGGGGCATCCGAGCCCTGCAGGTGCAGGACGTCAGTGCCCTCGGGGACGGCCGCGAGGTAGTCGGCTGCGCCCATCCGCCACGCAACCGCGGAAGGTGCTGCAGCCAGGAGGGCACGCATGTGTGCCAGGCCGGCCTGGTCGAAGTCAGCGCGGACGGCGATGTTCCATCCGGTGTCCGCCAGAGCGCCAATCGCTTCGCATTCTCGTTGGGAGGGTGTGCCGGCGGTGCAGATCACCCGTGGTTTCACGAGGTTGTCCCGGGCCAAGGCCTGGGTGCTGGCTGCGGCCAGCACGGAGGGGTTCTCGGTAACGAAGACCCACGTGCCGGTGGTCTCGGGGGGCTCCCAGTCGATATGGGCCAGCTCGCGGGGCGGCAGGGTGAATGTCGCACCGGGCGGGATGCGCCACCCCCGGGGCGTGACGCCGGTGATGATGAGCCCACCGAGCAGATCGTCGCAGTCCACCCCCAGACGTGCCCAGCCCGAACGTACGGAGATACCGGAGGATCCGGTCAGGGCCAGCACGAGTGCGGGCAGTGCGCCCGTATCAAGTGCGTGGGGGTTGCCGGATATCAGGAGGCGGCGGTCGATACGCCGCCCCGGCGGAGGCAGTCGCGCGGCAACGTGCAGCGCCTGGCTTAGCAGTTCGGCGGGATCCGGCGCATTGAGCAGGCGGGTGACCCATCCCAGGGTGCGCAGGCGGGTGAAGACGGTTTCTGGGCCGACGAGATCGCGGGCATGGGCAGGCAAATCGGCGGCCGCGCTTTCGAGTTGGGTGCGGATGCGGTCGGCCGCGACGGCCTGTTGGGTACGGCGGCGGGCGTTTGCCGCCAGCCGTCGGTTGCAGGCGTGGGCTGCGACGGCCCCGGGGGTAAGGCGGGGGCCGCGGGTGGCCAGGGCGGCGGTCAGTCGTTCCAGGCTGACGCGGCGGCTTTGGCCCGGTTCCAGGGGCCGTCCGTCGATGAGACCGGCCGCGGCGGCCCGCTGTACTGGTTCTGCGGGCACCGTCACTGTCACGGCGGGACCGCTGGTGAGGGACTCGTCTCCGCGCCGGTCGGCCACGGCTGCCAGCGCCTTCCACAGCCAGGCGAGTTCGGGGCTGAGCAGCGGGGCCAGATCCGCACCGTTGCATGCTCCCTCGCACAGGGCGCAGCTCATGCCACTCCCCCGGCCTGGGGTGCGGAACCCGTGTCTCCGGGCAGGGCCTGGCCTGCCCGGATGAGCACGGGGGAAGGCGACGACGGTGCCGTCGGCGCCTGCTTCGAGGTCGTGGGCGTCGATGCCGTCCCAGGCTCCGGGTGCGCCGTCCCACAGGTAGGACGTGCACAGGATGTCCAGGTCGAGTTCGGCGAGGTAGCGGGCCAGTCCTTCGCGGCCGCGCTCGTCGACTTCCGCGGGGACTTCGTCGGCTGCGGACTTGCAGGGGGTAAGGCCCAAAGGGTCAGCCCACATATACGGGTTGTGGACGTAGGAGGACGGGTTGGGGGCGGGGGCCAGACCTAGCGGGTCAAGCGTGAGATAGCGAGCCGTTTCCGGGTCGTAGTGTCGGAAATGGTTGTACTGGAAGCCTGTTTCGGGGTCGAAGTACTGTCCCGGGAAGCGCAGGGGGGTGTAAGCAGCACTGTCGGTAGCCCATGCGGTCGTTCCCCATAGGGTGCGCCGCATTTGCCATGCGATGTCGCCGTGTTCATCGACGAGTGCGGTAGGGGCGCCAACCAGGTCTGTGATGATGGCGAAGAATCGAGCGTCTATCTCATCTTGAGGGGCGTCTTCCCTGAAGATTTTTTCGGTTTGGGTGACCGGGTGCAGTCCGTGGTGGTCCCAGGTGAGTGTGACGGGATGTGGGGCCTGTGCTGAGACCGCGGACCTGGCCTCGGATGATCGAGGCGTCGGCGGAGGCGGGGGCGGCTGCCGTCAGCATGGCGGCGGTGGTGAGCGCGATGCTTGCCGCGAGGCGGACTGGAGTCTGCATGGTCAGCGTCATCCTGCTTCCTGCTGTCGGTCGCCGCGCGAGGGCAGCGCCCCGTCGCTCCGCGGGCACGATGTCGCAGAGCACCTCGCATGTGACAACGGCGTACGGAACGTGTCACGGGTCTCGTACCGCCGGATGCCGTCGCTTCCCTCCCCGTCCACCGGGTGAGAGTTTGTCGCAGAGCGGCTTCCAACAGGCCGCCGGGAGGGATCGGGGTGGACACCTTGAGGCGCCGACAAGACTGCACCGGCAACTGCCGCCACAGCGCGGAGACGGCTGGACGGACGGACAGCAGCCGCGGGAACGGTACGACGCGGCGCCGCCGGGCGGCGGTGGCCGTCACGACGCTCGCCGTGGCCGTACCACTGACCCTCGGCGCCGCAGGAGCCGCGGGGGCGGCAGGAGCCGCGGGGGATCACCCGATCGTCTTCACCCGCTACACCTCGACAGCGCCCGTCGAAGACCTCTACGCGATCAATGCCAGTGGCGGTACGCCCGTCAAACTCACCGACACCCCCGCCGTCAGCGACGTCATGCCCAGCTGGTCCCCGGACGGCATACGGATCGCCTTCCTCCGATACGGGTCAGGTGGTGCCATCGACGGCATCTGGACGATGAAGACCTCGGGCGCCGGCTTGAAGGCCGTCCCCGGAACCAAGGGAGCCTCTGACCCGGCGTGGTCCCCCGACGGCAAGCGGATCGCCTACGCCAAGCCGGTCGGCACGCAACGTGAACTCTACGTGGCCGACATCGACGGCTCCCCCGCCACCCGCCTCACCCACACCGCGGCGGACGACCTCCATCCGACATGGTCCCCGGACGGCAAGTACCTGGCGTTCAACCGCGTGGACGCAGGCGGCCACAGCAGGGTGATGCGGATCCGGCTGTCGACCCTGGCCCAGGCCGCGGTCACCGGGCCCGCTTCTCACGACTGGACTCCCGACTGGTCACACGGCAGCCGGATCGCCTTCAGCCGCGTCGACTCCTCGGGATACGCCCACCTCTACCTCGTCCGTCCCGACGGCACCGCCCTGCACCGCATCACCGCCGCTCGCCGCAACGACAAAAACCCCTCGTGGTCACCGGACGGCAGTCGCCTCGTATTCACGAGGGGCGGTGCCGACGACGCGGACCCCGAACACCTCTACGTCGTACGGGCCGATGGCACCGGACTGACCCAGCTCACCAAGGCCGACTCCCATGATCTGGAGGCGGACTGGCGCCAGTAGGGCGGGGGCTGGAAATGGAGCCCGCACAGGCCACCGCGCCAGTCCCCCACCCTACTCAGCCGTGGTGCGAGAGATCATGGCTGATGGAGTACACCATGGCCGACTGGTTGTCGGAGCAAGTTGCAGACGAGGTCCGCCCGCGGTATTTCCAGGGGCCCTTGATCGTCCACCTGACGCCGCCGCCGTTTCGGCTCAGGCAGGTGACGACTGCGCGGTGCGTTGCGGTGGCGGAGGGGCTAGAGCATTTGACGTTTCCGGTCTGCCCGGAGTGACTCTTCCACGATGTACAGTCCGAGCTGGTTGCCGCCGCTGGGGTTATGGACGTCGCCTCCGCCGATGTTGCTGCGAGCATGCCCGACGCTAATGCCACTCCGGTGAAACTGGCAACAACGGCCATTTTGGGAGAACGCATATTTCCTCGCTTTCATCCTCGGATTACACGGAAGGGAACTCCCGCAATCCATAGGTCATGGTGGCTCGATTACCAGGTTGATCCAATCATTCTTGAATCTCGCAAGCAAGGGGATTTCTCGAAAATTCCGAGAGCGCTCTGGGAAGGCATGGAGAACTGACGGACCCGAGGAATCTAGGGCAACCCAAGGGGTCCGTGAAATTTTTATTTACCGAAAGCAGCTATATGCGGGTGGGCTTTCCCTTGCTGTAGAGCCAGGTATCGAACAGTTCAGTCAAATCCATGCCAGATTTTTTATTGCATAGATTGACGAACTGGGCGGTTTGGGCGTTGCCGTGTCGGTGTTGTGTGGTCCACGCCTTCAATATGGTGAAGAAGATATTGTCACCGACAGTTTCGCGAAGACGGTGAAGAGCCATGGCTCCACGTCCGTAGACGGGAGATTCGGACACCTGTTCGGCGCTTGGTGGGTGCGCTGGTGGGAAGTCCCAGATCCCCTCGCTTTCGGGATGTGTGCCGTCGTAGAAGGCCTCGAATATCTCAGCGGCGGTCGTATCGCCTTGGTCTTCCCGCCAGAGCCACTCGGCGTAGGTGGCGAACCCTTCGTTGAGCCACATGTCCTGCCAGGAGCGCGGGGTGACGGAGTTCCCGAACCATTGATGGGCAAGTTCGTGGACGACCAACGTTTCATCGGGGGCCTTCTCGAAGTACGGCTTGGTCTGGGTCTCTAACGCATACTCGAGGTCGGGTAGGTGGTCGACGATCGCTCCGGCGCTAACAAAGGGGTATTGGCCGAATCGGCTGCTTGCCCAGTCGATGATCTCTGGAATCTGCTCGGTCATGTCGCGAGAGTCCTCGACCTCGTCGGGGTCGATGGCGATATATACAGGCAATCCTTGCGCAGTAGTCGTTGTGGATATGTCGAAGCTGCCTACAACCACGGTTGCGACGTAGCTGGCCATTGGCTCACCCATATGCCAACGTGACGTCGTACGCCGTCCTTTATCCCGCGTCCCGGTCAGCTCACCGTTACTGATTGCTGTATAGCCCTTGGGGACGGTGACGGTTATGTCATACAGAGCTTTGTCGGACGGATGATGGTTGCCCGGAAACCAGGCCATCGAGCCAGTGGGTTCTCCGAGCGCCGTCGCGCCGTCGTCGGTTTCGATCCATCCCTCCACGCTTTCGTCCGCATCACTGATCATCTTTGGGGTGCCGGAGTAATGGATGGTGGTCCGGAATATCGCGTTGGCCCCAATGGGGTGAGCGGGTGTAAGGGTGATCTTGTTCTTCTTGCTGCTTACCTTGGCGTCGGCTCCGTCGATACGCGCATCGCGCACGATCAGACCTGTGAGGTCGAGGGAGAAGCGGCTCAGGGGCTGTGAGGCTCGGACTGTAATCACCGCCGTGCCAGCCAGCTTGTTGGTCTCCGGGATGTAGTCGAGCGTCAACGCATAATGGGCGACGTCATACCCGCGGTTGCCCAACGTAGGAAACAGAGCGTCCCCTGCCGAAGCCGCACCAGGTCGGGCGGCATCGGCAGGGCGGCCAACGGGACTCGTGGAGGCGCCGAGGGTGAGAAGCAGTGCGGTGAACAGAGCAGCCCGAGACAACCGAGCAGAGTGCATGGCACCTCCTGGTGCAAGGGAAGCAATGACAACGCCGGCAGGTGGTACACACAGCAACTCTGGGAGCGTGCGCCCCATCAGCAGAAAGCCGATGCATACAGTTGAGACCCGAGGTAGGCAAAACGTCCTCTTCGCTCCATCACGGTTGGACACGTATCCGCCTGGCAACGCGAACGCGCCCGCAGCACCACAAGATTTCGTCGACAGGAGATCGCTGCCCCCACACCGCACCCGAGCGAACCCACCCCAGGCTCGGTCTACTAGCCCTACCGGCCACGGCTGAAGCACGATGTGCTCGCACTCCGAGAGCACTCACCGAAAGGAATCCATACGGGGACTGATAGCCCGCGGCACACCCGCTCCGGGCGTGCCGCGCGACACGCGGCTCAGCGTCGGACTCTAGGGCTTGACGAGGGTGTTTTCCTTGCCGATCCCAGACTTGTTGCCCTCGGTATAGAGGCTCAGCTCTCCATCCGACCAGCGGACGAGCGTGTCGTCCGGCCACGGGTTATCGCTGAAGTCCCCGCCCGTGACGAGCATGGCGTGCTCCCACAGGTTGTTGGGGGCCTTCCACTTGTGCTCGCCCCAGGTGTCACCAGTGCCGGTGAAGTCGTCGTACAGCGTGAGCTCACCGTCCGACCAGCGCACCACGAGATCCCAGGTGTCGCCCTGCGTGTAGTCACCGGAACCGATCTCGACCGCGTGAGTCCACAGCCTGTTCGGGTTGACGACCTTGATTTCCTTGCCAAGGCTGGTCCCAGTGTTCTGGTACACCGTCAATTCGCCGTCGGACCAGCGCACGACAAGGTCGTCCTGCCACTTGTTTCCGCCATAACGGCCGGCGGTCATCTCCTCTGCATGCTTCCACGTCGCGCTGGGTGCGACGATCCGCTTCTCGCCATGGAAGCCGTGCTCGTCCACCGATGGGTACAGCGTGACCTCACCGTCCGACCAGAGCACGAGCAGGTCAGAACCGTTGTCACCAGTGAAGTCGCCGGCCACAACCTGCTTGGCGTGATCGGCCCACAGCTTGTTCGGCTTCTGGACCCTGATCTCCTTGTCAAAGTAGTTCAGACCCTTGCCCGCGCCGCGGTAGATCGTCAGTTCCCCGTCCGACCACAGGACGAACATGTCCATGTGGTCTTCTGAGACTGGCCCGTTCAGCGCGAAATAGCCGGAAGCGATGTCCTTGGCGTGTTTCCACGTTGACGCGGCTGGCAGCACGACAGGGGCTGGCTTCTTCCCCGCCACCGCGGCGTCGTAGATCCGCTTGAGGTCGCTGTCGAAGTAGGAGGAGTAGGACGTGTCCGCTTTGTGCCCCCCGGTCTGCCAGCCGCCGGTTACACCTACGACTTGGGGGTCGTCGCCGCCGATGATGAATGGGCCGCCGGACGTACCCGAGACGTAGCCGTCGCAGTCGATTTGCGAGAAAGTTCCGCCCTTCCAGCCGTCCGCCTCCCCCGTGGTGAACTTCTTCATCGGCGAGGTGCAGTCAAGCGGGTCCTGCTTCGGCTTGTAGTGTGGATCACCGTTGTCCAACCAGGGGTAACCAATCACCCGGGTCTTTGGGTGATCGAAACCGGTGCCGTAGCCGATGGGAATTGCTCCGACGACGTCCTGGAGCTTCTTGCCGTCTGATCGGGGTTCGGTCTTCAGCAGGGCGAAGTCAAGGTCGGTGTATTCCTGGTCACCACCCTTGTGCAGGTAGCGGGGGTCAGCGTAAATCTGCCCCACCTTGATCGGGAACAGCCCGAAGGGCGCAGGGTGGTCGTGGCTGTGCTTTGGAACGAAGACCAGTTTCTTCTGCTGGTCCTGGTCGTCAAAGCAGTGCGCTGCGGACAGCACGAGGTCGTGGCCCGGGGATGGCACTACAGTGCCTGCGCAGTAGCGGTGATAGAGCTCGCCGTTGCGGCGCTCGTCCCAGTAGAAGGTGCCGACTTCCTTGATGCCGCCGAAGTGATGCGACGGCGAGGTCTGTGTCCGCTTGCGCGGGCTGCTGGGCGTCCCTGTTGTGCGTGCCTGGTCCTCCTCGATAGGTATGGCGTCGGCCATGCGCTCGGCGGTCCAGTACCGCTCCAGGGCAGTGGCGTCATCGTCGGCGTCGCTGCTTGCGGAGGGACTGGCTGCCGGTGTAGGCGTGGCAGCGTCGTCGGTGCTACTGCTTGCCGTCGGTGTGGGCGTGACGGTCGTGCCGACGTCGTCGGAGGCGGGCGACGATGGAGCCGGAGAGAGGGCGGAGTCCGACGCCGTAATCGTCGGAGTAGGAGCAGGCGAGGATTCGGATAATGACCGCGTGGGCGTGGGTGTCGGAGCGGCCCACGCGAGGGTGGACGTCATGGGTGCGGACGTCAGTAACGCGATGGCCGTCAGAGTGACGGTGAGCAGGCTATGTCTCAGCCTCAACTTTCCCCCTGGAATGGTCGCTTGGGGCTGTGGTCAGCAGCCCAGGTTCGCGCGTGATCTGCGCAAGCCCAGCATCGTATAGCGTCGAACACCTGAACGTGGCTCGTGTGTGCGAGAAATCACGCTGTGTAGTGGCAGGCAACCAGATTGCACAGATCAGCATCTGACTGAACATGGCGACGACACCGCACTCCGCGCGCATCCGGACCGACTGGCTCTTACGGGCACTCGTAGTACCGATCTCGGCAGCAGGACTGTGCCTGATCGTGGCCGCATGCTCCGGCCCGTCCAGTTCAGCATCTTCTTCCCCACGTCCGTCCGCGTCCTCCTCATCCCCGAGCGAGTCCGCGTCTTCGTCCGTTCCCGATTACGCTGCGGCCTTCAAGGCCGGATACGCAGCAGGCAAGCGCATCTATGACCACGGCGGCAAAGGGAGCGCTGTCCGCGAGGTAAACGGTGGGTGTGTACGCCGGTCGCTAACCGCAAGGCCGTCGGCAGTAGTGGCTCAGGACCGCGGGGCATGGGTACTTGGCTGCAAACAGGGCGTCGGCAACAGCGCGTCCCGCCCCCCAGGCGGCCCCGTCACCCGTCGCGAGGACGCCCCCGCCCTGCGCGGCCGCTTCCTCGACTGGGCCGCGGACAATGGCGCGGCTGATACCGCCCGCCACGTTAAGCGAGTCACTCTCGTGCACCTCGGCACCACCGAGTACGACGTCGAGCTGTCCACGACGTATTCCCCCACGGACGCGACCAGCGCCGTACGGCACCTTGCCGACACGTTCGCGACATGGTGGGACGGAGATGACGGCGACGGTGTTGCATGGAACCTCATCGTCACCGACGCGGGTGGACGCCGGCTGGCGGACCGTCACCTGTGACTGTGCGGTGGGGTGGCAGGGGGTGGACGTCAGTTACTGAGCTCTTTCAGCATGGCCACTGATCGGGTGACAGGATCGATGCCAGGCTCTCGTGCCGTTGGGGGAGGTGTTCGAAGTCTCAACTCACTGGCACAGGGGCCCCGTTGCGTCCGTATTCTGCCGCACTCGATCTGCCCCATGCCCTGGTCGAGTGAGTCTCAATGATGGTGTCAAGCCGATTGGGTGGCTGGTGGGGTGGGGGTGAAGTGCCTCTTGTCACGGAGCATGGCCCATAGGACGTCGACTCGGCGGCGTGCGAGGGCGAGCAGTGCCTGGGTGTGGATCAGTCCTTCGGCGCGTTTTTTGAGGTAGTAGTCTCGGGAGGGTCCGGGGCGCATCATGGCGGTTTGGGCGGCCATGTAGAGGACGTGTCGCAGGCGGCGGTGGTAGCGCTTGGGCCGATGATGGTTGCCGGTCCGGCGGCCGGAGTCGCGTGACACCGGGGCCAGTCCCGCGTGGGCGGCAAGGCGGCCGGCGTCTGCGTAGCTGGACAGGTCTCCGACGATGGCGAGGAACTCGGCCCCGAGGATGGGGCCCATGCCAGGGAGAGATTCGATGACTTCGGCGCGCTCGTCGAGGCGGAAGGCTTCGCGGATCTCCCGGTCGGTGTCTTTGATCCATTCGTCGAGCATCAGGAGCTGGTGGGCGAGGTCGCATACGAGTTTGGCGGCCCACCTTTCGCCCGGAAGAGCGGTCACCTGGGATCGGGCAGCTTCGACCGCTCGGGCGGCGACCTCGGCGGCGCTGCGGACCGCACGTCGTGCCAGCCAGTCCGCGAGCCGCTTGACGCCGGCTTGCTGCAGGGCGGCCGGGGTCTGGTACTCGGTCAGCATGACGACCGGCCCCTTGGCCGCTGAGTAGTCGAAGGCCCGCTCCAGAGCGGGGCAGATGCCTACCAGGGCATCCCGCAGGCGGTTGATCAGTCGTACCCGGTCGGCGATCAGGTCAGCTCGATGCGCGGTGAGCAGCTGGAGATTTGCCACGGTCTCGTTCGGGAGGCTCAGGGGTGTGAAGTCCCTGCGCATACGCGCGGTGTCGGCGATGACCAGGGCGTCCTTGGCGTCAGTCTTCCCTTCGCCGCGGTAGGCGCCGGACATTCGGTTGACTGTGCGTCCAGGCACGTACACCACGCTCTGGCCGTTGGCGATTAACAGTGCAAGCAGCAACGTTGAGGCCCGGCCGCAGATGTCGACCGCCCATCGCACATCGTTAGCCATCTCGCACGCTGCGACGATCAGGTCCAGGATCTCGTCTTCACCGTTGACGACCTTCCTCGAAACACCTTCTCTCCGTTGGCGTTGACTCCGACAGCCCAGTGATGGGCCTTGCCGGCGTCGACGCCGACCCAGACCTGCTCATGACGTTCCATCACCGTCATCGCTCCGTTCCCAGGAAGCAGCACGCCTTCAGGGTCCGGGAACACTCCGCCGCCAAGCCCTTAACCAGCGATGACCGCAGTTCTCAATCAGCGGCCGGAGCGTCCCGGAGAACCGGGCAGCCACTCACTCGGAGCCATCAACGGCAGGTCACCATCAGCTACACCCAGTCCTCCCGGACCACCACCATTCTTACAGGTCATCTCATTTGGCGTGTTCGATAGCCTGCGGGTGTGGAGATCGTTGAGCGGCTGGTGCCGGATGAGCTGTGGGAGTTGTTCCAGCGGGTCGTGCCGGAGGCGCCGACTCGTCCGCAAGGCGGCGGCCGACGTCGGCACGGAGACCGGGAAGTGCTGGCCGCGATTGTGTTCGTCGCGACGTCGGGCTGCACGTGGCAGCAGCTGCCGTCGGCCTCGTTCGGACCGTCGGGAGCCACGGCTCATCGGCGCTTCGCCGAATGGTCGAAGGCCAGGGTGTGGGCAAAGCTTCACCGCCTGATCCTCGACGAGCTGGGTGCTCGCGGTGAGCAGGACTGGTCCCGCTGCGCGATCGATTCCGTGAACATGCGGGCCCTCAAAAGGGGGAGTTGACAGGCCCGAATCCTGTGGACCGGGGCAAGTACGGCTCGAAGATTCACTTGATCACCGAACGCACCGGTCTGCCCCTGTCCATCGGCATCTCCGGCCAACGTCCACGACAGCCAGGCCCTGATCCCACTCGTGCAGGGCATACCACCGATCCGCTCGCGGCGCGGCCGACGACGGCGCCGGCCAGGAAAGCTCCACGGCGACAAGGGGTACGACTACAACCACCTGCGGCGCTGGTTACGAAGCCGCCACATCACGCCACGGATCGCCCGCAAGGGAACAGACTCCAGCCAACGCCTCGGCCGACACCGCTGGACAATCGAACGCACCATGGCCTGGCTCGCGGGGTGCCGGCGTCTGCACCGTCGCTACGAGCGCAAGGCGAGTCACTTCCTGGCCTTCACCAGCATCGCATGCACTCTCATCTGCTACCGCCGACTCACCAATTGAGATGGCTTGTTAAGGGGTCACCATGCTCATCGTCACCCGCGAGGGTGACCGCCGATGCAAGCTCCCGCCGCACCAGCGTGCCCTGGGAGCTGGGGCCACTGCGGCCGTCCCGGCTGGGTGCTGGCGCGGGCGCCACAGCTGTCACCGCCTTTACGACTGTCGAGCGAGTCGCCGGCGGACTGCGCATTCCCGGTGCCCTACTGGGGCTTGCTGCGCAACCCTGGGAGGACACCGCCGTTCTCAGCACGGAGCCCGACCATGGAGAAGATCCGATGAAGCGCCGTAACCTGCTGCGTGGCGCGCTGGCCGTCGGCCTCACCGCTCCGGCCCTCGCCGCGCTCACCGCCGCCCGGACCGACGTCGACCAGACCCTCTCCCCCGATACTCCCCAGGACCTGGCCGACCTCGAGGCCGCAGCCGAGAGCTACGGATACGGCTACCACGGACAGCAGCCCACCCGCGTCCTGGCCGACCTGGTCACCGACTTCACGACCCTGCGCCCGCTGCTCACCGTCCCGCAGCCCGCACCCGTCCGGGCCAGGCTGTGCCGGACGGCCGGGCAGATGGCCGGGATGACCGCGATCGTCTTACACGACCTGGGCAGCCGCCAGGAGTCCCGCGCCTGGTTCGCCACCGCCGCCCGGACCGCCGCCGAATCCGACGACGACCAGCTGCACGCCTGGGTGCTGGCACGAGAAGCCATGGTCCCGCTCAACTACGGCGCACCCAAAGCTGCGGCCGACCTTGCCGAACGGGCTCGCCACGCTGCTGGGCATCGGCCGACGGCCGCCGCGACGTTGGCGGCCGCCGTCGCCGCCCGCGCCTACGCCCTCAACCACCAGAGCGAGCAGGCCCGCGCCGCGCTCGCGGCCGCCGACGCGCTCATGGAACGCCTCCCTGCCGGCGAGCGGTCGGACACGTGGCTGACGTACGGCGAGCAGAAGCACCACGTGCACTTGAGCCACGCCTTCACCACTCTCGGGGACACCCGCCGCGCGAACGAGAGCCAGCAGCGGGCGCTGGAGCTGTCCGCGCCGACCAGCACGATGACGCGCACTCTGCTGAACATCGACGCGGCGGCGTGCTCCCATCACGACGGCGACACCGAGCAGGCGTGCCGCCGTGCGGTCGCCACCCTGACGGCGTTGCCCGGCGACTACCGCACTGGACTGGTCCGGCGTCGCGCGCTGGACCTGTACGAGGCAATCCCCGCGCACCTCCACCACGAGCGCGCTGTACGCGAGTTGCGGGAAGTCCTGGCCGCTTGATCCCCAGCCGGGGCAAGCGGCTGCCCGGCCTGTGCGGCGCTGGGGAGTGGCGGTGGGCGAGCCGGGAGGACAGCGTGACCGGTGGCGCCTCCCCCTTCCCGTGGAGGCAACGGGACGACGGCCAGGAAGCGGGCAAGCCCCGCCGGGGCTGTTCCGCCGGCGGACCTGACCCGGGCAAGCCGAAGGCGACCCTCGACAAGCCTCCCCCCGAACGGGGGCTTGCCCAGGCCGCCTGCTCGGCGCTGGGCTGGAGACCACGCGCCGAGACCCGGCCACGGCGAAGGAGGAACGGGTGCGCAGCTTCGAGACCGGACAGACGGTCGTCAGGCACGATGTACACGGCTCGGGGCGCGTGTGGAGCGAGCACGCGTTGCGCGTCGTCGCCGACACCAGCGAGGCCCTGGTGGCCGCCTGCCCGCCGGGAGCCGAGACTCGCTGGCCCGCCCTGTACGTCAAGGCCCGCGCCGACGGCGACCGGTCAGTGCGCGCGGAAGCGTTCGACGCGATGGCCACCGGGACGTGGAAGCTCCCGGACGCGGTGTGGCAGGAGACCGAGCTGCTGCTGTGGAAGCCACCGGCGGCCTGGTTCAGCGTCAACGCCTTCTACACGAACGCCGGCCTGCGGAACTGGTACGTGAACTCCGAGCGCCCCACCGTCCGCACCGGCGACGGGTTCGACACTTTCGACCTCACCGTGGACCTGGTCGTCGACCCCGACCTGACCAGCTGGCAGTGGAAGGACGAAGACGAATACGCGCACGTGCGGCGGCTCGACATCGTCACCGACACCGAGCACCAGGCCGTGGACGCCGCCCGTGACCAGGCCCTCGCGATGCTCGCCGAACGCTCCGGACCCTTCGCGGACGCCGCCGCGTGGTCGGCCTGGCGGTGGAACCCGGCCTGGCCCGCCCCGCGCCTTCTGAAGCTCGCGGCGGCCGCGCAGAGAGTTGCACCGACAGGGACAGCGGTCGGCAGGAACTTCATGAGTTCGGTGACTGCGGCGGAGCGTGGCCGGCGGGAGGTCTTCGCGGCCAGGTGCCGCAGGATGCGCAGGAGTGTGCTGGTGGGGGCTTCTTCGATACGGCCTCGGGGGGAGGGGCTGTCGGTGGAGGGCGGGGGTTGGACGGCACCGGTCTGGCGGTGCCACCACTGGGCAGCGTCGTCCTCTCCCAGCGAGAGGTGATGGAGGTAGAGGCAGTATGCGGCGGCGGCCTGACCGGCGCCGGCGGCGTACTGCCACCAGAAGCGGGCGCCGTCGTCGGTGTCGGTCAGCTGCAGGACGCAGGCCAGAACCATCGCGCTGTGAGGCTCGGGTACCTGGTCGGTGACGAACGCGCCGACCGCCGGAGGACTTCGCATAGTGCGCGCAGGTCCTTCGCCGCGGCCGTGTTCGCCACCTGGTCGGCTTTCGCTGGCCGGACAGCGGCGTGGGGGCAGTGGTCGGGGCGGCTGGGCGGGACGACGTCGCGTGGTACGGCGCGGTCACGGACCAGCAGTGCCCTGGACAGGATTTCTTGAGGTGGTGTCACGTGGCGGGTCCTTCGGTCTCGGGCGGCAGGGTGACGGCGCTCTTCAGGAAGCGGTAAGCGTGACGCTCGTCGGACCGTACGGCGGCCAGCGGCACACCGAGGAGATGGGAGGCCTGCTCGTCGGTGGCGCCGCAAAGGTAGCGGAGCACCATGACGTCGAGTTGAGCGTCGGGCAGTCTGCTGATTGCTTTGAACAGCTCCAGGCTTTCCGTCAGCTGTGCTGTACGGCCGGCTGCGGAGGGGTGGCCGCGCAGGGCGACGGTGTCGAAGACCGCGTCTTCCATCTCGGGGAGGTTGTCGCGGTAGGTGGCCTTGGCCATGACGGTGGCCAGCAGGATCTTCCAGGCGTAGCGGCGAATATCCGGGCTGGCCAGGGCGTCGTCCCAGGACAGCCAGAGGATGGCGAAGGTGTCTTCGACTGCGGCGTCGCACACCTCGGTGGGGAGGAAAACCTCGGCGTAGTAGCGGTAGTCGTCTTCCATCATGAGCCGGAACGGACCGTGTTCGATGGGTGGTGCGCTGTCGGTGGTAGCCGAAGCGCCCTCGCTGGATCGCTCGATCCATTCCCGGGTCTTGCCGATGTCAAGGGCCGCCTGCCGCCACAGGCGGTACAGGGGCCAGTTGGGGATGTCCAGTGCGGTGGACAGGCGGTGGATGACTTCCCACCGCGGGTAGTGGCCTACGCCGCGCAGCAGCTCGGAGAGCTTGGACTTGGCCAGCAGAACGTGATCGCTCAGGTCGCTGAGTGTGCGGCCGCTGGCGATGTAGCGGCATCGCGTCGGCTCCAGCCAGGCCCGGTGGGAACTGCCCACGCTGTCCGCGATCGGGCCGAGCTTGCGTCCGGGACGTACCGGTGTCGGCCCGGAGGCCGGCGCCGGTGATCCAAAGGGCGTTGTCACGGGGCGCCGTCCTCCTTGTCAGCCGCCGCTGTGACGCGGTTCCCGGAGGTCGTCGCGTTGCGCGAGCGGGTCACACGGACGACCTGCTGCACTGTCAGGCCGAGGACGGGGGACAGTGTGGCGATCAAGGCCCCGGGACAGGACAGGTCCGGAGGAAGTTCTGTCGGGGGCGCACGGCCAGGGTCCCGGGCATGGAGCCCCGGGGGCTGAGAAACAGCCAACTCCCCTGCGCGGCAGTGGATCTGCGCCTGGCCCCTGGTACCGTCGGCGATCGATTGATCACCGGCGGTCGGAGAGACTGTCACGGGGGCAGAGGGGGAGCACACGGTATGCGTGCGGGTGCAGTCGCGGGAACAATTCTGCTGCTGGCCGTCTCGGTGGCGGGCTGCGACGGTGGAAATGGTGACGCCCACGGGAGCGGCAAGAACGGCGCTCTGGATTCCTTCCACCAGGCCAAGCCGCTCGCCAAGTTGGGCGTGCCAGCCGCCTACGATGCGGGCAAGGGGTGGGACGAGACGCTGAACTGGGTGCCCGGGTCGGTGAGGACCCTGCCGGTGACGGTGGCGCCCCGCGCGGGCGAGGTCGCCCTGATGCACGTTGCCTCCAACGGTTACACGATCAAGGTGCAGACCGCCGACACCGGTCGGGTTCACTGGACGTCGGCCCCGTGGAATCCGCCGACGCCGCTGGAAGGTGCAGCCGGTGACGCGGCGGAAGGAGAAGCTGCAGAGATCCCCGATGTGATGGCCGTAGAGCAGGACGGACGCGAGTACATCGTCGCGTACGCCCACGGTTTGCGCGGTAAGGACGCTCTGCACAAGGGCACCGAGGTGGTACGCCTCGCGGTGTATTCCGCCGACGCCACAGGTGCATCGGTGAAGCCGCTGCGGCAGATCGACGTACCGGTGAGGGCGAACCCTGGGGAGGTGCATGTGAGTGCGGAGGGCGGCCGGGTGCTGGTGGGCTGGGGCGCACAGGGCATGTACCCGGATGCGTCGTTCGCGGTGGACCTTGGTACGGGCAAGACCGTCGCCTACGACAATGCTGACGGCCTCCTGCCCCAGTGCGCGCAGGCCGACGTTTGCTCGGGCAGCCGGGTAATGGCAGCCACCCCCGACGGCCCGCTGGTCGGTATGGGCAACGGAGGCTTCGGCATTCCGGGCCGCTGGTTCAGCGACGCCGTGCGCCCGAACGGCGTGACCGCCCGAGCCGGCGTCCTTGAGACCTGGAACGGCATGGTCTACGGCGTCAGCGACGGTCATCTCCTCGCCGGCTGGTCCACCGCTGGCAAGGACGGCTCCGACACCGATCCGGTGTGGTCCGTGCACGACGTCCGCACGGGACACCTTGAAGCGACCATGACCTGCGGATACGGTCTCGGGAACGACATCGGCGGGAGCAACGCCGGTGCAAAACGCGAGTACGCGGTGGTCACCTCACCCGACGGCCATTACCTCGCCGCCGGCCCCCTTGCCTTCGACTTGCAACGGAAGAAGGGCATCTGCCTGGCGCAAGACGGAGACCGCAAGTCGATCGCGATCACATCCATCCGCGACGACGGAACAGCATACGGCGCGGTCCAGGAGGACTCGGCCGCCAAGAACGATCCGGTCGTCGCCCAGATCGACCTCACCGCCGGCCCGGACTCTGCGAAGGTCCTGGGCACTGGCACCAATGTGCCCTACGCGACCAGCGTGAAAGGCACGGGACTCTTCCTGAGCCGCGACGACAACGACAACCTCCGGGTGTCACTGCGCCGCGAGCGCTGACGCCCCAGCCCGGCACCGGTAGCCCTGCGCCGGAGAAAGCACCCGTGAGGCCCTGCAGGCACAGGCAAGACAACACGCAAATATTCGAACGCAACGGCTCCAACTGGAGCCAGATCGAAGGGGTAGGCAGACGTGAACGAGGAGGAAATAGCGCGGGCTGTCGCGCAAGGCCTGGCCCGGCACGAGGCCCGGCGGGCGGACACACAGGCCCGGCAGCTACTCGGCTGCCTGCTGGTGTTCGCGCTCTTCACCGTCGGCTTCATCCTTCTCGTCACTTACGGAAACTGACAGCAAGGCACTCGCTGGAGCAACTAGGGTGCTGCGCTCGGTGTCAGGGTTACTGCCACCGGTACGGCAGCGGTGACCGGATGTACCGGAAGAGCGTCGAGCAGGCCTGAAGGAAGCGCGGTCTGGTCTTCATCTACGACGGCGGACACCTCACCCCCGAGCAACTCGCCGCCATCCAACTCCAGCCCGACGAACTCCGCGCCAACGAATTCGTCCCCCTCCATGAGGTCACCGACCGGCTCATACCCCTCCTCGCCCGCCGCATCCACCACAGCGTCCACGCTCACGCCCAACGCACCACCCTCTGCCTTCCGCGTCGGATGGACCTGGGACATCTGGCGAGCCTGCGCCGGACCTGGGGCGTTTCCGTGCACTCCCTGGTGTGCCGCTGCCGCGAACTGGGGCTGATCTTCGACACGTGGGCGGTGGCCTCGTGGTCGAGCCGGTTCAGTCGGGCCTCAGTCGCCGGGTCGAATGGTGCGGGCGTCCGGGTGGTCGGCGGGCGCGGTGCGTCGCTCGTAGTGACCGATAGGTCCGCAATTGTCACGCCTCTCCCCTGAATGCCCGTCAGGCAGCCTTTTCCGTACCACACTTTGTGCCGTCTGGTTCCCCGATAAGAGGTCGTCTCAACTGGCTTGATCGCTAGGCTGGCTGTTGTGATGACGTGGGTGGAGCGTCTGGTTCCGGACGGGTTGTGGGAGTTGTTTCAGCGGGTGGTCCCGGCTGCTCCGGTGCGTCCGCAGGGCGGTGGCCGACGGCGGCACGGTGATCGCGAGGTGCTGGCGGCGATCATGTTCGTGGCCACGACGGGTTGTACCTGGCGGCAGCTACCACCGGTCTTCGGTCCGTCTGGAGCGACCGCGCACCGTCGGTTCACCGAGTGGAGCCGAGCCAGGGTTTGGGGCAAGCTCCACCGTGTGGTCTTGGATGAACTCGGTGCCCGCGGGGAACTGGACTGGTCGCGTTGCGCGGTCGACTCGGTGAACATGCGGGCCCTCAAAGGGGGGCCCTGACAGGTCCGAATCCCGTAGATCGTGGCAAGAAGGGCTCAAAGATTCATTTGATCACCGAGCGGTCCGGTCTGCCCCTCTCGATCGGGATCTCCGGCGCGAATACCCACGACAGCCAGGGCCTCGAACCCCTCGTCCGGGCATCCCGCCCATCCGCTCCCGCCGCGGACCGCGTCGACGACGGCCCGCCAAACTCCATGGCGACAAGGGGTACGACTACGACCACCTGCGACGGTGGCTGCGCTCCCGCAACATCACCCCGCGCATCGCCCGGAAGGGCGTCGAATCCTCTCAGCGCCTGGGCCGCCACCGTTGGACCGTGGAGCGAACGGTGGCCTGGCTCGCTGGATGCCGCCGTCTGCACCGCCGCTACGAGCGCAAGGCCGAACACTTCCTCGCGTTCGCCGGCATCGCCGCCACCCTCATCTGCTATCGGCGTCTGGACGGGTGAGCCAGTTCATGCGACTCCGAGGAAGCCCGGGTCGGCGCCGTCGAACTGAAGGCACGAGTCGCGGCTCATGGCAAGGAGTTCCGCCATGGGCACCGCGCGACGGCTGGTCGCCGACAGATCCTGGCGGGCCTCGGCCGACCACAACGGCGGGAAGAACGACAGTCCCTGCCCGCTGTCCAGCACTGAGACTTCACTGCGCCAGCCGTCCCACCGCAGGCCTTCATAGAACTCCTGGAGTCCTCCAGAGAAGATCCAGGACAGCCACGCTGAATGGCCGGCGCCCAAGGCCTCCCAGCCGAGCGCATCAGGGGCGAAGTAGAGGATCTCGCCTGGCTCGCCGGGCCGACCGGCCTCACGGGGGTTACCCCCGTTGAGGGCGAAGACCCCGCCCAGCACGTCGTGCGCAACCACGAGACCAGCACCAGGCCGCCATGAGGGATCGAATGTCGAGGGCATCGCGTTGACCTCGGCCAGGCCAGGCAGTCCGGCGTCGCTCGGGCTTCCAAAGATCCGAAGCCATCCACCGTCCACGAGCAGACCGCCGCAGTTCAGTACGATGCCGCCCAAATTCGACCGGGCGGAGACCTGCAATTGCAGCAGGGAGGCTCGGCCTGCCACCGGATCGCCGACCAGCACCTCAACTGGTACGTCGGTGCCGGACAGCTCCTGAAGAAGGAGCGGCCATGCAGGGTCGTCGACGTTGATCAGTTCATTGTGGTCGCGCATCTCCGCATCGTCGCACCAACGCCGAGAGGCGCAGTCCGCCGGGTCACCTGGACTTCGATCCACCAATCGAGACGACCTCTTACCGATCTTTTCGTAAGTTCAGTGGGTGTGGTGGGCGTGTGGGTGGGAGGCTGTCGGGGTGGCGTATCAACCTTCCCCTTCGGTTGCCGGCTCCTCCCTTCCTCCTTTGTCGCGGCCTCAGTTGGCGGAGGCGCGTCGTGTTCGGGCAGTCGAGTTGTTCGAGGGCGGCGTCTCGAATGCGGAGATCGCGAGGGCGGTGGGGGTGTGTGCTGAGAGTGTGCGGCGTTGGCGGCGGGTGTGGGAGCAAGACGGTGCTTCGGGCCTGCGGAGACGGGCAGCCACCGGACGCCCACCCAAGCTGGACGACACCCAGGTCGAGATGGTCCGGGCCGCGTTGGAGCAAGGTGCCCAGGCTCATGGTTTCGAGGCCGACCTGTGGACTTTGGAGCGAGTCGGCGTGGTCGTCACCCGGGCAACGGGGGTGGTGTTGTCGAGGGCGTCGGTGTGGCGGCTGCTGACCGGCCGGCTCGGATGGAGCCTGCAACGGCCCGAGCGGCGGGCGGTCGAGCGGGACGAGTCGGAGATCGCCCGCTGGATCGCGCACGAGTGGCCGCGCATCAAAAAGGGGCCGTGAACACACGTGCCTGGATCGTCTTCCTCGACGAATCAGGCGTCTCCCTGCTCCCTCAGATCCGCCGCACCTACTCGCCCCGAGGACGGACTCCGCTCCTGCGGCACCGGCTGAACTGGAAGCGGGCGTCGATGGCCGGGGCCCTGGGATACCACTCCACCGACCCCGATCGAGGGGCCCGCCTGTGCTTCCACCTCAAGCCCGGCAGCTACGACACCGCCGGGCTCATCGAGGTCCTGGAGCAGATGAAGGTGTTCTACCGCGGCGAGCGAGTGGTCCTGGTCTGGGACGGCCTGTCCGCCCACTGGAGCCGGGCGATGCGGGCTTGGGTCGCCGAACAGGACTGGCTCACCCTGGAACGATTACCCGCCTACGCTCCCGAGCTGAACCCGGTGGAACTGCTGTGGTCCTCGCTCAAGAAACGTGAACTCGCCAACCTCGCCGGCGACCACCTCGCCGATGTCGCCGACGCCACCGAGCAAGGCATCCACCGCATCAACCACAACCCACAACTGCCATGGTCCTTCCTCGCCCACACCGGACTCACCATCCACCCACCACAGCCACTGAACTTACGAAAAGATCAATAGGCAGCTTGCCCCGCGGCTTACGTCGCTCCAGGGGATGGTCCTGGTGGATCAGGTGGCAGGCCGGCCGGAACGGCCGGTCGTGGTAGCGGCTGGTGGTGATGCCGTGCTCCTTCTCCAGGATCTCCACCATCGCGTCCCGGATGTCGTCGTAGGAGAACCGCTCCGGTTCCCGCCGCCTGCTCGCTGCCATGTCCGCTCTCCTTCTCGCTGTCACCCGGTCAACGCCACGCGCCGGGGCCTCGCATCGAAGCCAGTAGCGGGCTGGCTTTGTTCGCGAGTCTCGACAGCGGTTGTTCATCGTCTCGGGAGGCACCCGGATCGGGCCGAGGTTGATGTTCACGAGAACGGGCTCTGGCTCAATTTCCGTGACCTGCGCACGCTGAGTCACGGTTCATGGTCGTGTTGGGCTCCTGAAAGTCGCCCGAAAATGATCAGTGGTGACCTCGGGTACCTGACAGTTCGGGACCGTGGAAGAAGTGGGCGTCCCACTGGAGGAGTTGCTGTTCCCGTCGATCGCGGACGTGTCGGTGGTGTCGGTGGACGTGAGCAGCGAGACGTTACGAGTCGAGGCCCGCAGCACAACGACCGGTTCAGCGTGTTCGGGCTGCGGGAATTGGTCGATCCGGGTTCATAGCTCCTACCTGCGGTTTCCTGCGGATGTCCCCAGCGCAGGGCGCCGGGTGGTGCTTTGCCTTCGGGTCCGTCGCTTCGCCTGCCCCGTCGCTTCGTGCGGGCGACGGACGTTCGTTGAGCAGGTGCCGGGATTGACCCGGAGATATGGCCGGTGGACCGAGCGTCTGCGTTCGACGCTGGCGGCAGTCGGCCTCGCCCTGGCCGGCCGGGCGGGAGCTCGGATGGCTGGAGTCCTTGGGGTGTCTGTCAGCCGCAGCACGGTGTTGCGGCTCGTCGAGGCGCTGCCCGAACCGGATCTGCCAGCCCCGAGAGTGGTCGGCGTCGATGAGTACGCGACGCGCAAAGGCCGGCACTACGGCACGGTGCTGGTCGACGTCGAAACGCGACGACCGGTGGACCTGCTGCCAGACCGGGAGGCATCGAGCCTGGCCGCCTGGCTGGCCAAGAGGCCAGGGATCGAGGTCGTCTGCCGGGACCGGGCTCCGTTCTTCGCAGAAGGCGCCACCATCGGGGCACCGCAGGCAACGCAGGTCGCGGACCGCTGGCACCTGTGGCACAACCTCAGCGAAGCCGCCGAACGGTGCGTCGCCGACCATCGGGGCTGCCTGCGAGGCATGGCACCCGAGCCATCCCAACAGGTCAAACAACCAGAAGAACCAGCTGACCCCACTGGCTCACCGTGGCCCACCGGCCACCGGTTCGCCGACAGAACCCGGTCCAACCATGCCGCCGTCCACGCCCTGCTGGCGGCCGGCCACAGCCGCCGCGCGATCCAACGCCAGCTCGGGATGACCTACCGCACGGTCAAGCTCCTCGCCGACGCCATCACCCCGGAAGACCTCTTCCACGGCCAGTGGCAGGGCCGCCCCTCGTCCTCGACGAGTACAGGACCTACCTGGACGACCGCTGGAACCAGGGCTGCACCAACGCATGGAAGGCATGGGAGGAGATCGTGCCACTCGGCTACAAAGGCAGCTACCAGCGAGTTCGCGCCTACTTCCGCACCAAACGCCTTTCGGTCGATCCGGGCACCGCACCCCCGCCCTCGCCCCGCACCGTCGCCGGCTGGATCCTGCGCCACCCCCACTCCCTCTCCGAGGTCGATCAGCTCCGGCTCAAGGCCGTCATGGCCCACTGTCCCGAACTTGAAGCCCTCGCCGGACATGTCCGCTCCTTCGCCCAGATCCTCACCGAGCGACAGGGCCAACGGCTGCCCGATTGGCTCGACGCAGTCCGCCAGGACGACCTGCCCGGTCTCCACACCCTCGCCGCCGGCATCGATCGCGACCGGGCTGCGGTCACCGCCGGGCTCACGCTGCCCTGGAACTCGGGCGTCGTGGAAGGGCACGTCAACCGCATCAAGATGCTCAAACGCCAGATGTTCGGCCGAGCCGGCTTCGCACTCCTGCGGAAACGAGTACTCCTCGCTCCTTGACGGATGCCAACACGTGAAACGCTTCCGACAACGATCACCCCCACCGCAGGAGCCGCGAGTGTCCAGGACCGCCGACATCGATCTCGTGTTCGCACGCGCCGTCACCGTAGACGCCGTGGTGCGAGCTCTGGCCGGTGAGGGGTGGTCGCTGCAGGAACCGCTTGGTATCTCCTACGTGGTCAACAACGACGGTCTGTTCGACTGGCAGTCAACTTCAACCGACCAGGCAGCTGAGGTCCTGACCTTGGTTGATTCACCGGCCAACGTCGACCACCACGTCGGTGTCTGCATCTATCACTCAACTGCAGAAACCGGTGGCCAACTACTTTTTCATGCTGGCCGATCGCACTGTTCCTTCATCCCGACGATCGACCGGCGGAGCCTCTCCGGAGAACCAGCCCTCACGGACATGGCCTGGTATCTGAACGCACTGGTGCCGCCCCTGCTTGCCCTGGGGCTGGCCAGCTACGAAGCGAGAGACCTTGCTGACTGAGACTCGTTCGTCCGTCAGCAGCTCTCGGTCGACATCCGGGCAGCACGCGCATACGGAAAAGTGTCGCTGCCTACCCAACCGGTGTCACTCACAGCCACGCGATCACGGAAATTGAGCCAGAGCCCGAGAACGGACAGCACCCGGCCCTCGGCATTCGAGTCGGGCAGGGCGGATCTCGGCATCAGAGGTTCACGCCGCCGCCCGAGCTGGTTCTGTGGGCTGTCCGGAGCAAATGTAGCCCGCGCCCGCTTGTGCCTGCTGCGACGGCACCCACACCGCGCTGGACCATTGGCCTGGTCGACACGCAGGGACGTGTCTGAGCGGCATCGAGGGGAACCGACCGATGGACAGAGCCGGACATCCGGATCGTAGATCGCTGCTTGTCGGCGGACTTGCGGGCGCCGCGGTCGCGCTCGCGGGGTGCTCATCGACGAGGGCCGCCTCGTCGGCGACCAGCGTTTCGCCGACAGCGCGGCCCACCACGCCCGCCACGGCATTCGCGCGGCTGATGGAAGGCAACAAGCGCTGGGTCAGCGGAGATCTCCGACACCCCGACCGGGATCCGAACCGGCGTCAGTTCGTGGCCCAGGAGCAGGAGCCTTTTGGGGCAATCCTCTCGTGTATCGACTCCCGAGTGCCACCTGAGCTCCTCTTCGATACCGGCCTGGGTGACCTTTACGTGATGCGCACCGGCGGGGAGGCGGTCGGCCCGGTGGTCACTGGCTCTGTCGAGTACGGGCCTATGACGAGTGGCACCCCGCTCATCGTGGTCCTCGGGCATCAGCGTTGCGGCGCCGTCAAGGCGGCGTACACGTCCCTACGTGATGGCAAACCGCTGCCCGGCAACCTGCAGGCGATCGTCAAGGCCCTGCAACCGGCGTACGAGCAGGCCGTCCGGGAGGGTGGCGCCGATCCCGTCGAGACCATGGCCCGCGCCCAGGTCAAGTTGACCGCGGCCGATCTGCGATCCAATCAGGACCTGGCCCCGCTCGTGGGAAAGGGCGACCTTGCCGTGGTCGGCGCCTACTACTCGCTCGACACCGGCAAGGTGGAAGTCCTGGCCGGCGCGCCCTCCTGACCGGTCGGACGAGTCGAACGGCCGACGAGGTACTGACGAACGCGGACTTCGAGTACGGCACGATGCTGTCGAAACTCGTGAACATTCCGTCCTGGTGCGGCGGCCGAGTGCCTCCCGAACCGCTGTCGAAGTGCGGTCCGTTCTCGTGGACAAAGCCAAGCGGGCATCACCCGATCAGCCGAGCAAGGCAGGCGTCGTGGTGAAGCGGACAAGCCGTTCTTTGAGCGCCTGGCGGTCGATGCCGGTGTACCCGTTGACTGCCCGTGCGCCCTTTGTTGGCTGGTCAGTTGCTGGGCGGGGAGATGGCTGGCTGCCACACTCAGCCGGTTGAACTGATCACTGCACGGCCGTGGCGCCGTACGCAGAAGTCCAGGGGGTTCCTTGCCAAGCGCACCCACAGCCCGCGGCGGCCACTATCGCCGATCAGGCTCCCAACCGTCCCTTTTCCCTTTGTTGGCCGTTGCGGCTGTGGCGATCCTGGCCATCGGCAATGGTGGCGTGGGCGCGGTGCCGCTATGGCTTTGGATCCTGATAGGCGTCACAGTGACGGCGGTCGCAGGCACCGCGATCTACCTGCTGGTCAAACAGATCCGCCGGGAGGACCTCCAGGTGCAGGCGGCTGAAGAGGCAGCCGAACGGCAGAAGGAGATCGACGCGCAGAAGCTCGCGGACCTCAAGACCGTCACGCCTCTGGCCACGCTCCTGGAACTCAACCAGTCCCAGATCGACGAATACCACCGGATCGCAACCGATCAAGCCGACCGGTCCTTCCGGTCCTCGCAACGGGCCATGGCGTTGGGTCTGCTGGTGATCGTGGGCTGCTTCGCCGCCGGCCTGTACTTCGCCAACGGCCAGACCAAGGTGTTCGTCGCCGCCATCGCGGGCGTCGCTGCGGCGCTCTCCGCCTTCCTCAACCGCACCTACCTGCAGATGTACGGGCAGACCCTGAGCCAGCTCAACCGCTACTTCGAGCAGCCGGTCCTGACCGGCTACTACCTGACCGCGGAGCGCCTGGCCCAAGACCTGGGCGAGGATCCCGAGAGCGAGATGCGCCGCCGCATCATCGACCAGGTCCTGGAAGCCAGTGCCCGGATGAACAACGGCGCCACCGGAGAAGAACCACCGCCATCGGCCAAGCCGAAGGCGAAGAAGAAGCGCACCACGGCGTCCTAGTCGCTGCTGATCAGCTGCGCGCTGCCGGCGCCGAGCTGAAGTGTCCCGGAGCAGGGCGTTTTCTCGCGGTAGGTGGCTCCTGGGATGCGGGCCGCGGAACGCGTCAGCAGCTCGACGACCTGATCGTGTTCAGTGTCGGAGCGGGCGTCCAAGACGAGCCGGTCCGGTCGCGTGGCGTGGCCAGTGGCCCAGGCAGGACTGAGGTCAAAGCGGTACCACAGTGGCATGGAGCGCATGAGGAGGGCGCTGCGCAGCGGGGTGCTGGCGGTGTAGGCCCAGCACGCATGGTGCGCGGCTTCTTCGTCGGTGAGGCCGTTGTGCCGCCACAGCGGTGAACGCCCATCCTTTTGATGCCAGCCGGTCTCCTGCCGGAAGACCATGCGGGCGGTATCCATGTTGTGCCAGCGCTGCGCGTCCACAAGGTCAAGGCGCGCCCCTGTGGGGAGGTGGGTCAGGCGCACCCGCCGGCCGGTGAGGTCGATCAGCCGGAGGCCGGGGATGCCGCACACGCCGTGGTCTTCGTGGAGGAAGGGCAGGATGCGGCCAGCGACACAGCAGGCCGTGTTGGTGTGGATCTCCAGACGGTCAGGCTGGTGGCAGATGGCGTTCAGATAGCCGCTGATGCTGGCCATCGCGCTCTTTCGCGGCTGTTCCAGGGGGTGCGGGTGCTGATGGTTGCTCATCAGGCACTCGAAGAGGAGGGCCTGGAAGGCCAGTTGTCCGCGGTCGGTGGGGTCCAGGGTGGGGCGGCCGCCCTTTGTCTGGAGTCGTCCCAGATACAGAAGGCGCGCGAGTTCCTTGCTGATCCGCTTGTCGGTCGTGTGTGGCATGAGGTTCCTGCTCCGGCTGCTCCCGGGCGGCAGCCGTGGAGGAATGCCTGCACGGACATCGAGAAACGCGTCTTGCGGGACCGGGCATCGCACCCTTGAGACTCCTGCGACGCCGCCCGGGCGGATCGCTCGCCTCCAGGCCGTCCCTGGCCTGTCAGGGGGACAGTAGCGAACCGCGCGCGGCAGACTACGCGACGCGCCGGGCGACACTCGACACCACGTCTTCCAGCGGCACGGCGAGTGGTTCGTCGTTGCACGGTGGAAGAGATCCGATGTGACGATGACAGCGGCGCGGCGGCCCCGGCCGACGCGCAACCGGCTGAGCGCGCCCTGATCCCCGGCCGCGGCCGCGCCGCCCATCCCGCCCGTCCCTTCCTCTTCACTCCAGCCAAGGGACATGGGCAGAGCAGCCGCAACGGGGATGTCAGCAGGCCGACCACGGCAAAACGGCGTGGTGACCTGCGCGGACACGGGGACGGTTTGGCGGGCCGCGCAACGCCTAGCGCAACATCCAGCGCAACAGATAGGCGCAACCCTTGGCGCAACCTCATGCTCCTGGTCGACCGGGGCGACCGGTCACGCGGCCCGGACGGCTCCGTGGGCGCGGGTGAGGTGGCGCAGCTCGGAGCGTGCCGCCGGCACCGAGGGGACGGTCTCCCAGTAGGGGTGCCACCACAGCCGTACGGACAGGAGCAGCAGGCGGCGGCGCAGGGCGGCGGTGTCGCGGGGGCGGGGTGCGGTGAGCGCTTCGTAGGTGGCGTTCCAGGCGGCTTGCGTCTGTGTCCCGTCTCACTGAACCTTGATCGATCTCACCGAACCTTGACCGGTTCCGCTAGTGGCAGTCCAGGATGGGGTCCGTACCGACACGCTGACACGGAGGGCCTTTGGACCAGGGCATAGCGGGACTCCTCGGCGCAGCCGTCGGAGCGCTCGCTGGCGGGAGTGCGGCAGTCGCCGCCGCCTGGCTCGGCCGAAACGGCATGAAGCAGCAGGCAGAAGCGATGGTCCAACAGGCAGAGCGTCAAGGTGAAGCACAGCGCGAACAGTGGAAGCGCACCCTCCTGCGAGACTGCTGTATCGCTTTCGCTGATGCCGCTCGCCGCCGCGTACATGCTGTGCACAGGTATAACGCCTTGCTCATGTACGACCAGCGTGGCTACCACCGTGACACGGACGAAATCGCCAGGGTCTTCTACGAGTCGTCCCTCCCAATGCTGACGGCATTCCTTGCTGTTGAGCTGGAGGCCGACGCCGAGATCCGCGAAGCCGCCGCGCGAGTCACACAAGCCTCATCCGCCATCCCGTTTCTCGGGAGCTGGCCAGTGGAGGGCATCACACAGGAGGCGTACGACGCATCCGAAGGCAAGGCCAGCGAGATGTACGAACTGATCAGCGAGTTCGTACGCATCGTGCGGCAGCACCTGCACACCTGATCTCTGAGGCGGATCGCGGTAGCTTCGGCTGGGCGGTGCCCGTCAAGGTTCGCTGAGATTGGTCAAGGTTCAGTGAGACAGGACAGTCTGCACCAGGTCGTCGGGGAAGTCGGTCACGTCCATACCGGCATTAGATCGCTTGTTCGAATTCCCTGTCACTTCGGACACGCCCTGTCCAGAGCCGCCCGCCCGGCATGGTCGGCCTCATGGTCGGGCCGGTGGTCGCCCCGACCATCACGGTCAGGGTCGCATTCGTTGCGGCCCCGGGCCCGTGGCCGGGGCGGGTGTTCACACGACCTGCGTGAGCGCGGCGTCCAGGCGGTCCAGGCGTTCGTAGAGGGCGCGGACGAGGCGGGCGCGGTTCTGGACGCAGCGCACGGTGCCCTCGATCGTCGTGGACAGTCGGCCTTCTGCCTCGCGCAGGACGACGTCGGCGAGCGCCTTGGGCCCGCTGTCCTTGGGTAGCTGGTCGGCGCGGCGGCGGACGTCGGCGGCGACCGCGCGGGCGTGGCCGGTGAGCTGGAGAGCGATCTGCTCGTAGTCGCGGGTGGTGAGCGTGTCTTCGCCGGTCCACGCGAGGACGGCCTTGACGAGGCTCTCGTACGGCTCGCGGTCGAGCGGGAGCTCCGCCTCGATCAGGCCGTCGGGGTCGTGCAGGACCGTGTGGGTGCTGGTGTGCATGGCGGGCCTCGCTGCTGGGGCGTCTTCGCGCGGGTGGCCGGCGGTCACCGTTGGGTGTCCTCGCCGCCGTCGGCTCCGTCGTCCTGGTCCTCGCCGTGCTGGCCGAGGAACCGGGCGAAGCCGCGGTCGGCGCGGGCCAGCAGGGCCAGGGAGGGAACGCCGTAGGCGGGCGACTGGAGGCCGCGGCCCTCCGGGGCCGGGGCGGTGCTGTCGGTGTATGCGCGCATGAGGCCCCGCCTCTCCGGCTGGTGGTCCGTCGGTGCCGTCGACGCTACGCATCTACAGTCCGCGCTCTCAACGAAGTTGCGGAGAATTGCGGAGGTTCACTCCAGGGCGTCGATCGCGGCCCGGATGAGCGCGCGGGCCGCGTCGGCGTACACGGCCATCGACGCGAGGCCGGCGAACGCCTTCGCGTAGTCGGCGAGCTCGCGCGGCTGCGTCACCTTGATCTCCGCCGTGAGCGTCTCCACCACGGCCATGGTGTCGTCGTGGACGTAGAACGCCTCCAGTGGCCACACGGTGCGCTGCGCGGT
Source organism: Streptomyces sp. NPDC045022 (assembly GCF_056432605.1). Classification (NCBI taxonomy): domain Bacteria; kingdom Bacillati; phylum Actinomycetota; class Actinomycetes; order Kitasatosporales; family Streptomycetaceae; genus Streptomyces; species Streptomyces sp. NPDC045022. Next base: position 43,469 of record NZ_JBWKIR010000038.1, read on the forward strand.
GAACGGGATGATCCCCAGCGAGAGGGACGCGAGCGGCATCACGGCCAGGAGGTGGCGCAGTTGCCCGCGCATCGCCTCGGGATCGGCAGTGCGGTAGCGCAGGACGGACTCCTCCATGAGGACGACGTAGCGGTGGCCGCCCTCGTAGAGGAACCGGGAGCGGGCGACGCGGGCGGCGACGGCTTCGGCGACGTCGTCGGGGGTGCCCTGGAAGGCGGTGATCTGGTTCATGAGGGCGGTGGCGAACGCCGGCGTCTGAAGGAAGCCGGGCGGCACGTTGGAGACGTAGACGCGGCAGTGGCGGGTCTTCTCGTGGAGGGCGTACCAGTCCTCTTGGACCTGGCGCATGCCATTGCGGTGCAGCCGTCGCCACTCCAGATACATCGAGTCGACAGCGCGGGCGGTGGCGATCAGGTCGTCGGCCTGGTCGTCCGCGCCGCACGCCGCGCACCAGGCGCGGACGTCCGCGTCCGAGGGCAGGGCCGCGCCCTTTTGGATGCGGGTGGTCTTCGCGGGGTGCCAGCCGCACCGGGCGGAGAGTTCCTTTCCGGTGAGGCCGGCGTCCTTGCGCAGGTGCTGCAAGCGCACGGCGAGCGCCTCGCGGGCCCCCTGTGCGCTGGACGATGGGGAGGCGGTCGTCATGAGGTGGCGGCCCTTGGCTGTGCGTCGGTCAGATGCGGTAGTCGGCGTGGTCAGTGGCCAGGTCCCACACCGAGCGGAACGCCTCGGCACACAGCTTGATGGCCTGCGGGTCTTCGGTGTGGTCGGGCTCGAGGGCCTGGCCGTCACCGGAGAACAGGTTCCAGCGAACGACCTGGTCGTCGATGAGCCAGAAGTCGTTGCCGGGCAGCGCCAGGGTGGAGGCACGGCGGCGGGGCAGCCAGCGGACCTGTTCGCCGGCGCGGAGGTTGGCGTCGGTGATGGCGTGCTCGAAGCGGATGTAGTCGGTGACGGGCTCGGATACGACCCGGGCCCGGCGGACCTTCACGCCGCGGGCGACGGTCCGTTCCACCAGCGGCAGCCACCCGCTCCAGTACTCCGAGTCGTCCGCAGGCACGCTCCCGTCGCGTAGGAACGCGTCGTAGACCTCCCGCTCCTCCCCCACGGCGTAGACGTCCCGCAGCTCCAGGTGCAGGGCGTGCTGCCGGGCGGAGTCGAGTAGCTCCTCAAAGCTGAGGGGCTGCGGCTTCTGCGGCATCACACGCCTTCCTGATCTGCGCCACCATCCGGACCGGGATCCGGATGACCCCTTCGTCGTCGGCGGGCGGACTGTCCTGGCTGCAGGCGGCCTTGGTCACCGCGTCGGCGAACTTGCCCTGCAAAACCAGTTCCGGCCCCACGGCGGTGTCGGTGTCCACCCACACCGCGGGGCAGTTCCCTCCACCCGAGTTCGGGTCCGTGCCGAAGAAAAGTAAAGCCATGATCCCCTCCGAAGCGAGTTGGTTGCGTGTAGTTGCGCACCTGACCGTCCCGCGCACAGCCCCCTCGGTCAAGAGCGCAGTTCCCGCAGCGGCGCTGCCGCCCGAGGGCGGTGACGGCGCGTTGTCTTGCGTGGTGCTCAGGCTTTGCTGGTCGTCGCCGCTTCCCACAGCGGGCGGGCAAGCCCAATGCCGTCACAGTGAAGGCAGCGCCCTCCCCCTGGTGTGCTGCGGGCGCCGATGGTGCCGACGGCGTTATGGAAGAGCCGGGTGAGGCCGACTGCATGGGCCGCGTGCAGCGGGAGCTCCTGCCGTTTGCCGAGCGTGACTTCCAGCGCGACGCCAGGGCCGGCGTAGCGGGTGTCCAGGAGAAACCGTGGGTCAGCGTGCGGATCGTCTCGTGCAGGTGGTGCATCGTCTCCGCGCCGGGCACCTGGATGCGGGGCCGAGAGCTGTCCCGCCGGGCGGGCGGTCACAGGCGGCCCGGCGTCCGTCGCCTCCTCGATGGCGATGGCGGCTCGGTCGGCGCTCGCAGTGGCGCCCGGGCGGGTGATTTTCCCTCGCGTACGCGGGCGCAGTTCTAGCGGCGTGCGTCCAACTTGCCCATTTCCAAGGGGTATTGACAGCTTTTCGTGCGTTCCGTCATGTTCTGTTCGCCGCTTCCGGCGACGAGCGAGAGGTGATCTCATGCGACGAACCGAGTACGACGCGAGCCAGGCCGCCAAGCGCCTGAAGGTGCCCGCAGCCACCTTCCGGTGGGCGCGGCACACCGGCCTTGTCCCCGAACCAGACGCGTCCTCGTGGCAGTGGTCCCGGGCCGCTGTGGAGGCGCTGGACGCCGACGCCATCCGGGCCGCGATGCCCTCCCCGCCCATCTCCGGCGGCGCGGCGGCCGACCGGATCGCCGACGCACTCGGCGCCCCGAACGTGATCGGCGAGAAGGCGAACGTGACGGCCTTCGTGGTCCGGCGGTTCGTCGACCGCGGTCTGCTGGTCAACCTGAGCGCGAACCCGGACGGGACGCTGCACCACCCCGGCCAGGTCGCGGAGGTCTGCCAGCGCGAGGACCTGGCGGACCTTGTCGCCGCCGACGCCCCGCTCGGGCCCGAGCAGGCCGCCAACCGGCTTGGGGTGCGCAGGGTTGAGTAGGTGTTTTTGATCCCTGGCCGTGAGGTGTGTACGGCTGGATGATCTGGGTTGTGGGGGCTAACGGGGCAGCTCGCCGGTACTGCCGAGAGTGCGGTGATCCGCTGCTGCAGACGATGGCGGCGGAGGCGGTGTTCTGCTCGGGTCGGTGCAGGTCACGTCGTTGGCGGAGGCTTCAGCAGACCCGGCGGAGGGTCATCGCGATGCAGCAGGGCGAGCAGGCGGAGTGCCCGGTTTGTGGCAGGTCGTGGACGGTGGGGGTGGAGCGGTCGAGGGCGGCGGTGTACTGCTCGGACCATTGCCGGGTGCGGGCCTGCCGTCAGCGGCGGGCGTCGCGGAACGGTGTTACGGAAACGCCGTAGCCGAACGCCTCGCGAGCATCCTGAACTCCTCTTATTTTGCAGGAGAGTTGAGGCGTCTGGCTGGCGCTTCGAGCGCCCCCGGTTCACGCTCTGCCCCGGCGTGTCGCGCTCGCGTCACGGTGGACGGTGACCGGGGCCGGCGCCCCTTTGACCGGTCACGTCGTGGTGACCGGGCCGGGCCCGGGCGAGGGCGGTGGTCATCATGACCGACGTGGCCGACCGGATCGGGAACGTCACCCGGCAGCGTTACGAACAGCTCGTCGGCCAGGCCAAGGAGCTGATCGCGCAGGTCGCCCGCGCGCAGTTCTCCCTGGGTGACATGGCGTTGGAGATCGAGCCGATGAGGTCGGTGGGCGGGTCCATGCCGAACGGCACGGACGACCTGTTCACGGTGACGGAGTCGCTGCAGATGTTCGCGGACGACATCGGTGTCGAGCGGCGGACGGTGGAGGACTGGCGTTACACCGCCAACCGCTGGCCCGAGGGGCGCCGCAAGGAGGGTGTGTCGTTCACGGTTCACCGCATCCTGGCGTCGGTCGCGGACGCGGACGAGCGGTGGGCGGCGATCGAGGACGCGCCGTTCAACCCACGCACTGGGGCTCGGCAGTGGACGCCGGACGGCGCGAAGCGGGTTGTCGGCCAGAGGGTCGACCGGCCGGTCACGGTCGATGAGAAGGTCCAGGCCGTGGCCGACCTGACCCGGGACGACGAGGTCGCAGCCCAGGTCGCCACCGACCTGCTGAAGCGGCCGGCGGTCACCGAGCACGTCACCCCAGCCGAGCGAGTGCGGGTTGTCACGGAGCTGACCAGGGACGACACCGTCGCCCAGCAGGTGACCACCGACCTGCTGCGCCGTCCGGCCGTCGCCCGGACGGCCATGCGGGACGACACCACCCGGATGCTCGTCAACCGCGCTCAGTTCGACAACTCGAACGAGACCAGGGACCGGATCCGGGAACGCACCCCGGCCGTCCGCGCGATCGAGCACACCATCGAGTACCTGGACCTGGTCGGCTCCTGCCACGGCTTCGTGGCCACGCTCGGCCGCCTGGTCCCGCAGTTGCGCGGGCAGGAGTTCACCGAGGACGAGCGCGAGACCGTCCGCCGGCAGATGGGACGGGTCCGTGCGGCGGCGGACTGGCTCGAAGGGGCCCTCGACAACGGCGAGTTCACCCTGGACGAGCAGCTGGTCCAGCTGCTCAAGGGCGAGTAGGCCATGCCGCGACGCCGGGAGGCCCGGCCGCTGGCCGAGTACTACGGCGACCTGGTCCGCGTCGCTCTGATGGAAGCACGCCCCGCCGGCCTGCACACCTACCAGCTCATGGCCGCCACCCGTCTGACCCGCTCGCAGGTCGGGCGCGGCATCCGGCACGTCCGCGACGTCGTCGCCGCCGAGAACCTGACGCCGATCACCTGGACCCGCCAGGACGGGTTCATGTTCTCCGACGACCCCGCGGACTGGATCGAGTACGACAAGCGCCAGTTCCGACAGATCCTCGGCCGGCTCACCCGGGTGATCACGGGCACCCTCGATCCGCACCTGGCCCGCTACCCCGACGACGAATGGGCCCAGCTCGCCACCGCCCAGCTCACCGGGGTGCGCGCCACCCTCGCCCAGCTCTCCAAATAGCCCCCGCTGCCGATCACCCTGCCGAGCCCGCCATGCCCGCTGCTTCGCGTCGCCGCCGCTACCCGTCCGACACCTCCGTCGCCGAATGGGCCCTTCTGGAACCCCTGCTGCCCATTCCGGCCTGCCAGACGAAGACCGGCGGACATCCGGAGAAGTGGCCCCGGCGGGAGATCGTCGACGGCATCCGCTACATCGTCGACAACGGCGCGAAATCTTCTGGCGGTGGAACCGGGCCGGAGTCGTCACCTACATCCGTGACCAACTCCGCCGGAGGATCCGTACCGGCAAAGGCCGCTGCCCGCACCCGGTGACCCTGATCGTGGACTCCCAGTCGGTCAAGGGCGCCTCCACCGTCGGCAAGGACAGCCGGGGCTACGACGCCGCCAAGAAAATCAACGGCCGCAAACGACATATCACCGTGGACACGCTCGGCCTGCCCGTGATGATCACGGTGACGCCCGCCGACATCCAGGACCGCGACGCCGCCCGCGATGTGTTCTGGCGGCTGCGTCTCACCCAGCCGCAGATCACCCAGGTCTGGGCCGACCGCGGCTACGCCGGCGACCTCGTCAACTGGGCCCGCGACCGCCTCTGGCTCACCCTGCGCATCGTCTCCCGGCCCAAGGGCACCAAGGGCTTCGTCGTCCTGCCCCGCCGTTGGAAAGTCGAGCGCACGATCGGCTGGTGCATGAACGCCCGCCGCAACGCCCGCGACTACGAACGCTTGCCCCAGCACTCCGAAGCACACCTGAACTGGGCGCTCATCACCATGATGACTCGGCGTCTCACCCGCAAGAGCCCCCGCACCGACACTTGGTCGAGGAAGCCACGGGCCACTCAGGGCTGATTCCATACAAGCGTATAGCGCCAGAACAACCGTCGTCGCAGCCGTGCGCCAGGGAGGACGTCTCTGGCTTCACGGACGATGTCGTCAAAGGTCATGTCCGCTGAGCGAGTAGGGGCCGTCATGGAGACGGGCCGCTGCGAGGGGCGGCCCTTGTTCTTCAGCCAGCCCATGGCAGCGTTGCCCGGAATGGCGACAGCACCGAGCAGGTGGTCCACGGGGGTCTGGGCGCGAGACAGGCCGACGATCACCAGTGTCCCTCCCGGAGCCAGATGACGGCGGAAACGGGTGAGCGCCAGCGTGAACGGCAGGTGGTGGATCGTGGCGACGCACGTGATGACGTCATAAGGACCGGCAGGAAGCTCGGCTATTGCATCCGCGACGGTGAAGGTGACGGGGAGCCCGGAAGGAGTCAGTTTCTGGGCCTGGGCCGTGATCACCGGATCGGAATCGACGGCCTGCACAGCATCGGCTCGTCCGGCCAAGAGCCTTGCAAGATCACCGCTGCCGGAACCGACGTCCAGGGCGCGGTCGAAGCGCCTCGGCAACTGCCGCAGGATCCAGCGGTGGTAGTGGGCGTTGTGATCCCAGGGATAAGCGGCGTTGAACCGTTCAAGAGCCCGCAGGACACGAGGCGACAAGATCTTCATCGCCCCAGTCCATCAAGTCCCTGCGGCATGCACACCCTGTTCCGGAACAAAGATCACTCGCTCTCGGGCTGCCGGACGCAGCCCGAGGAAGCGAGTAGAAAAACACCTACTTAGAGGTCGTTTTCACCTTAAATGCCTTGGTATCGGAGGATTTCTGTAGTGCCGGATGGCGGTGCGGAAAAGGCGGCAGATGCGGTCGGGGCTTCT
>NZ_JBWKIR010000039.1:0-48128 GCF_056432605.1 Streptomyces sp. NPDC045022
GGGCTGGCGTCTCCTGCGGAAGCTCCGCTGCAGCACCAACCGAATCACCAACGTGGTGAAGGCCGTGCTCGTCCTTCACCACGCATCAGCGTGAGGTTGGAAAGAGCTCACTGCAGCCGGGCACCGGGACAAGGCGCTGGAGTACGGCAAGGACATCTGGATGCGTTTCACCCTGCCGACTCAGCACTTCCTGTACTTCGGCATCCAGGTGAAGCGCGGGAAACTGGACGCCACCGGAAAGTCCAGGGCGGGCAATGCCAACATCGCTGAGATCCACAATCAAGCTCTGATGATGCTGGCGCACGAGATCTTCGACCCCGAGACCAACCGACGCGTCCTCGTCGACCATGCGTTCATCGTGGCCGGCGGGGAGATCACCAAGGCTGCACGCAACTGGCTGGGCAACGCGTTGGACGCGGCAAAACGGAGCCAGATCATGTTCATGGATCGCGACGACATCCTGAACCAGTTCGTGGTGACCAACCTGCCGCTTCCCGTAGGTGTACCGCCAGGTGCGATGCCATCCGCAGGTCCCGCGGAAGGACCATTCTGATGCGCTGATGCAGCCGCATCTCACCTGCCGTCGGGCAGGGCTCTGGCCGCACGGCCGACGTGAGCCGCCGCGGAGCGGTTTTGAACGCGTTGCACTGGTAAGGCCGTAGGAACGGGCTGCTATCCCGGGTGTACCGACAACTGGGGTTGTCGCTTTCGGCCGCGCATTCGCTCGAACGGAGGCGAGCCGCTTGACCAGTCGCGAGGCGTGTAGTCCCGCGGCATCGGCGGCAGCGGTGACGGCGGCCACCAGGCTCGCCTTGCCGTCGGAGGCTGTTCCGGTCACCACGACTCCAGGGCACTCGGCACGGCGGGCTCCCGGGACTACAGGGGCTCGGCGGCCAGGGTTCGGGCGGGATGGTGAGGGCCGAGGAAGACCGCGATGCCGTGTCCGTCGGGGGAGGGGTGCGTGGCCTGGGTCCAGCCCTGGCTGCGGTAGAAGGTCATGGCCCGGGTCGAGCGCAGAGAGGTGAGCAGCCAGGCGCGGCCGTGGGGGGCGTCCTCGGTCACCGCTCGCAGGAGGCCGGCTGCGGTCCCGGTGCCGCGAGCGGTGGCGCGGACGGCGAACTCGTCGATCTCGCGGGCCCCGCACAACCACTCCTCGGTACGGCTCGCACCGAGACCGGCGGCCGCCTGCGGATAGCAACGGTCGACCGGGAAGGGGGTGGGCGTGGCCCAGGCGGTGGCGAAACCCACGACGTTCCGTCCGTCGAAGGCGAGTGCGGCGGTGAATCCCGGACGCCGTACGTCGGAGCCGAGCCGCGCGACGAAGGCGTCCGCCTCTCCTCGTCCTCGTTCCAGGGCGGCGCGCAGAACGCGTCGGCGTAGACGGAGCGCAGGGCGGTGCCATGCTCCAGGAGAGCGTCGTACGCGACGACACGGATGTCCATCACGTGGCCACCGCTCCGGCCGCCACCGAATGCAGGGCCGCGTGCTCCAAGGGTGCCGACGGGTCGATCGACACGTCCCACGGCGCCGGTTCGGCTCCGGCCCGTACGAGGAGGTCGCCGACGGCGGCGATCATCGCGCCGTTGTCCGTGCACAGTCTCAGCGGCGGTACCCGCAGTGCGATCCGGGCCGCCCGGCAGCGCTCCTCGGCCAGTGACCGCACCCGCGAGTTCGCGGCGACCCCGCCGACGACGACCAGCGTGCTCACCCCGTGCTCCGTGCAGGCGGCGATCGCCTTGCGGGTCAGGACGTCGGCGACCGCCTCCTGCAGCGACGCGGCCCCGTCGTGGACGGGCAGTTCGCGCCCGGCGTGGGATTCGCTCCGCGTGCGGGGTGAGCCGTACCCACCTGCTCGTGGCAGAACGCCACGAGCAGGTGCCGCCGCCCGCCCGCCGTTCAGAGTGGCGGAAGGCGCGTTCGAAACCGGGCACAGATTCGGGCTGCGTCGCTGGCGCGCCCGTTGTGAGCCCCTGGCGTGCCGGGTCACCAACTGCTGTTGGTCACGCCAGGGAGCTCGCCCGCGTGGGCCATCTCGCGTACGCGGATGCGGGACAGGCCGAAGGCGCGCAGGTAGCCGCGGGGGCGGCCGTCCACGGAGTCGCGATTGCGCAGGCGGGCGGCGCTGGCGTCGCGGGGATGCCGGCGCAGTTCCCGCTGGGCGGCGGCGCGGTCCTCGTCGGAGCTTCCAGGGAACGCGATGATCGCCTTCAACGCGGCGCGGCGCGCGGCGTACCGGGCCACGATGAGGCGCCGCTGCTCATTCTTCGCGATCTTGCTCTTCTTCGCCATCAGACCTTCCCTCCCCGGGCGCGGATGCGGGCCACCGCGGCCTCGATGCCGATCGTGTCGACCGTCTTGATGCCCTTGGCGGAAAGCGTGAGCCGGACATGGCGGCCCTCGCTCGGCAGCCAGTAGCGCTTGCTCTGGACGTTCGGGTCGAAGCGGCGCTTGCTCCGCCGGTGCGAGTGGGAGATGCGATGGCCGAAGCCGGGCTGTCGACCGGTGAGTTGGCAGTGGGCGGACATGGCTGTTCCTCCTTGGGAGTGGATGCAGCAGCACACTAGCGCTAGATGAAAATGAAAACCAATCTCTTGTATGGTGCTGTCCATGACCCGTAACGAACTGCGCCCGATCATCAAGCTGAGGTCCACCGCCGGCACCGGCTACACCTACGTGACCCGCAAGAACCGCCGTAACAACCCCGACCGGCTCACCCTGCGCAAGTACGACCCGCTCGCCGGCCGCCACGTCGACTTCCGTGAGGAGCGCTGAGAGCCGTGAAGCCCGGAATCCACCCCGAGTACCGCCCGGTCGTCTTCCGTGACCGGGCCGCCGACTACGCCTTCCTCACCCGGTCCACGGCCACGAGCGACAAGACCATCGAATGGGAGGACGGCAACACCTACCCGGTCATCGACGTCGAGATCTCCTCGGCGAGCCACCCCTTCTACACCGGCACCCAGCGGGTCCTGGACACCGCGGGGCGGGTCGAGCGCTTCGAACGGCGGTACGGACGCGGACGGAGCGAGCCGTGAACCGGGACGAGGCGCGGCTGCCGGTGGCGATCGTCGGCGGGTTGCACGCCGACGCCCGCCGGACCGCCGTCGAGGAGATCCTGCGTTCGGTCCCCGGCTCGGTCGCGCTGCACCACGACCTGACGTCCGCCGTCGACAGCGCGGTGCGCCGGACGGTGCGCGACGCCGACGGTCTGCTGGGCAGTGGCGACGCACCCCTGGTGAATGACTGCGCGTGCTGCGCCCTTCGCGAGGATCTCGTCCCCGAACTGCTGCGGCTCGCAGCGGAGGGAACGTGCCGGCTGGCCGTCGTGGAACTGTGGGACTCCGTCGAGCCCCAGGCCATGGCCGGAGTCGTCGCCGCCGCGGGCGCACCGCTGGTCCTGACCGGGGTCGCCACCGCGGTCGACCCCGCACTCGTCCTGCCGTACCTGTCCAACGGCGACGACCTGGCCGACGTCGGCCTCGCCGCCGCGCCGACCGACCAGCGCACGGTCGCCGACACCTTCGCCCGGCAGCTGGAGTACCCCACGGTGATCGCCCTCGGCGACGACGATTCTTGCGACGAGGTCGCCGACGACACCGACCACGCGCTGCTCGCCCAGCTCACACCAGGCGCACGAAGCGTACGGGTGGAGAGCGACGGCCCCCTGGTGGCAGCGTTGTTGGCGGGCTTCAACGTGGCAGCGGCCGCCGCCCGTGTGCATCCTGCGTGCGCGCTGCTGCCGCAGTCGTGCGACGAGCACGGGGTAAGCACCTTCGTCTGGCGGCGCGAACGGCCCTTCCATCCGCAGCGCCTGTACGCGGCACTGGAGGACCTGACCTGTGCGGCCGCCCGCAGCCGGGGGCGGTTCTGGCTGGCGGACCGCCCCGACACCCTGCTGTCCTGGGACGCCGCCGGCGGCGCGCTGTGCGTGGAGTCGGCCGGGCCCTGGCTGGCCGCCCTGCCCGACGCCGCCTGGGAGATGGTGCCCGCCGAGCGCCGCCTCGCCGCGTCCGTGGACTGGCATCCCGAACACGGTGACCGCTGCCAGTACCTCACCTTCACCTCGCCCGGCCTGGACTGCGACGGCCTGTCGGCCCTGCTCGACTCATGCCTGCTCACCGACGACGAGTACGCGGCGGGCAGGGACCGCTGGAAGCAACTCCCGCACGCCTTTGACGGCTTGCTCGACCCCGTGACCTGAAAGAGAGGACCGACCTCCCCATGACCCGACGCACAAACATCCGGCGGCAGACTGCCAAGCGTCAGCGCACCAACCCGCTGGACGCCGCCGGCATCACCTACATCCACTACAAGGACACCGACTTGCTGCGGAAGTTCATCTCCGACCGCGGAAAGATCCGCAGCCGTCGGGTGACCCACGTGACGCGTCAGCAGCAGCGGCAGATAGCGCAGGCCATCAAGAACGCACGCGAGATGGCGCTCCTGCCCTACGGCTCCCGATAGGGCGATGGCCCCGTGCGGGAGGCAGCAGAACGACCGCGGCTTCTGATTGTCCTACCGGGTGGTCTCGGAGGCGCCGGCACCTTCCGTTACGCCCTGTACCGGTAGCGGATCCGGCCGCGGGTGAGGTCGTAGGGGCTGAGTTCCACGAGCACTCGGTCGTACGGGAGGATCTTGATGCGATTCTTCCGGATCTTCCCGCTGATGTGGGCGAGCACCGTGTGCCCGTTCTGGAGCTCCACCTTGAAGGTGGCATTGCGCAAGCACTCGACGACGGTGCCTTCGGCTTCTACGCCCCCTGCTGCCTTTGTCATGGTCTCTCACTTCTCCCGTTCTGTGACGGCGAATTCGGTAGGAAACGGTCGCTCGGTTTGATGTGGCGGCGCGTCAGTGGCGGACGAGTTCCAGGGTGCTGGCCGCGCGCCGGGCACCGATGCTCTCGAACAGGGCGCCGGCCGCCGCGTTGCACTCGTTCACCTCGGCCCATGCCGAAGCGGTCCCGGAGTGGTGCAGCGACCCCAGGGCGTGGGCCAGCAGCGCCCGGGCGATGCCGCGGCGGTGCCTGTCGGTCCGGACGGCGATCAGCCCGATCCGTGGCTGCCGGGTCAGCGGGGCCACCCTGACCAGTCCCACGTACTGGTCCACGTGCCTGGCCACCGCGTATTTCGACGGGTCGAGCACAGTGGTCCCCGCCGGGCGTGGCAGCACCTCGGCCGGCATCGTCTGCCATCCGACGGTGGCCTCGACCTCGTCGCGGATGAGGCGGTCCAGGGCGCGCAGCGGGCCCTCCTCCGCCTCACCGGCGGGCACGATCACCACGCCCGACGGCGGCCGCACCGAGCCGAGCCCGGTGACCTGCGGATCGGTGGGCACGAGATAGCCCCACTCGCGGCGTGCGGTGGCGAAGCCGGCCCGCTCCCAGGCGGACCTCGAGTCGTGGTCGGCCTCGTCGACGACCGTGTACAGCGGTGTCGGCAGGTCCGCCAGCATCGCGTCGGCGATGCGGTCGAAGACCGCGCCGTGCCACGCGTCGATGCATACGAAAAGCCGCCCGTCGGGCCGACGCGAAGCGACGCCGCGGCCGACCGTCAAGTCGTCCTCCACAGCGTGCCACTGCGTTTCCGAGACCCGCGTGACCACAACCGGATGGTTGTCCGTGCCCGCAGCGGAATGCACAAAGTTCATAGGTGATGCCTCTCAGGAGTGCCTTGTTGGAGGCGCTCCCGGCGACACCTAAGTCAATCGCCCACCGTGACGACATGGGAGAGCACCCACAGGGATACAGCCTTCATGGGTCTCACCTCCTCGCGTTCTCTCACGGCTGCCCAGACGCTATCAGCGGGGGCCGGTCAGCCCAACGCATTTATCCGGAGCTCTTGGTGTCCATACCGGGCCGGGCGGCGTGGCTGTGTTCGCCGCCCGGCCCGGGGTCCTCAGGGGCCCGCGACGAGTTCGGGATGCTCATCCTCACAGGTGTCGTCGATGCCGTAGGTGTCCCAGGTGGGAAACGGGTCCGTGGGCGGCAGGCTCTCGCCGTCGGCCATGAGGCAGTCGGTCAGGGTCGCGTGCAGCGCATCCGTGTGCAGGTGCGTGCCGATGAAGACCAGTTCCTGGCACTCGGGGCTCTCGGTGTCGCGTGCGGCGGACGGTTCGAAGCGTGCGACGGAGCCGGCCTGCGACCACAGGCCCGTCACGTGCGGGCGGCTGGAGAGGGTGAAGAAGCCCTTGGAGCGCAGGATCTGTCCGTATGCGCCGCTGTCGAGTTCCTCCGTCACGAACGTCCACAACCTGCCCGGATGGAAGGGAAGTTCGGAGCGGAAGACGGAGGAGGAGATGCCGTACTCCTCCGTCTCGGGTACGTGGTCGCCGTTGAGTTCCCTCACCCAGCCGGGGACCTGTTGGGCGCGTTCCAGGTCGAACAGCCGGGTGCCCAGCACGTCGCCCATCTTCACGCGGCCGTGGACGGCCGGGACGAGGCGTGCGGCGGGGTTGAGGCGGGTGAGTGTCGCCCGCAGCCGGTCGGCCGACTCCTTGTCCACGAGGTCGAGTTTGTTGAGGACGATGACGTCGGCGAACTCGATCTGGTCCATCAGCAGGTCGCTGACGGTGCGTTCGTCGTCCTCGTACTGGTCCAGGCCGCGCTCGACGAGTTCGTTGCCGCTTGCCAGTTCGGGCAGGAAGTTGGCGGCGTCGACGACCGTGACCATGGTGTCCAGGCGGGCGATCTCGCCGAGGGTGGCGCCGTCGTCGCGGGCGAAGGCGAAGGTCGCGGCGACCGGCATGGGTTCGGAGATGCCGGACGACTCGATGAGCAGGTAGTCGAAGCGGCCCTCGCGGGCCAGCCGGTCGACCTCCACCAGCAGGTCGTCGCGCAGGGTGCAGCAGATGCAGCCGTTGGTCATCTCGACCAGGCGTTCCTCGGCGCGCGACAGGGCCGCCTCGCCGCCCCGCACCAGGGCGCCGTCGATGTTGACCTCGCTCATGTCGTTGACGATCACCGCGACGCGCAGTCCCTCGCGGTTGCCGAGGACGTGGTTGAGGAGGGTGGTCTTGCCCGCGCCGAGGAACCCGGACAGGACGGTGACGGGCAGTCGGCCGGAGGGATTGGACGGCATCGACGCTCAGCCCTCGGGGCGCAGCAGACCGCGCTCGTACACCTTCACCAGCCGCTGCGGTACCAGGTGTGACACTCCGTCGACGGTGACCGGTACGAGCACCGATGTGGTCGCCTTCCACTGGGCGCGGCGGTGGCGGGTGTTGCTGCTTGACATCTTCCGCTTGGGAACGGCCATGGAAGTCCTCCTGGTTGGGATGGCGAGTAAAGGCTACATGAAAATGAACACCATTACGAAATGGCTATAGTTCATGGTTCCCTGAATTCAGGGATCTGTGTACCGTTGACGGTGTGCTGACTGTTGCCTCCGACATCGAGGTCCTGGTCCGGTTCGGCCGGGCGCTCGCCGATCCGATCCGCTGCCGCATCCTGCTCGCCCTGCGGGAAGCACCCGCCTATCCCGCGGACCTCGCCGACGCGCTGGACATCTCGCGCACCAGGCTGTCCAACCACCTCGCCTGCCTGCGCGACTGCGGCCTGGTCGTCACCGTCCCCGACGGCCGCCGCACCCGCTACGAACTCGCCGACGAACGCCTCGGCCACGCGCTCGACGACCTGCGCACCGCCGTGGTCGCCGTCGAGGGCGACCGGACGTGCGCCGACGACGAAGGGTGCTGCTGACCGTGAGCGCAGAGATGTCCCTGTCCCTCGGCCCCGACCCGGCCAGGCGCGGTGTGCTTGCCCGGCGGATACGGCTGCTGGTCGCCGCGACCATCACCTATAACGTCGTCGAGGCGGCCGTCGCCCTCACGGCCGGGACCCTGGCTTCGTCCACCGCGCTGATCGGTTTCGGTCTCGACTCCGTCATCGAGGTCTCCTCCGCCGCCACCGTCGCCTGGCAGTTCTCCGCCCGTGAGCACGCGGTGCGCGAGGCCCGCGAGAAGACCGCGTTGCGGATCATCGCGCTGTCGTTCTTGGCGCTCGCCGCCTATGTCACCGTCGATGCCGTACGGGCCCTGACCGGCACAGGTGAGGCCACGCGCTCCCTGGCCGGGATCGTGCTGGCTGCTCTCTCACTCGTGGTCATGCCGGTCCTGTCGGCGGCCCAGCGCCGCGCTGGACGGGAACTCGGCTCCGCATCGGCCGTGGCCGACTCCAAGCAGACCCTGCTGTGCACCTATTTGTCGGCGGTCCTGCTGGGGGGCCTCCTCGTCAACGCCGTGTTCGGCTGGTCGTGGGCCGATCCGCTCGCTGCTCTGGTCATCGCCGCGGTCGCGGTGAAGGAGGGGCGCGACGCGTGGCGTGGGCAGGGGTGCTGCGCAACGCCGTCGGCCGTCACGCCGGGCGCCGGCCGGACGGAGGCGGATGCCTGCGGCTGTGCTCCGGGGTGCGACTGCTGCCCCTGACGCAGACACGCCGACAGCGGAAGGCGGCGGTGCCTCCTCGCCCGACGAGGTCCTGGCCTCCGCGATCATGTGCGGCCCCCGACGCGGACGACGTCGATCTGCGTCCCTTACAGCCGGGAGAGGGCGGGCGTGGTCATCACCTCGTCCGGTGCGCCGATCAGGAATCCGCCCGGTGCCAGATCAGAACCCGGTCCACCGGCTCCAGCACGGAATTGATCTCGTGTGTCACGAAGACGACGGCCGTGCCGTCGGTGCGACGGCGTCGGTCCACCAGCTCGACGACCGTGCGCCGGTACTGCAGATCCAAGGAGAGAAGCGGCTCGTCGCAGAGCAGGATCCGTGGGTCCGTGGCGAGCGCCTGAGCGACGCGGATGCGCTGTTGCTCACCGCCGGAGAGCGTGCCCATCGGTATGTCCGCGAAGTGCGTCGCTCCGACCGAGGCCAGGACCTCATCGACACAGCGGCGGATCGCCCGCGGAGTGAGCGACGGCCCCCAGCGATGCCCGTCGATCCTGAGCTGTACCAGGTCGCGGGCGCGGAGCATGGTGTGGGCGGGAAGGGACTCCGGCTGGGGGATGTAGCCGATGTTTCTGCTGCCGTGCCGTGCCGTGCCGTGCCGTGCCGTGCCGCGGCGCCCGGCCGAGGACTGTGACGGACCCCGCGGTGAGCTGCTGTCGGCCCAGGATCACGCGCAGCAGCTGGTTTTGCCGGATCCGTTCGGGCCCAGAACCGCGAGGAACTCTCCGGGCGCACCGCCAAGTCCAGACCGCTCCGCAGCGCACGGTCGCCGTAGGCCAGTGCGGCGTCTCGCAGACTGATCACGGGCGTGGTCCACTCGGCCCTCCGGCGGCCGTGGCCTCGAAGGGAGAGTGACGTGCTGGCCTCGGTGCCGTCCATGGTCTGTCCAGCTGCTCGTCGCCTACTGTCCAAGGCGTTGTTGCGCGCATCGATATCGGAGTTCATCCAGCTGACGTTGTCCTGACGGGAGGCAGGGCTTGCGTGACGGAATTACTGGGATGCCGTGCCCCGCTGGCAGACCGCCGTAGCTTGCGGACCGGCCCCTGCGCCATAGCGAAACCGGAACGGTTATCGCTTGAATTATCCCTTTGCAGGCCCCATGGATCCACTCGATCACCCAGGCTGTTCGCCCGCGACATGCCTTCATCGCGTAGCACGGTCTGGCTATGGCGCCAGCTGCTGTGAAGGGCTGGGCGCCGATCCCGAGCAGGCTCGCATCCAGTCGGGGGTGTGTTCTTCCTCGGTCTGGGCCGACCATGGATGAAGGCAGAACGCCCGCCGGTACGGCACAAGCCAAGGCGCCGAGCGGGAAGGGAAACGAGACATGGGCACGACGGACTCCTCCCGAGCGGACGACGGCCGGTCACTGACGGGTCCTGCTGCGCCACCCAGTGGCCTGCTCGATCTGCTCAGCGTCGCCGCGGTGGTGCTGAATGCGCAGGGCCAGGTGGTCTTCTGGAGCCGGAAGGCCGAGGAACTGTTCGGCTACACCGCGGCGGAGGCGTTGGGCCAGCACGCGGCTGGGTTGACGGTCCACGAGGAGCACCGGGACGCGGTGATCAAGCTGCTCGCCGACGTCATGGAATCCGGCACCGACTGGGCAGGGGCCTTCCCGATCCGGCACAAGGACGGCAGCACCCGTCTGGTGGAGTTCCGCAACATGCGGCTGCTGGACGACCTCGGTGACGTCTACGCCCTGGGCCTTGCCGCGGATCAGGCCGCTGTGGAGCGGGTCGAGCGAGATGCCGCCCTGGCCATGCGGCTGGTGTCCCAGTCCCCGGTCGGGCTGGCCATTCTGGATCCGGACCTGCGGTACCTGGCCGTGAATCCTGCTCTCGAACGCATCACCGGCCAGTCCGCCGCCGAGCGTCTCGGCCGGCCGGTCGGCGAGGCCCTGAGCTACCTGGACACGGATCCCGAGGCCCGTCTGCGCCGTGTCCTGGAGACGGGCGAGTCGGTCGTGGACCGGCACATCGTCTGCCGTCCGCCCTCCGACCCGGACCATGAACATGCCTGGTCCGTCTCGTACTACCGGCTGGAGGATTCAAGTGGACGGGTGCTGGGCCTGGCGTACTCCGTCATCGACGTCACCGAGCGTCACCGAGCCGCCATCGAGGCCGCACAAGCCCGGCAACGACTGGCACTGATCGCCAGAGCCTCTGCCTGCGTGGGTAGCACCCTCGACCTGGAGACGACAGCGCGCGAGCTCGCCGACCTCGTCGTACCCCTCCTGGCTGACGTGGCCGCCGTGGACGTACTCGACAGCGCCCTTCAGGGCCGCACGGCGCCACAGACGGGCCCTGCCCGGTTCCGTGCCCTTGCCGTCCGCGCGGCCCATCGCACCGAGGCGGTCCGTGCGGCCGATCCACCCGGGGAACTCGCTGTCTACGACGACGACCGCCTCATCTCCCGATGCGTACGCACCCGCCAACCGGTCCTGGTGCCCCGCACCACTCGTCGGGATCTGGATCACATCGCCCGCCATGGTGAGGCAGCCTCCCTTCTTGCGGCGGCCGGCGTGCACTCCTACCTGGCCGTACCACTCGTGGCCCGGGGCGAAGTCCTCGGCGCCCTCGACCTCAAACGCACCCGGAACTCCGCGCCTTTCGATGACGACGACGCCGCCTTCGCCTCGGAGTTGGCCGCCCGAGCCGCGGTCTGCATCGACAACGCCCGCGGATACCAGGCCCAGCGCCACGCGGCCCTCACCCTCCAGCGCAGCCTGCTCCCTGAGCCTCCATCGCACTTGCCGGGCCTAGACGTTGCCTGCCGCTACCAGCCCGCCGGGGTCACGAGCGAGATCGGCGGCGACTGGTATGACGCCATACCTCTGCAGGGGGACAAAACCGCCCTGGTCGTCGGGGACGTCATGGGCAGTGGCATCAACGCCGCCGCCACCATGGGCCAACTCCGCAGTACCGCCCGCGCGTTCGCTGAACTCGGCCTAGCCCCCGCAGACGCCCTTCGTCACCTCGATCACCTGACCGAGGGCGTCGAGCAGACCATCACCACCTGCATCTACTGCGTCTACGACCCTCACCAGGGCACGTGCCAGATCTGCCTCGCCGGCCACCTGCCCCCCGCTCTCATGCGAGCCGGCCACGCGGCGCACCTGCTGGACATGCCCACCGGCGCACCGCTGGGCGTGGGCGGGGTCCCCTTCGAGGCCACCACCATCCCCTTCCGCCCCGGCGACGAACTGGTCCTCTACACCGACGGCCTGGTCGAAACCCGCAGCGAACCCATCGACGCCCGCCTGGACACCCTTCTCGACACCCTGACCGCGACCCGTGGGCACGACCTGGATGACACCTGCAACCGCATCCTGGAGATCCTGCGGCCGCCCGGCGGGGAGGACGACGTCGCCCTGCTCATCGCCCGAGCACAGGCTGACCAATCATAGGGAGGTTTCACGCGCCTGAACCGACGGCGAGTCCAGCCGTCGGCAGCGCAGGCTTCAGGTGTGCAACACAAGCGGACCGGGTATCAGGGCAACTCCCCCCACTCCTTCAGACCGGTTGGGGCGTTACCCTTCTCGCTCCCCACCGTCGGGTGCGGTGGGCCCCCGCCAAGCGGCAGGCGGCGTAGATGGTGAACGAAATGGTCGTGACGAAGGGGCTGATGGGGATGCTGCTGCCGAGGGCGAGCAGGATGCCGCCCTCGATTGAGACCACGGCGAAGACCACGCTGAGCAGCGGAAGCAGCACCGGGGAGGCGGTGATGCGTGCGGCGGCGGCTGCCGGGGTCACGACGAGGGTCAGGACCAGCAGTGCGCCGACGACCTGCACCGAGAGGGCGACCGCCATCGAGGCCCGCGCACTGCAGTAGATAGCCCAGGCCCAGGCCCGCCGGGAGGGGGAACGCCGACAGCGCGCCGAGTTCGCCGCATCGCGGACCGTCGGCGCCCGCTACATGACTTGTGGTAAAGCCGTGTACCAGAAAGAGGGCTCGAAGCCGTTCGTGCGATGGTCGATGAAGGGATGAGCGTGCGGCGGGCCAGACGGCTGTCCGTCATTGCCGGTCACGAGTGGGCGGGGATTCAACTCATTCTCAGCCTGCTCCGGCCAGGTTGGGCATTGGTTCGGGCGAAGCCATCCGGCTGTGGTCGGGACGTGCCGATGCACGGGGACCGATGGGAGGGTTGCGCGATGCCGTCCCGTACGGGGGTCTGACTCTTGAGATCTTTGACCGAAGTGTCCAGTCACAGGCATGTCGACCGTCGTTGCGGGATGCTCTCTGCTGTCACCGAGCCACAGGGCGTGTCCCTATAGGGGCCTTGCCGAGTTCCAGGCGCGATCACGGTTCAGACCGTCCGAGCAGGCCGGTGCCGTTCACCCAGCCAGCACGTCACCACGTGGGAGGCGAACCATCATGACGACCCGGCAGCGCAGCACGTCCTCGAGCACGGATCCTCCCGTTCGGCGCGAGGTCGTCCTGGGTGTGGACACGCACGGCGAGGTGCATGTCGCCGCCGTGATCTCCCCGCTCGGGAAGATTCTGGGGACCGAGTCCTTTCCGGCGACGGCGGCCGGCTACCGTCGGCTGCTCGTGTGGGCCCGTAAGCGGGGGACGGTGCGTCGGGCGGGTGTGGAGGGCACCAGCACCTTTGGCGCGGGCCTGTCCCGCTACCTGCTGGCCCAGCAGATCCAGGTGTTCGAAGTGAACCGGCCCGACCGCTCGGCCCGCCGGCTGATCGGGAAGTCGGACCCCCTCGACGCACAGGGCGCCGCGCGGGCCGTGCTCAGTGGCCGGGCCCGGGCCCGGGCCAAGTCCGGCGACGGTCCGGTGCACAGTGCCCGGTTGTTGAAACTCCGCGGTCAAGGCCCGTACCCAGGCGATCAACCAGCTCAAAGCCGTCCTGGTCATCGCCGACCCCGCACTGCGGGAACAGCTGTCCAGCCTGGGCAACCGCGAGCTGTTCCGCACCTGCGCACGCCTTGGCCTATCCGGCGGTGGGGGAGACGAGGACGCGGTGGCCCAGGCCACCCACCTGACATTGCGTATGCTCGCCGAGCGCGTTGAGCAGCTCACCGGGCAGATCGATGAGCTGAACCAGCGCCTGACCCGGCTCGTCGAACGCCACGCCCCGCAGCTGCTCGAACCGGTGGGCATCGGTCCGGACAGCGCCGTCACTCTCCTGATCACCATGGGAGACAACCCCGACCGGCTGAACACCGAGGCGTCCTTTGCTGCCCTTTGCGGAGCCAGCCCCATCGAGTACTCCTCGGGCCGTCGGAGCACGCACCGACTCAACTACGGCGGCGACCGGCAGGCGAACGCCGCCCTGCACCGCATCGTGTTCACCCGCCTGCGCCACGACCCGCGCACCCAGGCGTACTACGAACGCCGCACCCAGGAGGGCAAGACCCGACGCGAGATCATCCGATGCCTCAAGCGATATGCCGCCCGAGAGGTGTTCAACCTGGTCAGACCGGTCGCCCGCACCCCCGCGTCATAGGGGCATCCGTGAGACGTGAGAGGGTCTGGGGCGTGAGTGAGACACCACCGAACACCCTGCAATACCGCTTTGACGGGCCAGAAGACGCTCCGGTCCTGATCCTGGGTCCCTCACTGGGTACCACATGGCACATGTGGGACCGGCAGGTTCCCGAGCTGACGAAGCAGTGGCGCGTCTTCCGGTTCGACCTGCCGGGGCACGGCGGCGCTCCCGCCCACCCGGCCGGTTCGGTCGCCGAGCTGACCGCCCGTCTGCTGGTCACGCTGGACGCGGTCGGCGTGCACCGCTTCGGCTACGCGGGCTGCGCCCTGGGCGGTGCGGTCGGCATCGAGCTGGCGCTGCGCCACCCGGAGCGGGTCGCCTCGCTCGCGCTGGTCGCGGCCTCGCCCCGGTTCGGCACCGCCGACGAGTTCCGGCAGCGCGGAGTGATCGTCCGCACGAACGGGCTCGACCCGATCGCCCGGACCGCGCCGGACCGCTGGTTCACCGGCGGGTTCTCCGCCGCACAGCCCGCGATCACCGAGTGGGCGGTGCAGATGGTCCGCACCACCGACCCCGGCTGCTACATCGCCGCCTGCGAGGCCCTCGCCGCGTTCGACGTACGGCCCGAACTGGGCCGGGTCGGTGTGCCGACCCTCGTACTGGTCGGCTCCGACGACCAGGTCACCGGCCCCGCCGAGGCCCGCACCCTGGTCGCCGGCATACCGGACGCCCGGCTCGCGGTGGTCCCCGGCGCCTCCCACCTGGTGCCGGTCGAGCAGCCCGCCGCCGTCACCGACCTGCTGGTGCACCACTTCTCCACCGCCTGGCAGCAGCCCTTCGACACCGGGCAGACCGCCCTGCCGGGCGTCGCGGCCGTCCCGGTCCCGCTCATGCCGCCGCAGGCCGCGCCGGTCGCGGAAATCGCCCCGGCCGCCGTACCGGCGCAGCCCGCCGGACCGCCGGAACGGTACGAGACCGGGCTGAAGATCCGCCGGGAGGTGCTGGGCGACGCCCACGTCGACCAGACGCTGGCGCAGGCCGGGGAGTTCTCCGGGGACTTCCAGGAGTTCGTCACCCGCTACGCCTGGGGCGAGATCTGGGACCGGCCGGGCCTGGACCGCCGTACCCGCAGCTGCATCACGCTGACCGCGCTCGTCGCGGGCGGCCACCTGGAGGAGCTGGCGGCCCACACCCGGGCGGCCCTGCGCAACGGGCTCACCCCGGACGAGATCAAGGAAGTGCTGCTCCAGGCGGCCGTCTACTGCGGGGTGCCGGCCGCGAACAGCGCGTTCCGGGTGGCCCAGCAGGTCATCCGCGAGGAGACCACGCCCGCCGAGTGAGACCTCGCGGGGTTCGACGCGGCAGGATGGGGCGTCATGAAGCTCACGAAGAAGTCCCACGCCTGTGTCCGCCTCGAGAAGGAGGGGCGGACGCTCGTCATCGATCCCGGCGGGTTCAGCGAGCAGGACGCGGCGGTCGGCGCGGACGCGATCCTGGTCACGCACGAGCACCCGGACCACTTCGACGAGGGCCGGCTTCGGGCCGCCCTGGAGGCGAACCCGGCCGCGGAGATCTGGACGCTGAAGTCCGTCGCCGACCAGATCACGGCGGCCTTCCCGGGCCGCGTGCACACCGTCGGCCACGGCGACACCTTCACCGCCGCGGGCTTCGATGTCCAGGTCCACGGTGAACTGCACGCCGTGATCCACCCGGACATCCCGCGCATCACCAACGTCGGCTATCTGGTCGACGGCGGCAGGGTCTTCCACCCCGGCGACGCCCTCACCGTCCCGGACCACCCGGTGGAGACGCTGCTGCTGCCGGTGATGGCCCCGTGGAACAAGATCGCCGAGGTGATCGAGTACGTCCGCGAGGTCAAGCCGCAGCGCGCCTACGACGTCCACGACGCGCTGCTCACCGACCTCGCGCGGCCGATCTACGACCGCCAGATCGGCGCGCTGGGCGGCACGGACCACCAGCGGCTCACGCCGGGGGCGTCGGCGCAGGTCTGAGTGCGCGGACCGGCGTTGTCACACCCGCCAGGTAGGTTGTGACGCATGCGCATCGCCACCTGGAACGTGAACTCGATCACCGCCCGCCTCCCGCGGTTGCTGGCCTGGCTGGAGAGCAGCGGCACCGACGTGCTCTGCCTCCAGGAGGCGAAGATCGCCGAGGACCAGTTCCCGTTCGACCAGCTGCGCGAGCTGGGCTACGAGGCGGCGGTCCACGCGACCGGCCGGTGGAACGGCGTGGCGGTGCTCTCCCGCGTCGGCATCGAGGACGTGGTCCGGGGCCTGCCCGGCGACCCGGGCTACGACGGCGTGACCGAGCCGCGCGCCATAGCGGCGACCTGCGGCCCGGTCCGCGTCTGGTCGGTGTACGTGCCCAACGGCCGCGAGGTCGGTCACCCGCACTACGCGTACAAGCTCCAGTGGCTCGAGGCCCTGAAGGCGGCGGTGTACGGCGACGCGCAGGGCAGCCGCCCGTTCGCCGTGCTGGGCGACTACAACGTGGCGCCGACCGACGACGACGTCTTCGACCCGGCCGCCTTCGAGGGCGCCACGCATGTCACCCCCGCCGAGCGCGCCGCCCTCGCCGCCCTGCGCGAGGCCGGCCTGGACGACGTCGTCCCGCGTCCGCTCAAGTACGAGCACCCCTTCACGTACTGGGACTACCGCCAGCTGTGCTTCCCCAAGAACCGCGGCATGCGCATCGACCTGGTGTACGGCAACGCGCCGTTCGCCACGGCCGTCAAGGACGCCTACGTCGACCGTGAGGAGCGCAAGGGCAAGGGTGCCTCCGACCATGCGCCGGTGGTGGTCGACCTCGAGGTGTGATGTCACGCTGGGACCATGAACCTTCCGTTCCTGGGCCACCGGCACAAGAAGGACGGTCACGCGGCGCTCCCCGCCGACCCCGAGTCGGTCGCCGCGCTGCTGTCCGAGTGCGAGCTGCTCCGCTCGCAGGCGGCCCAGGCGGGCGTCCGCCTCGACGACAGCCCGGCCTCGCTGGAGGCCCTGGACCAGATGGTGCCCCGCTGGCGCGACGACGCGGAGATCCTGCCGTGGCTGGGCAACGACGCCGGGCTGTACCTGGGCACGGTCGTGGTGCGCACCGTGCCCGGCGCGGTCTGGGAGATCCGCTCCGACGGCGAGCCCGTCGTATGCCTGCCCTCCGGCCGTGAGGTCGAGGTGGTGCCGGCCGGGCTCGAGTGGGCGGTGACCGGCGTCCCCGAGCTGTCCCAGCTGTACGCGGAGATCGCCGAGGCCTGAACCCACGGCCCCCGACGAGCACCCACGGAGGCCCCGTCGGCCACCCCTCTGACGTAAATACGGCTATTGCCCGAAAGATGCGTGTCGTCCGTCAGCTCCACTGCCGTCTGGATAGGTTGCGGCAACCACGACACAGCTGAGAGTGGGTAGCGCTGCGTATGGCCGTCGATCCGTTGATCGAACTGCGGAACGTCAACAAGTACTACGGGGAACTGCATGTCCTCAGGGACATCGACCTCACCGTCGGCAAGGGGGAGGTGGTCGTGGTCATCGGCCCGTCGGGGTCGGGCAAGTCGACCCTGTGCAGAGCGATCAACCGGCTGGAGACCATCGCGTCCGGCACCATCACCCTCGACGGGCAGCCGCTGCCGGAGGAGGGCAAGGCCCTCGCCCGGCTCCGCGCCGAGGTCGGCATGGTCTTCCAGTCCTTCAACCTCTTCGCCCACAAGACGGTCCTGCAGAACGTCTCCCTGGCCCAGGTCAAGGTCCGCGGACGCGGGAGGGACGACGCCGACCGCCGCTCCCGTGAACTCCTCGACCGCGTCGGCCTGCTGAACCAGGCCGAGAAGTACCCGGCGCAGCTCTCCGGCGGCCAGCAGCAGCGCGTGGCCATCGCCCGGGCCCTCGCCATGGAGCCCAAGGCGATGCTCTTCGACGAGCCCACCTCCGCCCTGGACCCGGAGATGATCAACGAGGTGCTCGAGGTCATGCGGCAGCTCGCCCGGGACGGCATGACCATGGTCGTCGTCACCCACGAGATGGGCTTCGCCCGCGCCTCCGCCAACCGCGTCGTCTTCATGGCCGACGGACGGATCGTCGAGGACCGCGGTCCGGAGGAGTTCTTCACCAACCCGAGCAGCGAGCGCGCCAAGGACTTCCTCTCCAAGATCCTCAAGCACTGACCCGGGGGAGTGCGACCCGTGTTCCGTACCATCCGCGTGCCCCGCGCCCTGTGCGCCGCCCTCCTCGGCGTCCTCGCGCTGCTCACCGCCGCCTGCGGCAAGGACGGCAGCCCGCCCGCCAAGGGCCCGGCAGCCGGCCGGCTCCCGGACTACCCGGTGGCACAGGGCTTCCGCCTGCCCGACTCCAAGACCTGGATCCGTGCCAGGAAGCGCGGTTACTTCGTCGTCGGCGCCAAGGAGGACCAGCCCTACCTGGGCGAGAAGGACCCGGCGACCGGCACCTACTCCGGCTTCGACATCGAGATCGCCAGAATGATGTCCGCCTCCCTCGGCTTCCCGCCGAACACGATCCGCTTCCGCACCATCGCCTCCGCCAACCGCGAGACGGCCCTGCAGAACGGCCAGATCGACTACTACGTCGGCACCTACACCATCAACGCGGGCCGCAAGAAGCTCGTCGGCTTCGCCGGCCCCTACTACCTGGCCGGCCAGTCCCTGCTGGTCCGCGCGGACGAGAACGACATCCACGGCCCTGAGGACCTCGCCGGCAAACGCGTCTGCTCGGCGGCCGGTTCGACGCCGTACCAGCGCATCAGGACCGACTACCCGCGGGCGATCCTGGTCGCCTACGACACCTACTCCATCTGCGTCGACAACCTCCTCACCTACCAGGTCGACGCGGTCACCACCGACGACGCCATCCTCATCGGCTACGCCGCCAAGGTCCCCGACGAGCTGAAGGTGGTCGGCAAGCCGTTCTCGAAGGAGCCCTACGGCATCGGCGTCCCGCACGGTGACAACGCCCTGCGCTTCGCCCTCGACGACGCCCTTCGGGCCGGGGAGAAGAACGGCGACTGGAAGAGGGCGTACGACGCCACGCTCGGCCTGTCCGGCGTGCCCGCACCGCACCCGCCCGCCATCGACCGCTACCCGGCGAGCTGAGCGAGGACGGCATGAACGTACTGAAAGACAACTTCTCGACCTACTGGGAAGGTTTTCTCGGCACCGTCGAACTCACCGTGTACTCCTCCCTGCTGGCGCTGGCCCTCGGCTTCCTGATGGCCTCCTTCCGGGTCGCTCCCGTCGGCTCCCTGCGCGTCTTCGGCACGTTGTGGGTCACCGTGCTGCGCAACACCCCGCTCACCCTGCTGTTCTTCGCGGTGCTGCTGGGCCTGCCCCGGTTCGGACTGGTCCTGCCCTTCGAGGTGTTCGCGGTTCTCGCCCTCGGCTGCTACACCTCGGCGTTCATCTGCGAGGCGCTGCGCTCCGGCATCAACACCGTGCCCAGGGGCCAGGGTGAGGCGGCCCGCAGCCTCGGCATGACCTTCGGGCAGACCCTGAACCTGGTCGTGCTGCCGCAGGCGTTCCGGTCCGTGATCCCGCCCGTCGGCTCCACACTCATCGCGCTCGCCAAGAACTCCGCGATCGCCGGGGCGTTCAGCGTCACCGAACTGCTCGGCACCTACAAGACCATCAACGAACTGGGCTACAACATCGTCTGGACCTTCGTCTGGATCGCCGTCGGCTACCTGATCATCACGCTCGCCATCAGCGCCCTGTTCAACCTGCTGGAGCAGAAGTGGGGAGTCGCCCGATGACCGGGACCACCGCGCTCTACGACGTCCCGGGCCCGCGCACCCGGCAACGGCACCTCGTCTACGGCGTCCTGTCCACCGCCCTCCTCCTCGCCCTCGTCGCCTGGCTCCTGTATCTCCTCTTCGACACCGGCCAGTTCACCTACACCAAGTGGATGCCGTTCGAGTACAAGGGCATTCAGGAACTGCTGCTGCGCGGGCTCGGCAACACTCTGAAGGCGTTCGCCCTCGCGGCCGTCCTCTCCCTCGCCCTCGGTGGACTGCTGGCCGCCGGACGGCTGTCGGACCACCGTGCGGTGCGCTGGCCGGCCACACTGGTGGTGGAGTTCTTCCGCGCCATGCCCGTCCTGGTGATGATCTTCTTCATCTTCGTGGCGCTCAAGGCGCAGCCGCTGCCCGCCCTGGTCGCCGGACTCACCCTCTACAACGGCTCGGTGCTCGCCGAGGTCTTCCGCGCGGGCGTGGGCGCCGTCGAGCGCGGCCAGCACGAAGCCGCGTCCGCGCTCGGCATGCGCAAGACCCAGGTCATGGCGTACGTCCTCGCCCCGCAGGCCGTACGGGCCATGCTGCCCGCCATCATCAGCCAGTTGGTGGTCGCTCTGAAGGACACCTCCCTCGGTTTCCTCATCACCTACGAGGAGTTCCTCCACGCCGGGAAGCTCATCGCCTCGAACCTCGACTACGATTTGCCGTTCATCCCTGTGGTGATGGTGATCTCGCCGATCTACATCGGGATGTGCATGCTGCTCTCGTGGTTCGCCGGCTGGGTGTCCCGCCGTGAGCAGCGCAGTCCCAAGACCGAGGCCGTGGTGATCGCCACGGCCGGACCTGGGGCGCCGCTGCCGGGTGGGGAGCCCCCCACGGCCCCGAGACCGTAGGGGGCGGCAGTTCACACGGGCCAGGCTCGTCCGGCGGCAGCCGGAGATCACTGCTCGCGCACGGGGACGGACACGTATGACGGGTCGTCCGAGGGCGAGGAGAAGGTCAGCTGCGCGCCGGACGGGTTGTGCTCGATGTACAGCGGGTCGACCGTGTCGACCACCACCGCGAGGCGGTGCCCGGCGGGAACGTCGTAGGCCGTGGAGAACAGCTCCAGGTCGACGTCGAACGGCTCGCCGGGCGTCCGCCCGTGCCACGTGTACGGTGCGTGGGTGACCAGCTTGCCGATGCCGAGCGGGCCCACGTCGTACAGGTAGGCGACGAGGGTGCCGCTCTCCCCGGTCGGGGTCAGCGTGGTGTGCAGGCGCGCGGTGCCGCGTACCTGCTGGGCACTGCCGTACCGCTCCGACTGCCAGACGGCCGCCCAGCGGCGCGGCAGCAGCGGCATCGAGGCGATCGGCGGCAACTGGGCGATCTGGTCGAGGATGCTGGAGAGGAAGACGATTCCGCCGTCCGCGCCCGAGTCGACGTTCGCGTGGATGGTGGTGGAGCCCGCGAGCGCGATCTTCCGACGTGTGGCGCCGACCGACTTCCAGTCCGGGTAGCCCTCGTATCCCCCCGCGCTACGGGACTTCAGCCGGACCGGCTGCTCGTGGTCGATGCCGTTGTCGGTGCCTCTGAGGTAGTGGTCGAACCAGCGCTCGGTGTCCGTCCACACGTCGTTGGGCAGCCCGAACAGGCCGGTCAGCTCGGCGGTCGCGTGGTCGCCGGGGCGCAGCTCCAGCCGCTTGGGTCCGGTCAGCTTCTCGTAGAAGTCGGCGGCCTGGTTCGCCGGGAAGACCGTGTCGCCCCAGGCGTTGGCCAGCATGACCGCGGTGCCGTTGCTGTTCAGCTGGTCGACATAGGTCGTTGCGGAACGTTTCCGCCCCCAGTCGATCATCTCCTGTTCCTTCGACAGGTCGGAGGAGTACAGGTGGTCGAAGATGGTCCGCAGTTCGGGGCTCTCCCGGCCGGTGAGGGTGGCCGCGCCGTCCAGGACGCCCAACGCCTGGACGTGCTGGGTGCGGCCCGAGTAGATGGAGCCGACCAGGTCGGCCCAGCCGCTGAGCGCGGCCACGGCCTTGACACGCTTGTCGTGGGCGGCGGCGAGCAGGCTGATCCCGGCGCCGTAGGACACCCCCGCCATGCCGATGTGCCGCGGGTCGGCCGGTGTGTGCGCGAGGGCCCAGTCGATGACCTTGGAGGCGTCCGCTGTGTCGGGCGGACCGGCCACTTCTATCCGGCCGCCGGACTGCCAGAAGCCGCGTACGTTGTAGCTGAGGACCACATAGCCGGAGTCGGCGAGCTTCTGTGCCTGTGCCAGGTACTCGACCTGGGGCAGGCCCCAGCTCGTGGGCAGCACGATGAGCGGGTAGCTGCGTGAGCCGTCGGAGTCGGCAGGGGTGAGGACGTTGGCCTTCAGCACGGTGCCGCCGTCGCCGGTGATGTCGACGAAGCGGACGGACGGCGCGGCCTCGGCGGCCGGCGCCAGGCCGACGACGGTGCCGGCGATCAGCGCCGCCGAGACGGCTGCGGCGGCGGAGGCGCGCGGAGCGGTGCGACGGTGTCTCATGGGTCACTCCTTGACTGGTCAAGTGCAAAGTGACCCGACGGTAACCGCGCCCTCTTACCGCAAGTAACCCGTCGGTAAGTTACGTGCGGGTAAAGATTGTTGCGCGGCGGGACTGTTGAAGGCCCGACAGGCTCCGGCGGAACCGGTGGTCGCCGGTGGGGATCACATGGACAGGCTGACGACCCAAGGTGACGATCAAGGTCTCTTGTCCTATGCTGCGGCTTGCACATCCGGGGGGCGGCTGGCCGTCACGACGACCAGCACCGTTACACGTGTGCGTATCATCCACGCCATCTCAACTCGTGCTTCAGCATGCCGCCAGGCGTCCGCGCCGGTGCGGCTGCTGCCCGAGGCTGCCCGCAAGGGTCCGGATCGGCGTGTCTCCCCGGATCCTCACAGTCATCGGAAGGCAGAGAACGTCATGGCAGAACGGCAGTACCTCGGTCAGGGCACCACCACCTCCTGGGAGAGCTTCTGGTACGTCCTGGGTTGCATCTACCTCGGTGCCGCCTACTTCCAGAAGGTCCCGGTGAAGAAGGCGCTGAGCGAGTACGGACTGGTCGAGATGACCGGGGCCGAGAAGTTCTGGTACGTCGTCCAGTGCATATTCTTCGGTGCCGGCTACTTCGCGAAGGTCACCATCAAGAAGGCGCTGTCCGAGGTGCGGAACTCCGGGGGATTCCCCGCGGCCTGACGACGCCGGAGCAGTCGGTCCGGAACCCTAGGCGGCGCCGGTCGTGGCCGCCTCCGGCAGTGGTGTCTGAGCCGCCCGGGTCACGTCCGCCACCAGCTCCACCACATCGGGGCCGTACGCCTGCGAGTTGACCACCTTCAGGAGCAGGACGAAGGAGCCGCCACCGTGCTTGCGGGCCAGCCGCTCGTGGTTGCGGGCGAGATAGCGGGTGGCGGCCTGGTTGGTGATGGACCGCTGGCCGCAGAAGAGGAACACCGGGCGGGCGTCGCGCCGCCCGCCCGCGGTGAGCCGGGCGAGCAGCACGTACTCGCTCCGCCCGCCCTCCATGCGGTAGTCGTTGCCGCCGATCCGGAAGGCGCCGAGGTCCGGCCCGGCTTCGGCCTCGACGTTCACCTGCACGCCCGGCAGCAGCGACGAGAGGTGGGCCGCCATCCGGCGGTTGGAGGCGGGACCGCCCAGGCAGAACTCCGTGCGCTCGCCGAACCCCTGCTGGGCCGCGTCGTGCGCCACGACCTGAGCGTGCGCGTTGCAGTCCTTGATGAGGGCGGAGAGTTCCAGCAACGCGAACACGTCGTGCCGCATCACCGACAGCTCCGGCCCGCCCGCGTTGCGGTTGACCACCAGCAGCGACTCCGAGTGGTCCGGCAGCCCGAAGAACCCCTGCTTGCGTCGCAGTCTGCGCCGCCACAGATACGTACGGGCGACCCAGCCGAGTGCGGCGGAGACACCCGCCGCTATGACGCCCAGGACGATGTTGCGCACGTCGTCGTTCATGGCCGCGCATGCTAGCGGGCCCGGGCGACGGCAACGTACCCGTGTTCGATGTGTGACGTTCGTGTGGCAGAGCGCCGAGGCGTACTGTCGGTACTACGGCGATCTGGTTACGCTGCGCGGACTGTCCCGACGGGAGGTACGGATGGGTCGTCCAGGTACGCGGAAACTGGCGGTTGTGGCGGTCTCGGCCGCCGTGGTGTCGGTGGGGGCGGCGGCGCCACCCGCCACGACAACGAGCCGGACGGTGCCCAAGGTTCCCGTGGCCGTCGGCTACGGCGGCGCCGTCGCCAGCGTCGACGCGGACGCCTCCGCCGCGGGCATCGAGGTGCTGAAACGCGGCGGCAACGCGGTCGACGCGGCCGTCGCCACCGCCGCGGCGCTCGGCGTCACCGAGCCCTACTCCGCCGGCGTCGGCGGAGGCGGCTACTTCGTCTACTACGACGCCAGGTCCCGTACCGTCCACACCATCGACGGCCGCGAGACCGCTCCGCTGTCCGCCGACTCCGACCTGTTCACGGAGAACGGCAAGCCGCTCGCCTTCCCCGACGCCGTCAGCAGCGGCCTGAGCGTCGGTACCCCGGGCACGCCCGCCACCTGGCAGAAGGCGCTGGACGAGTGGGGCAGCGAGAAACTCGGCACCGTCCTGAAACCGGCCGAGCGGATCGCCCGCGACGGCTTCACGGTGGACGACACGTTCCGCTCGCAGACGGCGTCCAACGAGACCCGGTTCCGTTACTTCCCCGACACCGCGAAGCTGTTCCTGCCCAAGGGACAGCTCCCCGTCGTCGGCTCCACGCTCAAGAACCCCGAACTCGCCCGCACCTACGAGGAGCTGGGCCGCGAGGGCATCGGCGCCATCTACCGCGGAGACATCGGCGACGACATCGTCAAGACGGTCGAACACCCGCCCGTCAGCCCCGCCTCCGGCTGGAACGCCCGCCCCGGCAAGCTGGCCGAGAAGGACCTCGCCGTCTACCGGGCCAAGCTCCAGGCGCCCACCAGGGCGTCGTACCGCGGCCTGAACGTGTACTCCATCGCGCCGTCCTCCTCGGGTGGCACGACGGTCGGCGAGGCGCTCAACATCCTGGAGAACACGGACCTTTCCAAGGCGAGCGAGGTGCAGTACCTGCACCACTACATCGAGGCGAGCCGCATCGCCTTCGCCGACCGCGGGCGCTGGGTCGGCGACCCCGCCTTCGAGGACGTACCGACGAAGCAGCTGCTGTCGCAGCGGTTCGCCGACTCGCGCGGCTGCCTGATCAAGGACGACGCGGTGCTCAGCAGCCCGCTCGCCCCCGGCGACCCGCGTCACCCGGCGGCCTGCGGCAAGGGCGGCACGGCGGCCCCGACGACGTACGAGGGCGAGAACACGACCCACCTGACCGTGGCCGACAAGTGGGGCAACGTCGTCGCCTACACACTCACCATCGAGCAGACCGGCGGCAGCGGCATCACCGTGCCCGGCCGGGGCTTCCTGCTCAACAACGAGCTGACCGACTTCTCCTTCGCCCCGGCCAACCCGGCCGTCCGCGACCCGAACCTGCCCGGCCCGGGCAAGCGGCCGCGCTCGTCCATCTCGCCGACGATCGTCCTCGACCGGCACAACCGGCCCGTGGTGGCGCTCGGTTCGCCCGGCGGCGCGACCATCATCACCACCGTGCTGCAGACACTCACCGGGTTCCTGGACCGGCACCAGCCGCTGGTCGACGCGATCGCCGCGCCCCGCGCCAGCCAGCGCAACGCGGCCCAGACCGAACTCGAACCGGCCCTCTACGACAGCGACGTGAAAGCACGGTTGGAGGCCCTCGGGCACCGCTTCAAGCTGAACCCGGAGATCGGCGCGGCCACCGGCGTGCAACGGCTGCCGAACGGCAAATGGCTGGCCGCCGCCGAGAAGGTACGGCGCGGTGGCGGCTCCGCGATGGTGGTGGACCCGGCGCCGTAGACGCCCTGACCACCGGGCAGAGACCGCGACAGACGTGATGACGCCCGGCGCCGTGGACGCCGTGACCCCCGGCGCCGGGACGCCGGGGGTCATGTCACGTTCACGGCTCCCCGTCGCGGCGGCCGGATCACAGCTCCGGTGCGGGTGGCCGGTTCTCCTCCACGCGGAAGTCCAGCCGGCCGTCCCGCACGCCCACCGTGACCCGGCTGCCCTCGGAGATCGTGCCGTTCAGCAGCAGCCGGGACAGCTGGTTGTCCACCTCCCGCTGGATGGTGCGGCGCAACGGCCGGGCGCCGTACTCCGGCTGGTAGCCGCGCTGGGCGAGCCAGTCCACGGCCTCGGGCGTGAACCGGACGCCGACGCCCTGCCCGTCCAGCAGCCGCCGGGTACCCTCCAGCAGCAGGTCCGTGATCTGCCGCAGCTGCTCGCTCGTCAGCTGCCGGAAGACCACGATCTCGTCGATCCGGTTGAGGAACTCCGGCCGGAAGTGCTCGCGCAGCGGCCGCAGGATCTGCTCGCGCCGCGCCTCCTCGTCCGCGTCCGCGCCGCCCGGGCCGAAGCCGATCCCGGCACCGCGCCGGGTGATCGCCTCCGAACCGAGATTGCTGGTCATCACGATGACCGTGTTGGTGAAGTCCACGGTCCGGCCCTGGGAGTCGGTCAGGCGGCCGTCGTCGAGCACCTGGAGCAGGATGTTGAACACGTCGGGGTGCGCCTTCTCCACCTCGTCGAGCAGCAGCAGCGAGTACGGGTGCCTGCGCACCACCTCGGTGAGCTGCCCCGCCTCCTCGTGGCCGACGTAGCCGGGCGGGGCGCCGACCAGCCGGGAGACCGTGTGCCGCTCCTGGTACTCGCTCATGTCCAGGCGGACCATGCGGTCCTCGCTGCCGAACAGGGCCTCGGCGAGCGCCCGGGCCAGCTCGGTCTTGCCGACGCCGGTCGGCCCGAGGAAGAGGAAACTGCCGATCGGCCGGTTCGGGCTCGACAGACCCGCGCGGGAACGCAGTACGGCCTCGGCGACCACGCTCACCGCCTCGTCCTGCCCGACCACCCGCTGATGCAGATGCTCCTCCAGGCCGAGCAGCCGCTCCTTCTCCTCCTGGGTCAGCCGGCTGACCGGGATGCCGGTCTGCCGGGACACCACCTCGGCGATGGCGTCGGCGGTCACCTCCAGGTCCATCCCCTCGTCGGCCTTTCCGCCCCCGCTCGCCTCCGCGATCCGCTGCTTCAGCTCACCGATCCGGTCACGCAGCTGCTTCGCCTGCTCGTAGTCCTCGTCGGCGACGGCCTGGTCCTTGTCCCGGACCAGTTGCTCGACCTCGCGCTCCATCGCGCGCACGTCCGTGCCCTTCGTCCGGGAACCGAGCCGGACCCGCGCGCCCGCCTGGTCGATCAGGTCGATCGCCTTGTCCGGCAGCCGCCGGTCGGTCAGATACCGGTCCGACAGCTCCACGGCGGCGACCAGCGCCTCGTCGGTGTAGCGGATCTGGTGGTGCGCCTCGTACCGGTCGCGCAGACCCCGCAGGATCTCGATCGTGTCCTCGACGGTCGGTTCGGGCACCAGGATCGGCTGGAACCGGCGGGCCAGCGCCGCGTCCTTCTCGATCCGGCGGAACTCCTCCAGCGTGGTCGCGCCCACGATGTGCAGCTCGCCCCGGGCGAGCGCCGGTTTGAGGATGTTGCCGGCGTCCATCGCGCCGCCCTCGCCGCCGGAGCCCGCGCCCACGACGGTGTGCAGCTCGTCGATGAACACGATCAGCTGGTCGGAGTGGGCGCGGATCTCCTCCACGATGTTGTTCAGGCGCTCCTCGAAGTCACCCCGGTAGCGGGTGCCGGCCACGACTCCGGTCAGGTCCAGGGCGACCACCCGCCGCCCGGCCAGCCCGTCCGGCACGTCCCCGTCGGCGATCCGCTGCGCGAGCCCCTCCACGATGGCCGTCTTGCCGACGCCCGCGTCACCGATCAGCACCGGGTTGTTCTTGCCGCGCCGCGACAGCACCTCGATGGTCTGCTCGATCTCCGTGTCCCGGCCGATGACCGGGTCGACCCCGCCCTCCCGGGCCAGCTCGGTCAGATCGCGGCCGTA
Source organism: Streptomyces sp. NPDC045022 (assembly GCF_056432605.1). NCBI lineage: Bacteria > Bacillati > Actinomycetota > Actinomycetes > Kitasatosporales > Streptomycetaceae > Streptomyces > Streptomyces sp. NPDC045022. Next base: position 27,639 of record NZ_JBWKIR010000039.1, read on the forward strand.
TTTGTCGAGGGTGGGCGTGCCGGTGGGCCGCTGCCGCTCCGGGCGCTTCTGGGTGCTCTCCGGGGCCTCGGGCGGCAGGGAGCCGGCCGAGAAGCGGGCCGCGTTCAGGATGTGCCCGGCCGCCGAGTCCGGGTTCGAGGCCAGCGCGCTGAGCACGTGCTCCGGGCCGATGTATCCGGCGCCGCTCGCCCGCGCCATGTCGTGTGCGTCCAGCAGGGCCCGCTTGACGGCCGGGGTCAGCGACAGCGACGTCGGCGGCGGTGCCTCGCCCGGCGGGTGCTGGACCGGGCCGGCCCGGCCGTCGATCTCCGTCGCGAGCGAGTCGGGGTCGGCGCCCGCCCGGCTCAGCAGACTCCGGGTGGGCTCGGTGGACAGCGCCGCGCGCAGCAGGTGCTGGGTGTCCAGATCCCGGCTGCCATGCTCGGCGGCGTACTGGGCGGCCCCTCTGACCAGCTCCCGGGCCGGCTGGCTGAGCAGGCGGCCGATGTCGATGTGGCGGGGCGCACCGCTGGGCGCGCCGCCGAAGAAGCGGGCCAGGAATTCACCGAAGGGGTCAGGAGGGTAGCCGTTGGTCATGGCGTTCCGTTCCTCTGACGACGTGCGGAGCAGTCCGGGTAACCAGGGGGTGGGTCGCTCATGCCCACGATGACACGATCCGCCGGAACGGGCATTTGGGGTGGGCGTTCTCGCCTCCACGTGCCTCGTCAGGGCGTTTCTCGTGCCGTAAGGATCCGGGGACCGGCATCGGTGATGGCCACGGTGTGCTCGACGTGGGCCGCCCGGGAGCCGTCGGCCGTGCGCAGGGTCCAGCCGTCGTCCGACGTGGCATAGGCGTCCTTGCCGCTCGCGATCAGCATGGGCTCGATGGCGATGACCATGCCGGGGCGGAGCGGGAGGCCGCGGCCGGGCCGCCCCTCGTTCGGGACCTCGGGGTCCTCGTGCATCCGGCGGCCGATGCCGTGGCCGCCGAAGTCCTGCGGGATGCCGTATCCGGCCGTACGGCACACGCGGCCGACGGCGTGCGCGATGTCGCCGATGCGGTGGCCGGCCACGGCCGCCTCGATGCCTGCCGCCAGCGCCCGCTCGGCGGCGTCGATCAGCCGGAGGTCCGCCGGGCGCGGGCGGCCCACCACGAAGCTGATCGCCGAGTCGCCGGCCCAGCCGTCCAGCTCGGCGCCGCAGTCGATGGAGACCAGGTCGCCGTCGCGGAGCCGGTACCGGCTCGGGACGCCGTGCACGATCGCGTCGTTGACCGAGGCGCAGATCACCGCCGGGAAGGGGGTCGGGGCGAAGGAGGGGCGGTAGCCGAGGAACGGCGAGGAGGCCCCGGCCTCGCGCAGCACCTCCCGCGCCACCTCGTCCAGCTCCAGCAGGGAGACGCCTACGCGTGCGGCCCCCCGTACGGCCGTCAGGGCCCGCCCGACGACCTGGCCCGCCGCGTGCATCGCGTCGATCGACGTGTCTGTCTTCAACTCAACCATGCCAATTACTATACCGGTATTTTAATGGGCGGCGTGCCGGGGGCCGGTATTAGAATGGGTCACATGGTGCGCACCCCTCTCACCCCCGAAGAGCATGAACGCGGCGAACGGCTCGGGCGGCTGCTGCGTGAGGCGCGCGGTGGCCGGAGCATGCCCGAGATCGCCGCCGAGGCCGGGATCTCGGCCGAGACGCTGCGCAAGATCGAGACCGGGCGGGCGCCGACTCCGGCGTTCTTCACGGTGGCCGCACTGGCCGGGGTGCTCGGCCTGTCGATGGACGAACTCGTCGCGCGGTGCGCTCCGGCGGCCGTCTGAGACGCCGGCGCGGGCGTCACCGCGCGCGCAACGGTCAAGATCCCACAATGAGCCGCCCGCGCGCTGCCGGAAAACTGTGCGTAGCGGGCCCGTAACACAGCTGGTGTTGCCTACCGACCGGAGTGCTGACGGTCGGGCGGGAGAGCTGGGTGATGGCTGTGGATCAACTCGCCGGTCGGATGCGGGAGTTCGCGAGCTACCTGGACGGCCTCATGGCGCGCCTCGACCAGGGCGGGGGCTGGTGTGGGATCTTCTGGCAGCGCGACCCCGAGGGCATGCGGGCCTGTCTGGACGGGCGCGAGGTGCCGCCGTGGGACGTGGTGGAGGCGCTGCTGGAGGACCTCGGCGCGGTGTACGGCCCCGCCGCCGCCGCGGCCGAGCGGCAACGGGCCGGCACACTGTACGCCGCCGCGCTGACGGCGTACGACGCCCGGCCCGGAGCCCGGGACGCTCTGGTCGACCGCCTCGACGTCATGCTCCGCGAGCAGCGGTACGCCGCCGAACGGCAGGCCGAACTGATCCGGCTGCTGTCGGCGCCGGCCTCGCGCGAAGAGGCCGGGTCCCTCCGCCTGGACCTCGCCTGGGTCCGCGACGACCACGACCGCGCCACCGCCCGCTGTGCCGAACTGCGGGCCAGGATGGCGGAGCTGGACCGCCGGTCGGTAAACGGCCGACTCGGCACCCCCGACGGCCTCTCCGGCACGAACCCCACCGCGTCCGCCCACCGCCCCGGCCCGGCTCACCAAGCCGCGGACCCCGCCCAGGGCGCGCACGCCGCCGACGCCGGCCAAGCCGAGCGGCCGACCTCCGCAGCGAATGCCCACCACGCCGGGCAGGCGTACCCGGCGGCGTCGTCTGCCTCAGCCGGGCAGGCGTACCGAGCCGCGCCTCCGGCCCGAGCCGGGCAGCCCGCCCACGAGGCTCCGTCCGCTCATGCGCCCTACGTCGCCGCAGACCCAGCCGGTCAGGCCGCCCCGCATGCCGCCGCTGCCCCATCGGCCCCGCCGGTCGGTGCTCCACTCGCCCCGCCGGCCGCTGCCTCCGCCGAAACGCCTCCCGCCCCCGCCGGCCCCCGCAAACGCCGCCGTGGCAGTGCCCGGTTCGCCGGGATGGCCGAGGACGAGGCCGCTCCCGTGGCCGTACCGCAGGCGCCGGTGCCCGTGGTGCCGGGCCCTTCCGATGGGCGTCGTACGCCGCGCGGGGCCCGGTTCGCCGGGGCCGCGTCGCCGGCCGTACCGGTGCCGGCCCCCGTCGACGTGGTGGACGACGGGGCGGGCGAGGCGGTCGACGGGGCCGTGGAGCGGCTGGCGCGGCTGCGGGCCGAGGGGCGCAGCGGGGAGGCGCATGTGCTGCTGGTGGAGGCCACCTGGTGGCCCCCCGCCCGCTTCCCGCTCCTCGCGGACGCCCTGCACCGGGCCGGCCTCGGCGCCGACTGGGCCACCCTGCTGTGGGAGGCCGCGTCGCTGCCCGCCGAGCGGCTGGTCGCCGCCGCCGACGCGCTGGCCGCGGCCGGACGGGACGCCGACGGGCAGCAGATGCTGCGGCAGGGGGTGGCGCGCCCGGCGGAGCAGATCGGCGCGGCCGTGCTGCGGCTGGACGGCGAGGGGCGGCGGCGCGACGTCCGGGCGCTGCTGGACGCCTACGTGCGCGTCCGCACCCCCGAAGAGGCCGCCCGCAGCGTCGCCGCCGACCCGGGCCGCCTCGTACCCCCGCTGCTGGAGGCCGCGCACGCCGTCTCCGACCAACGGTACTGGGACCTCGTACACGCCCTGCGGGTCGCGGGGCACGCGCCGTGACAAGGCCGGGACGCGATGGCCCCCGATCGGCCCCCCGGTCGGCCTCCGCGCTCACCCACAGGAGTGTGAAACGTGATCGACTCCGCGGGTTGACGACAATGGTCTTGGCAAGGGCCGCCCGGAGGCTTACTTTCGACCCTCTACGGCCCTGCTCTACGGGCGTAGAGGCTCTGACGTCGCGTCGAAGGAGCAGCTCATGGCCAACGTCGTCCGCGCCGCTCTGGTCCAGGCCACCTGGACCGGCGACACCGAGTCCATGGTGGCGAAACACGAGGAGCACGCCCGCGAGGCGGCCCGCCGGGGCGCGAAGATCATCGGCTTCCAGGAAGTCTTCAACGCCCCCTACTTCTGTCAGGTCCAGGAGCCGGAGCACTACCGCTGGGCCGAACCGGTGCCCGACGGTCCGACGGTCCGCCGGACGCAGGAACTCGCGCGCGAGACCGGCATGGTGATCGTCGTCCCGGTCTTCGAGGTCGAGCAGTCCGGCTTCTACTACAACACCGCCGCCGTCATCGACGCCGACGGCACCTACCTCGGCAAATACCGCAAGCATCACATCCCCCAGGTGAAGGGCTTCTGGGAGAAGTACTACTTCAAGCCCGGCAACCTGGGCTGGCCCGTCTTCGACACCGCCGTCGGCAGGGTCGGCGTCTACATCTGCTACGACCGGCACTTCCCGGAGGGCTGGCGGCAACTGGGACTGAAGGGCGCCCAGCTGGTCTACAACCCCTCCGCCACCCACCGCGGACTGTCCGCCCATCTCTGGCAGCTGGAGCAGCCCGCCGCGGCCGTCGCCAACGAATACTTCATCGCCGCCATCAACCGGGTGGGGCAGGAGGAGTACGGCGACAACGACTTCTACGGCACGAGCTACTTCGTCGACCCGCGCGGGAAGTTCGTCGGCGAGGTGGCGAGCGACAAGAGCGAAGAACTCCTGATCCGCGACCTCGACTTCGACCTCATCGAGGAAGTGCGGCAGCAGTGGGCCTTCTACCGCGACCGCCGCCCCGACGCCTACGAAGGGCTGGTGCAGCCGTGAACGACCTCTACTCCCGTCACCGGGGCGTCCTGCCCGACTGGCTCGCCCTCTACTACGACGACCCGCTGGAGATCACCCACGGCGAGGGACGGTACGTCTGGGACTCCGCCGGCAACAGGTACCTCGACTTCTTCGGCGGCATCCTGACGACGATGACCGCGCACGCGCTGCCCGAGGTGACCAAGGCGGTCACCGAGCAGGCCGGCCGGATCATCCACTCCTCGACCCTCTACCTCAACCGGCCGATGGTCGAACTCGCCGAGCGGGTCGCCCAGTTGAGCGGCATCCCGGACGCCCGGGTGTTCTTCACCACCTCCGGCACCGAGGCCAACGACACCGCCCTGCTGCTGGCCACCACCTACCGGCGCAGCAACACCGTCCTGGCCATGCGCAACAGCTACCACGGCCGCTCCTTCAGCACGGTCGGCATCACCGGCAACCGCAGCTGGTCCCCGACCTCGCTGTCCCCGCTGCAGACCCTGTACGTCCACGGCGGCGTCCGCACCCGGGGCCCGTACGCCGAACTCGACGACCGCGCGTTCATCGACGCCTGCGTCGCCGACCTGAAGGACATCCTCGGCCACACCCGGCCGCCGGCCGCGCTGATCGCCGAACCCATCCAGGGCGTCGGCGGGTTCACCTCCCCGCCCGACGGTCTCTACGCCGCCTTCCGGGAAGTCCTGAAGGAGCACGGCATCCTGTGGATCGCCGACGAGGTCCAGACCGGCTGGGGCCGTACCGGTGAGCACTTCTGGGGCTGGCAGGCGCACGCCCGCAGCGGTCCGCCGGACCTCGTCACGTTCGCCAAGGGCATCGGCAACGGCATGTCCATCGGCGGGGTCGTCGCCCGCGCCGAGATCATGAACTGCCTGGACGCCAACAGTATCTCGACCTTCGGCGGCACCCAGATCACCATGGCGGCGGGTCTCGCCAACCTCAACTACCTCCTCGAACACGACCTCCAGGGCAACGCCCGCCGGGTCGGCGGCCTGCTCATCGAGCGGCTGCGGGCCCTCGCCGCCCAGCTGCCCGGCGTGCGCGAGGTACGCGGACGCGGGCTGATGATCGGCGTCGAGCTGGTGAAACCGGGGACGGACGAGGCCGATCCGCAGGCGGCCGCCACCGTGCTGGAGACGGCTCGCGAGGGCGGACTGCTCATCGGCAAGGGCGGCGGCCACAACACCAGCGCCCTGCGCGTCGCACCCCCGTTGTCGCTCACCGTCGCGGAGGCCGAGGAGGGCGCGGCCATCCTCGAACACGCGCTCAGGGGTTCGTACTGAGAAGGAGTTCGTACTGACACCACCCGGGTTAGCACCATCCGAGCAAGGGACACGGCCATGACCGCCATCTCGACCGTCACGTGGCAGCCGCTCGAACCCGCGCTCTCCGTCCGGCAGGTGCTCACCCTGGAGCGGGTGCTCGCCGGGGACCCGGAGGTGGTGGCCGGGGCCGGGCAGCTCGACCGGCCGGTGCGCTGGGTGCACGTCGCCGAGGCCGCCGACGTCGGCGTGATGCTCAGCGGCGGCGAGATGGTGCTCACCACCGGGGTGCTCCTCGCCGGGGACGAGGCCAAGCAGGCGGAGTACATCCAGTCCCTGCACCGGGCCGAGGCCGCGGCCGTCGTGCTCGGCCTCGGACGGGCCTTCCCCACGCCGCCCGAGGTGATGCGGCGGGCCGCCGAGCGGTGCGGGCTGCCCATGGTGGTGCTGCACCGGCCTTTCCCCTTCGCCGAGTTGACGGAGGAGGTGCAATGCCGTCTGGTGCGGCGGAAGTTCGCCGCCGTCAGCCTGTCCGAGACCGTACGGACCGCCCTCACCGGGCTGATCACGGCCGGTGCCCCGCTGCAACGGCTGCTGGACGAGGTCACCCGGCACAGCGGCTGCCCGGTCGTCGTCACCAACCTCGCCCACCGCGTCCTCGCCACCGCGGGGGAGCGGTCCGCGGTGGAGGACGTGCTGCGCGACTGGGAGCGGATCGCCCGGCAGGCCGGCGGCGGCGCGGGCGACGGCTGGATCCACGCCGAGCTGGGCGGGGGCGGGGAGCGATGGGGCCGGCTGCTGCTGTGCGGCCACCGGGGCGATGCGGCCACCGGGCGGCTGCTCGCCGACCGGGCCGCCGAGGCGCTGGTCCTGCACCGCATGCTCGGCGGCGGCTCCGCGCAGACCTGGGAGGAGCAGTCCGCGCAGAGCCTGCTGACCGACCTGGTCTCCGGTGTGGTCCCGGCCCGGCAGCTGCTGCCGCGGGCGCGGGCGGCCGGACTGCCGGTCAACCGGCGGACCTTCGTCCCGCTCGTCGTACCCGGCGAGGATCCGGCCCGCCTCGGCCGCGTGCTGCGGATGCTGGGGCTGCCCGGTCTGGTCGCGGAGCTGGCCGGCGGGGCCACCGCCGTCCTGCTCAGCCTTCCCCGCGATCAGCACGCCGAGGCGCTGACCGAGCACTTCGCGGCCCGGTTGCGCACGGAGACCGGAGCGCCGGCCACGGTGGTCGCGGCCGCCGATCCGCGCACCGCCTGGGACGACGTGCCCGCCGGGCTGCGCGAGGCCCGGCATGTCGCCGACGCCGTCACCGACTCCTCCGCCGCCCTCGACCTGCCGGCCGTCGTCCGGCTCAGGGACGTCCACCTGCGCGGGCTGATCCGGCTGCTGCGCGACGACCCTCATGTGCAGTCCTTCGCCGAGCGGGAACTGGACGGGCTGCTGTGCGCCGCCGAACCGGAGCTGCTGAACGTCCTGCGCACGTATCTCGCGACCGGCCGCAACAAGTCCCGCACCGCCCAGCTCCACCATGTCTCCCGGCCGGCCCTCTACCGCCGCCTGGAGGCCATACAGGGCCGCCTCGGTGTGGACCTGGACGACTTCGAACAGGCGGCCTCCGTGCACATCGCACTCCTCGCGCACGACGCGCAACAACGGTGAAGCATGCGACGACCTGGGAAAACGGCGGTGAAACATGGGCCCCCGCACACGTGACACGGTGGCACGCCCACGGCCCGCAGACGTGACACGCTGCCACTCAAACGGCCCGTCCTGGCTTTCTAGGCTCACGGCACACCGAGCTACCGGAGGTCCCGATGAGCCGAGTGATCCGTGCCGCCCTCTTCCAGACCGCCTGGACCGGCGACAAGGAGTCCATGATCCAGGTGCACGAGCAGGCGGCCCGCGACGCCGCCGCGCAGGGCGCCCAAGTCCTCTGCTTCCAGGAGCTGTTCTACGGCCCCTACTTCTGCCAGGTGCAGGACAAGGCGTTCTACGAGTACGCCGAGCGGATTCCCGAGGGCCCGACCGTCCAGCGCTTCCAGGCCCTCGCCCGCGAGCTGGGCATCGTCCTGGTCCTGCCGATGTACGAGGAGGAGCAGCCGGGCGTCCTGTACAACACGGCCGCCGTGATCGACGCGGACGGCTCCTACCTCGGCAAGTACCGCAAGACCCACATTCCCCAAGTGCGGGGATTCTGGGAGAAGTTCTACTTCCGTCCCGGCAACAGCGGCTGGCCCGTCTTCGACACGGCCGTGGGCAGGATCGGCGTCTACATCTGCTACGACCGGCACTTCCCGGAGGGCTGGCGGGCGCTCGGCCTCGCCGGAGCCGAGATCGTCTTCAACCCCTCGGCCACCTCGCGCGGCCTGTCCCGCTACCTGTGGCAGCTGGAACAACCGGCGGCGGCCGTCGCCAACGAGTACTTCGTCGGCGCGATCAACCGGGTCGGGGTGGAGGACCTGGGCGACAACGACTTCTACGGCACCACCTACTTCGTGGACCCGGAGGCGCAGTTCGTCGGCGAGGTGGCGAGCGACAAGGAGACCGAACTCGTCGTCCGCGACCTCGACCTGGCCAGACTCCGCGAGGTCCGCGACCGCTGGCAGTTCTACCGCGACCGGGCACCGGGGGCGTACACGCCGCTGACGGCACCCTGATCGCACCGACCGCCCCGTCCACCCTGGCAGGAGAGGGACCATGAGCAGCCGTACCGTCATCCGCGGTGGTCTCGTCATCACAGCGTCCGACGAGATCCACGCAGACGTGCTGATCGAGGACGGCCGCATCGCCGCCCTCGCCGCCTCCGGCACCCCCGCCGCCGCGGCTTTCGGTGCCGAGAGGGTCATCGACGCCACCGGGAGGTACGTCATCCCGGGCGGCGTCGACGCCCACACCCATATGGAGCTGCCGTTCGGCGGCACCTCCGCCTCCGACACCTTCGAGACCGGTACCCGGGCGGCGGCCTGGGGCGGTACGACGACGATCGTCGACTTCGCGGTGCAGAGCGTCGGTCACACCCTGCGCGAAGGCCTGGACGCCTGGCACGCCAAGGCCGAGGGCAACTGCGCGATCGACTACGCCTTCCACATGATCGTCTCCGATGTGAACCAGGAGACGCTCAAGGAGATGGACCTGCTGGTCGAGGAGGGCGTGACCTCGTTCAAACAGTTCATGGCCTACCCGGGAGTCTTCTACAGCGACGACGGCCAGATCCTGCGCGCGATGCAGCGTTCCGCCGAGAACGGCGGCCTGATCATGATGCACGCCGAGAACGGCATCGCGATCGACGTGCTGGTCGAACAGGCCCTCGCGCGCGGCGAGACCGACCCCCGCTACCACGGCGAGGTCCGCAAGGCCCTGCTGGAGGCCGAGGCCACCCACCGCGCCATCAAGCTCGCCCAGGTGGCCGGGGCGCCCCTGTACGTCGTGCACGTCTCGGCGCAGGAGGCGGTCGCGGAGCTGGCCCGGGCGCGGGACGCGGGGCTGAACGTCTTCGGCGAGACCTGCCCGCAGTACCTGTTCCTGTCCACCGACAACCTCGCCGAGCCGGACTTCGAGGGCGCCAAGTACGTGTGCAGCACTCCGCTGAGGCCGCGCGAACACCAGGCGGCGCTGTGGAGGGGCCTGCGCACCAACGACCTGCAGGTGGTCTCCACCGACCACTGCCCGTTCTGCTTCACCGGCCAGAAGGAGCTGGGCCGCGGCGACTTCTCCAAGATCCCCAACGGCCTGCCGGGCGTGGAGAACCGCATGGACCTCCTCCACCAGGCCGTCGTGGACGGGCACATCTCCCGCCGCCGCTGGATCGAGATCGCCTGCGCCGCACCGGCCCGGATGTTCGGCCTGTACCCGAAGAAGGGCACCATCGCCCCGGGCGCCGACGCGGACGTCGTCATCTACGACCCGCACGCCGAGCAGGTGATGTCCGCCGAGACGCACCACATGAACGTCGACTACTCGGCCTACGAGGGCAAGCGCGTCACCGGCCGGGTCGAGACCGTGCTCTCGCGCGGCGAGCCCGTCATCGACCAGCGGGATTACACCGGACGCGCCGGCCACGGCGTCTACACCCCGCGTTCCACGTGTCAGTACCTCAACTAGGAGTGGCGTCCATGGACTTCGGACTCGTCCTGCAGACCGATCCGCCCGCCTCCCGAGTCATCAGCCTGATGAAGCGGGCCGAGCGCAACGGATTCCGCTACGGCTGGACCTTCGACTCCGCCGTGCTGTGGCAGGAGCCGTTCGTGATCTACAGCCAGATCCTGGCGAACACGCAGAAGCTGACGGTCGGCACGATGGTCACCAACCCGGGCACCCGCACCTGGGAGGTCACCGCCTCCACCTTCGCCACCCTCAACGACATGTTCGGCAACCGCACCGTCTGCGGCATCGGCCGCGGCGACTCCGCGATGCGTGTCGCGGGCCGCAAACCCAACACCCTCGCCCGCATCAGCGAGGCCATGAAGGTCATCCGTACCCTCGGCCGGGGCGGAGAGGCCGACCTCGGAGGCACCAGGATCCGGTTTCCGTGGATCAAGGAGGGCGCCGAACTCCCCGTCTGGATGGCCGCCTACGGCCCGAAGGCACTGAAGATGACCGGCGAGGAAGCCGACGGGTTCATCCTCCAGCTGTCCGACCTGTACCTGACCGAGTACATGGTGAAGGCCGTCAAGGACGCGGCGGCCGCCGCCGGCCGCGACCCGTCCGAGCTCACTATCTGCGTGGCCGCCCCCGCCTACGTCACCGAGGACGACTCGCCCGAGGCCCTCGCCCACGCCCGCGAGCAGTGCCGCTGGTTCGGCGGCATGGTCGGCAACCACGTCGCCGACCTGGTCACCAAGTACGGCGAGCACTCCTCCCAGGTCCCCGAGGCACTCACCGACTACATCAAGACACGCCAGGGCTACGACTACGCCCACCACGGGCGCAGCGACAACCCCGACACCCAGTTCGTGCCCGACGAGATCGTGGACCGGTTCTGCGTCATCGGCCCGGTCGAGAAGCACATCGAGAAACTGAACGCCCTCCGCGCGCTCGGCGTCGACCAGTTCGCGGTGTACGACATGCACGACGCGCAAGAGGCCACGATCGACGCCTACGGCCACCGGGTCATTCCCGCGGTCAACGCCTGATCCCTTCCCCGGGCCGAAGTCCGGCTCCGAGCCCCCCACGCCTGTCCTGGTCTCCCCTCCCCGCCGTCCCGGGGAGGGGGCTGGTGCCCGCACGGCCTTTCCCGACCCGCCTCTCCCCGATTGGCCAGCCCATGACCGACACCGCTCCCACGGCCATACCGACATCCGGCCAAGTCGCCCTCCCCGACGGGCGCGTGGAACTCGCTCCCGGTACGCCACCGCCCAGCGGCCGCTACGCCAACGAGGACCTGCTCCCGGTCCCCGTGGCAAAGCGCACGTGGACGACGTACAACTTCTCGGCCCTGTGGGTCGGCATGGCCCACAACACCGCTTCCTGGACCCTGGCCTCCGGGCTGATCGCGGTGGGCATGGACTGGAAACAGGCCGTGTTCACCATCGCCCTCGCCAACCTGATCGTGCTGGTGCCGATGCTGCTGACCGGGCACGCCGGACCCAAGTACGGCATCCCCTTCCCGGTCTTCGCCCGCGCCTCCTTCGGCGTGCGCGGCGCCAACCTGCCGGCGATCGTGCGGGCGTTGGTGGCCTGCGGCTGGTTCGGCATCCAGACCTGGATCGGCGGCGAGGCGATCTACTTCCTCGCCGGCAAGCTGATCGGCGACAGTTGGTCGGGCGCCTCGCACATCGGCGGCTACGCCTGGACCATGTGGCTGTCCTTCGCGATCTTCTGGGTCGTCCAGGTCGCGATCATCTACCGGGGCATGGAGACCATCCGCCGTTTCGAGAACTGGGCGGCACCCTTCGTGATCGTCGGCGCGCTGGTGATGCTGTGGTGGATGAGCAGCAAGGCCGGCGGCGTCGGCCCGCTCTTCGACCAGCCGTCCAGACTCGGTTGGGGCGGCGGCTTCTGGAAGCTGTTCTGGCCCTCGCTCATGGGCATGATCGGCTTCTGGTCCACACTGTCGCTGAACATCCCCGACTTCACCCGCTACGGCAAGAGCCAGAAGGCGCAGACCTGGGGCCAGGCCCTGGGCCTGCCCACCACGATGACCCTCTTCGCGTTCCTCTCCGTGCTCGTCACGTCCGGTTCGCAGGCGGTGTACGGCAAGCCGGTCTGGGACCCGGTCCAGCTCGCCGCCAAGACGGACAACGTGGTCGGTCTGCTCTACGCCCTGGTCACCGTGCTCGTGGCCACTCTCTCCGTGAACATCGCGGCCAACCTGGTCTCCCCGGCCTTCGACTTCTCCAACGTCGCGCCGCGGCGGGTGAGTTTCCGCACCGGCGCCCTGATCACCGCCGTCCTCGCCGTGCTGATCTTCCCGTGGAAGCTGTACTCCGACCCGCAGGGCTACATCTTCACCTGGCTCGGCCTGGTCGGCGGCCTGCTCGGCACGGTCGCGGGCATCCTCGTCGCCGACTACTGGTTCCTGCGCCGCACCCGCCTCGACCTCGCCGACCTGTACCGCGCGGGCGGCCGTTACTGGTACGTGGCCGGATGGAACTGGCGGGCGGTCGTCGCCTTCCTGACGGGCGGTTTCCTCGCGATCGGCGGCGCCGACTTCAAGCCGCTGATCGACGGCCGCCCCATCCCCGCCCTGGCCCCGCTGGCCCACTACGGCTGGGCGGTGGGCCTCGGCACCTCCCTGGTGCTGTACCTGGCCCTGACGCTGCTCACCGGCCGCAGGGAGACGGCGGTGTAAGGGCCTTGGGGGCGGTCAGCCGGACTGCCCGCCCCCCAGTGCGCCGACCGCGGCCTTCGCCGCCTTGATGGCCCCCTTGTTGATCTCGTCCGTGCTCGGCGCCTTCTTCGTCTCGAAGTCACTGCCGTTGTACGTGACGATCACCAGTGCGTTGGAGACCCGGACCAGCACCACGCCCTCGCGGGTCTGCTGCTGGTCCTCCGTGGTGAGGTTCACGACGGAGTAGGCGGAGTCCCCGAGCCCCGGAACGGCCCCGCCACCGCTCTTCTCGCCGACCCGCTGCTGGTACTCCTGCTCCGCCTCCTCGTCCGTCGCGCTGATCTCGAAGGACACGTCGAGCCAGCGGTAGTCGTAGCCCTGGAGCGCGTTCCAGGAGCAGGTGCGGCGCAGCTCGGTGTCCGTCGACGGGATCTCCTTGCCCGCCGTCCTCGCCCCGGGCACCAGCGACTTGACGGTGGCCACGGGAACGCTGGAGCAGGGGGCGGGCGCGGTGCCGTACGCCTTCGCCGCCGCGGTGGAGGACGGGTCGGAGGAGGACGAGGAGGACGAGGAGGACTGGGTGGACGTCTTCTGGGCCGTCTGGTGCCCGGCGGCCGTCGGCGACGCCGCCGGGCCGGACGTCAGCGCCCAGCCGGCACAGGCGAGGACCGCGACCGGCGTCAGTCGCGCGGTGAGGGCGAGCGGCAGAGGAAGAGAACGCACGGCGCACTTCTCGTGGGGGAGGGGTAGGAAGGGGTCCGCATGGTGGACGTGGCACGACAGTGTCACAAGAGTCCCTGTGGGCGGAAGCGGAAACTCGCAGCGTGGCCGCGCGGTCACGGGAGCGCGTTCATGACGTACTGCTCTGCCCGTTATGCGCCTCTCCAACCGGTGGCGGGCGCCTACGGTGGTGCCGAGGCCCGGCGGGGACGGTAGGGCGTTCCGGTCCGCGTCACGCCCCGGACCTGTGCTCCTCCAGCCAGCGGCGGGCGCCGACTTCGCTCGGGTATTCCCGGACGGTGACCCAGGCGAGCAGCCAGCCGACGATCCATGCCGCGAACGCCGGCATGACGGGAGCGGCGAGCAGCACGAGTCCGCGCCCCATGGCGATCCGGCCCGGGACGCGCCTGTTGTGGTCGCGTTTGGCGCGAAGGGTCTGTTCCGGAGTGGGTGGATTCAGCATCGCCTCGCGGTGGCTCCTGCGCTGCGCGACCCAACCCCACACCAGGGTCACGACGGACGCGGCCACCTGTACGCCGTCGCACACGACACGCGCGGTGGACGGCAGAAGGTCGCGGACCCCCGCGTACAGGCTCAGCGCGAAGAGGCAGAACATGGCCATGGCGATGACGATGAAGACCGTGGTCCGGGCGCGGCACAGCCAGTAGAGTCCGCCGCGCCGGTACCAGGTGCGTCCCAGCTTCGGCAAGGCGGGGATGGGCACGGAGAATCCGGGGGCCGGTGCCTCAGAAGATGCTTGTGACGCCATGCCAGACATCCTTCACCAGTCGCTTTCCGTCATCGACGGTCTCCGTGGCGACGTGCTTGGTCCCCGTCCACACGCCACCGACCACCCCGTGGTCGTGGATGTCCTCGCTCCAGTGCTCGTGGAAGGCGTGGTCGAGGACGGATGTCGCTACGATCACCGAGCCGACCCCGACCGCGGCGACGGCGGCCGCACCCTCGACGGGCAGGGCCGCCGTGATCGCCGCACCGGCTGCCAGGCCGCCGAGGGCTGCCCCGCCGTCGACGGCGACCGAGTGCTGCCAGGACCAGCCCTTGTCGTGGTCGTCCTTCGCCTCGATCAGACCGCAGGCCGCCGCCGCGGCGACGTCCAGTACCGGAATCTCCTTCAGGACGTCCGGCAGCGCCTCCAGGCCCCTGCCCATGCGCAGCGCGTCCGCGGCGTCCGCCAGCTTGACGTTCAGGGCACGGTCGTACGGCAGCTTGGTGCTGCCGTTGTCAGCGCGCGCGATGTCCTCTTCCAGCGCGTCGACCCTGGTGACCGCGTCGCGGTAGGCGCTCTTGGCGGGCAGGTCCTTGGGCAGCGCCTTGCCCGCCTTCTGGAACGCCTTGCGCTCCGTGCGGAGTTCCTTCTTGGCGGCCTGCGCCTCGGCCTTGGCCGCGTCGAGGTGCTTGCGGGCCTCGAGGCCCCCGGCGCGGGCGTCCTCGGCGTCGTACGCGTACAGCCCGCGCAGCGCGTCGTACAGGGTGACCTTGTCCCCCGGGGAAACCGAGCCGTCCTTCGACGTCACCTTGTCGTACAGCCCCTGCAACTGCTGCGCCGCCACCAGCCGGGCGTGCTGAGCGGTGTGCAGGACCTCGTTGCGCGCCGTGGCGTAGTCGTTCATCGCGGAGATGGTCTTCTGGTCGTCCGCGCTCGGCGGGTTCGCCGTCATGATCGGCAGCGGCGCGCCCTTGGCGTCCGTCGCCACACCCTTGCCGGCCGCGATGTGCTCCGCGTTCTGCAGGGACTTCTCGCACGTGGACAGCGCGCCCGCCAGCGTCTCGAGGATCTCGCCCGCCGCGTGCACCAGCTCCGCGAAGCCGCCGGCGGCCAGCGCGTCCTCGCTCCACTTGGCGCGGAAGCTCTCGGCCGCCTCGCCCTTCCAGTCGGCGTCGCCGACCAGTTTCTCGACGGCGCCGCTGAGCGGCTTGACCACGTCGTCGAGCTTGTCCTTGGCGTTCTTGTACGTCTCGGCCATCGTGCGCAGACCGCCGATGTCGCCGCCGACCCAGCTGTCACCCATCAGCTCTCATCCCATCAGGTCCTCGAAGACGCCGTGGACGTCCACGTCGTGCCGGTGGAAGGAGTCCCGGGCGTACGCGACCTTGTCCCCGTGGTCGTCCATCCGGTCGGCCATGCCGATGTGCAGGGCGACGATGAGGTCCGCGATCTCCTTGATGGCCGAGTCCAGCCCCGGATCACCGCCGCTGACCACGGGCGGTGCCACGTCGGGGTGCAGTTTGCGGTAGTCGCCGGCCTGCTCGTGGAAGGTCCTCGCCATGGTGGCGAGGTCGTCGTAGACCGCTTTGAAGTCGCTCACCGGCGTACCTCCCGCGCGTAGGCGGCCAGGTCCTCCGGCCGCCAGGTGGGTTCCCCGGGCGCGCCCCGGGGATCCAGCAGGACGGTGACGCCCTGCTCGCTCACGCCCTCGGCCAGGGGACCGAGGGATGCCGCGACCCACGGCTGCGCCTCGCCGAGCACCTCCACCAGCTTCTGCGGCGAGGTGAACGCGAAGGCCACGGTGCCGTGTTCGGGGTGCTCGAACAGCTCGACGACGACGAAGGGCACGCGCGCGGGGCGGCCGTCCGTCCCCGTTCCCGCGACGGACCTCGGATGCGCCGGGACGAACACCGGTGTGTGGTAGGCGGGCACACCCGGTTTGGGGGCCGGCCGGTCGTCCGTGTCCGGTCGCGAGGGCGGCGCGGCCGCCACGAGGTCCAGCAGCGCCGAGCGGCGCGGTCCCGGAGCCTGCTGTGGAAGGTCGCGTCCTGTCGGATCCGGCTCGGCGAGATCGAGCAGGCGTGAACGTATCGGCGCGCCCACCGCCGTCACCTCTTCCCCGTTGGTTGCATGGCCGATCGGCTCGACCACGGTAGCCAGCGGGCAACGGCGCAAATCCGGCTATGTCGCAGTATCGATGAGGACGCACACGGAACTCATACGACCGTTTGGCCGAGCGCAGAGCAACCCTTGACCCGTTGCTGAACCGGAGCTCAGGCCGAGCCGGCGGCTAGGGCACCCGCGCTGTCCACTCCGGGGAACCGAACTTGGTCCGCGCGAGCTCCCGCGCCCGCGCCAGCTCCTCGTCCGTGATCTTGCCCTGGGCCAGCCCGTACCGCGCGCGGAACGAGGCGATCATCCGGTCGATGACCGCCTCACGCGGCAGTCCCGTCTGCCGCCGCAGCGGATCGACTCTCTTCTTCGCGCTCCCGGTGCCCTTACCGGACAGCTTCTCCCGCCCGATCCGCAGCACCTCGACCATCTTGTCGGCGTCGATGTCGTACGACATGGTCACGTGATGCAGCACGGCCCCCGGCCCGCCGCCGGGACCGACGACCCGCTTCTGCGCCGCGCCCGCGATCTTGCCCTGGTCGGTCGCGATGTCGTTCAGCGGCTGGTACCAGGCCCGGACGCCCATGTCGCCGAGGGCGCCGAGCACCCAGTCGTCGAGGTAGGCGTAGCTGTCCTGGAAGGACAGGCCCTGCACCAGCGACTCGGGCACCGACAGCGAGTAGGTGATCGTGTTGCCGGGCTCCACGAACATCGCGCCACCGCCGGAGATCCGCCGCACCACCTCGATGCCGTGCCGCGCGGCGCCCTCCGGGTCCACCTCGTTGCGCAGCGACTGGAAGCTGCCGATGATCACCGACGGGGCGCCCCACTCCCACACCCGCAGGGTCGGCGGCCGCCGGCCCGCGGCCACCTCCGCGGTCAGCACCTCGTCCAGTGCCATGTGCAGGGCCGGCGGCTGCGGGCCCTCGTGGATCAGCTGCCAGTCGTAGTCGGTCCAGTCCGTGGCGTGCGCCAGCGCGCGGCGCACCGCGATGCCCACGCCCTCCGAGGTCAGGCCGTACATCACGGTCCCGGCGGGCAGCACCGCGTCGATCCGCGCGGCCAGCCCCGCCGCGTCGGTGTCCGCCGGGGCGCCCTCCAGCGCGCGGTTCACCGCGTCCAGCGCCGCGTCCGGCTCCAGGAAGAAGTCGCCCGCCACCCGCACGTGCCGCAGCACGCCCTCCTCGGCGTCCACGTCCACGACGACGAGCTTGCCACCGGGCACCTTGTACTCACCGTGCACTGGGGCCTCCGTTCCTGCCGTAAGAGATCAACGTGAGGCGTCTGCGAGGTGTTCCCGGGCGGCGAGTACATCCGTACGATCACCCGGAAGACGTACCCGAGCCCAGGAGCGCGCTGTGTTCACCACCCGGCCCACCCTCCAGGGGACCTTAGGCATGGTCTCCTCCACGCACTGGCTGGCCTCGCAGTCGGCGATGGCGGTCCTCGAGGACGGCGGCAACGCCTTCGACGCCGCGGTGGCCGGGGCGTTCGTACTGCACGTGGTGGAGCCGCACCTCAACGGGCCCGCCGGCGAGGTGCCGATCCTGCTCGCCCCCGCGGGCGGCGCGGTGCGCGTGCTGTGCGGGCAGGGCGTGGCCCCGGCGGGCGCCACGGCCGCGCACTACCGGAGCCTCGGGCTGGAGCTCGTCCCCGGCACCGGGCCGCTCGCGGCCGCCGTGCCCGGCGCCTTCGACGCCTGGCTGCTCCTGCTGCGCGACCACGGCACCAAGTCCCTGGACGACGTCCTGAAGTACGCCATCGGTTACGCCGAACACGGGCACGCGCCCGTGGAGAAGGTCGGCGCGACCGTGGAGACCGTACGGGAGCTGTTCGAGACGGAGTGGACGTCGTCGGCGGAGCTCTACCTGGCCGGCGGCAGGGCGCCCCGGCCCGGCGAGCTGCTGCGCAACCCCGCCCTCGCCGCCACCTGGAAGCGGCTGCTCGCCGAGACCGCCCACGCCGGTGACCGGGAAGCCCGGATCGACGCCGCGCGCGAGGTGTGGCGCTCCGGCTTCATCGCCGAGGCCCTGCTGCGGCAGTCCCGGCGGCCCACCCTGGACACCAGCGGCGAACGGCACACCGGCACCCTCACCGAGACCGACCTCGCCGGCTGGTCGGCGGCCTACGAGACCCCGGCCACGTACGACTGGAACGGCTGGACCGTGTGCAAGGCGGGCCCCTGGAGCCAGGGCCCCGCCTTCCTCCAGCAGCTCGCCCTGCTCCCGCCCGAGCTGCCCGCCTACGGCTCCGCCGACTACGTCCACCTGCTCATCGAGGGCTGCAAGCTCGCCATGGACGACCGCGAGGCCTGGTACGGGGACGCCGCCGCGGTGCCGCTCACCGAGCTGCTGTCGGACGACTACAACGCCGCCCGGCGCGCCCTCGTCGGCGCGAAGGCCTCGTACGAGCTGCGCCCCGGCAGCCCCGGCGGACGCACTCCGTATCTGCCCGCACAGGCACACGCGTGCGTGGATGCCGCCAGCGAGCCTCCCTTCAACCCCATGGGCGCGGGCGAGCCGACCGTCGACCGGATCGGCACCACCCGGGGCGACACCTGCCACCTCGACGTGGTCGACCGCTGGGGCAACATGATCGCCGCCACGCCCAGCGGCGGCTGGCTGCAGTCCAACCCGGTCGTTCCCGAGCTGGGCTTCCCGCTCGGCACGCGTCTGCAGATGACCTGGCTGGAGGAGGGCCTGCCGAACACCCTCACCCCGGGCCGCCGCCCGCGCACCACCCTCACCCCGTCCCTCGCGCTGCGCGACGGTGTGCCGGTCCTGGCCTTCGGCACCCCCGGCGGCGACCAGCAGGACCAGTGGCAGCTGCACTTCTTCCTCGCCGCCGTCCTGCGCGCACCCGTCCGCGGCGGCCTCGACCTCCAGGGCGCCATCGACGCCCCGAACTGGCACAACGACAGCTTCCCCAGCTCCTTCTACCCGCGCGGCCGCCGCCCCGGCAGCGTGACCGTGGAGTCCCGGATGGACGCCGAGGTGATCGAGGAGCTGCGGCGCCGCGGGCACGACGTCACCGTCGGCCCCGCCTGGTCCGAGGGCCGCCTGTGCGCGGTCGCCCGGGCCCCGGAGACCGGCATCCTGTCGGCGGCGGCGAACCCCCGCGGGATGCAGGGGTACGCGGTGGGCCGGTGACGAACCCGGCGACGGCTCCGGCCGGCCCCTGTCCCTCATCCCGATT
Source organism: Streptomyces sp. NPDC045022 (assembly GCF_056432605.1). Classification (NCBI taxonomy): domain Bacteria; kingdom Bacillati; phylum Actinomycetota; class Actinomycetes; order Kitasatosporales; family Streptomycetaceae; genus Streptomyces; species Streptomyces sp. NPDC045022. The sequence continues at coordinate 47,049 of NZ_JBWKIR010000039.1, forward strand.
CCACCCGGTGTACACCGGCCGGGCGGGGATTGTCAGAGGGGCGTGCTCTCATGGAGGCATGATCGAAGAGACGGAAACCATCGACGAGTTTCTCGCCCGCTGCTCGGCCGACGTGGAGGAAGCGGTCCGCAAGGCCGCCGCGGCCGAGATCCTGCCCCGCTTCCGCCGCCTCGCCGAGCACGAGGTGGACCGGAAGAGCGGACCGCACGACCTGGTGACGGACGCCGACCGCCTCGCCGAGCTGCGGCTCACCGAGGATCTCGCGGCCCTGCTGCCCGGCTCCGTGGTGGTCGGCGAGGAGGCGGTGCACGCCAACCCGGCGACGTACGAGGCGCTTCAGGGCGACGCACCGGTGTGGATCATCGACCCGGTCGACGGCACCCGCCAGTTCGTGCACGGCGACGACGGCTTCTGCACCCTGGTCGCGCTCGCCCACCGCGGGGTCGTCATCGCCTCCTGGACGTATGCCTCGGCACGCGACCAGTTCGCCACCGCCGTCCGGGGCCAGGGCGCCTTCCTCGACGGTGAGCGGCTGTTCGCGGGGCCGCCCGTGCCCGGCCGGGACCTCGTCGTCGCCACTTCGCACCCCGACTTCACCACCGACCAGCAGAAGCGCGCGCTGCGGGCCCTGTGGACCGACGGCGTCGCACCCCGGCCCTGCGGCTCCGCGGGCCTGGAGTATCTCGCCGTCGCCCGGGGCGAGGTGGACGCCGTGGCGTTCTCCTGGGAGGCGGCCTGGGACCACGCGGCCGGTCTGCTGCTGGTCGAGGAGGCGGGCGGCGCGCACGTCACCCTCGGCGGCGAGCCGTTCCGCGTGACCGGCGGCAACGCGCTGCCGTTCACCGCCGCCCGCGACGCCACCACCGCCCGCCGACTGTCCGATCTCCTGCGCACGACGGCCTGACGGCAGGGGCACCCTGTCCGGACGGTGGCCCGGCGGCTTGGGTGGCGTCCCGGACGGTGGCCCGGCGGCTTGGGTGGCGTCCCGGACGGTGGCCCGGCGGCTTGGGTGGCGTCCCGGACGGTGGCCCGGCGGCTTGGGTGGCGTCCCGTACGACGGCCCGGCGGCTTGGGTGGCGT
>NZ_JBWKIR010000040.1:0-45078 GCF_056432605.1 Streptomyces sp. NPDC045022
CGCCCGGTTACATTTCGAACCCGGAAGCTAAGCCTCACAGCGCCGATGGTACTGCAGGGGGGACCCTGTGGGAGAGTAGGACACCGCCGAACAATCTTTGGAAGGACCCCTGGTCCCAGCGTTCACGCTGGGACCAGGGGTCCTTTTGTTTTTACAATGCTTGTAGTACCGAAGACAGGAGTCATCATGTCCACCAACTCTCCCGACGACCGACCGGAGCGCGACCAGCGGCGACGGGACAGTGGTGACCGGGGTGACCGCGGCGGCTACCGCGGTGACCGCGGCGGCTTCCGTCGCGACAACGACCGGGGTGGCTACGGGCGGCGTGACGACAACCGCGGTGGGTTCGGTCGGCCTGATGACCGACGGGACGACCGCGACCGCGGTGACCGTGGCGACCGCGGCGGCGACCGCCCTCCCTTCCGTCGGGACGACCGGCGCGATGACCGGCGTGACGACAGCCGTGGTGGTGGGTACCGCCGTGAGGGCGACCGGGGTTCGCGTCCGGGCTACCAGCGGGACGACCGCGGTGACCGTGGCGAGCGTGGCGGCTTCCGTCGGGATGACCGCGGTGGCGACCGCCCCGCCTTCCGTCGGGACGACCGGCGGGACGACCGCCGGGACGACCGTGGTGACCGTGGCGACCGCCCCGCCTTCCGTCGGGACGACCGGCGCGATGACAGCCGTGGTGGTGGGTACCGCCGTGAGGGCGACCGGGGTTCGCGTCCGGGCTACCAGCGGGACGACCGCAGTGACCGTGGCGGCTTCCGCAGGGACGACCGCGGTGGCGACCGCGGCGGCTTCCGTCGGGATGACCGCGGTGGCGACCGCCCTGCTTTCCGTCGGGATGACCGCCGTGATGACCGTAGGGACGACCGCGGTGGCGACCGCCCTCCCTTCCGTCGCGACGACCGCCGGGACGACCGTGGCGGCGACCGCCCTCCCTTCCGTCGGGATGACCGCCGGGATGACCGCGGTGGCGACCGCCCTGCTTTCCGTCGGGATGAGCGCCGTGATGACCGTAGGGACGACCGCGGTGGCGACCGCCCTCCCTTCCGTCGCGACGACCGCCGGGATGACCACCGCGGCGGCGACCGCCCTCCCTTCCGTCGCGACGACCGCCGGGATGACCACCGCGGCGGCGACCGCCCTCCCTTCCGTCGGGATGACCGCGCTGGCGACCGCCCTGCCTTCCGTCGGGATGACCGTCGGGATGACCGCGGTGGCGACCGCCCTGCTTTCCGTCGGGATGAGCGCCGTGATGACCGTAGGGACGACCGCGGTGGCGACCGCCCCGCGTTCCGTCGCGACGACCGCGGTGGCGACCGCCCTCCCTTCCGTCGGGACGACCGCCGGGATGACCGTCGTGGCGAGGACCGGGGTGGCTTCGGGGGCCGCGACGATCGCGGTGGCCATGGGCCCCGTCGGGACGACCGGGGCGGTCGCCCCGGTGGCTTCCGTGGGCGGGACGGGCGTGACGGGCGTGACGACCGCCGTGGCGGTGGCCGCTTCCGCGACGAGCGCGACCGCGACCGCGACCGGGACCGGGAGCCGATCAAGCGGCTGCCGATCCCGGAGGACGTCACCGGCGAGGAGATTGACAAGGACGTCCGGCAGGAGCTGCAGAGCCTGCCCAAGACGCTCGCGGACGACGTCGCCAGGAACCTGGTGATGGTCGCCCGGCTCATCGACGAGGACCCGGAGGGGGCGTACGGCTACTCCAGGGTCGCCCTGCGTCTGGCGTCCCGCGTGGCCGCCGTACGCGAGGCCGCCGGCTTCGCCGCGTACGCGAATCAGAAGTACAGCGAGGCCCTCGGCGAGTTCCGGGCCGCCCGGCGTATGACCGGCAGCGTGGACCTGTGGCCGGTGATGGCCGACTGCGAGCGTGGGCTCGGGCGGCCGGAGAAGACGCTGGACATGGCAGGCGCCCCGGAGGTGCAGAAGCTGGACAAGGCCGGGCAGGTCGAGATGCGGCTCGTCGCAGCCGGCGCCCGGCGTGACATGGAGCAGCTGGACGCGGCCATCGTGACCCTGCAGAGCCCCGAGCTGGCCTCCAACACGGTGCAGCCGTGGACCGCGCGCCTGCGGTACGCCTACGCCGACGCCCTGCTGGCCGCAGGCCGGGAGCGCGAGGCGCGGGAGTGGTTCGCCAAGGCCGTCGAGGCCGACCGGGACGGCAGCACGGACGCGTCCGACCGGCTCGCCGAGCTGGACGGTGTGGAGTTCGTCGACGCCCTCGACGAGAGCGAGGGCGAGGGTGACTCCGCAAACGGCGAGGGTGAGTCTGCGAACGCCTCCCAGGAGCACGGCGAGGACGCCGCGGACGGCGAGGACGGCGAGGACGGCGACAAGAAGGACTGACGTCAGTCACTGAGAAGAGGGCAGGCTCCCGGCGGGGCCTGCCCTCTTTCGTGTCTGTCTCTTCCCTGTGCCTCTCGGGCTAGATCTCCAGAGCCCGCAGCACCAGACCCGACGCCGGTTTCGGGCCGAACGACGTCGACTTGCGCGGCATCGTCACGCCCTGGCGGGCCAGATCGCGTACGACCTCCTCGCGCACCGGGTGCATCAGGACCGCCGTTCCGCCGTCGCGTTCCGCCTTCTCCACCGTGGCGGCCGTGTCGTGGATGTAGGCGATGTGGGCCGGGGAGTCCTCGGGGATGTGCCAGACGTGCTCGAGGAGCGTGGCGTGCAGGACCGTGGCGTCCAGGGAACGCCAGGCGGCGGGGCGGTCCGCCGGGATCGTCCGGGCCAGCAGGGCCGGGTCGGGGTGGTCGAGCAGGTGGAAGGCCCCGTCGCCGGCCAGCAGGAAGGCGTTGCCCGCGCAGGAGGCGTCCGCCAGTGCCCGCAGGGCGTCGGCCAGCGGTACGTCGAGGTGCCGTACCCGGAACAGGCCGTCCACGGCGGCCAGTGCGTCGGCGACCGGCAGGCCGTGCAGCAGCCGGTGGATGGCGCGGACGCGCAGCGGGTAGCGGGCGGTGTCGACCAGGAGGACCAGGCCGTGGTCCCAGGGGCTGGGGGAGGGGTGTTCCGCACGCAGCCGCAGATAGGTCGCCCAGCGGTGGTGGCCGTCGGCGATCAGGGCCTGGTGGTGGGCCAGCTCGGACTGGATGAGGGACAGGTCGTCGGGGTCGGTGACGGACCACAGGCGGTGCTGGAAGCCGTCCTCGGTGGTCGTGGCGAGCAGCGGCGGACGGCCCGCCGTGCGCTCGACGACCTCGGCCGCCGTGCCGTTGCCGCGGTAGGTCAGCAGCAGCGGTTCCAGGTTCGCCCGGGTGGCGCGCATCAGGGCGGCGCGGTCCGCGACCACGGGCGGCATGATGTCCTCGTGCGGCAGCACCACGCCCTCCTCGGGCTCCGAGACGCGCAGCGCGCCGATGACACCGCGCTGGAGCATGCCGTTGCCGTCCCGCTGCTCGTACACGTACAGGCCCGGCTCGGGGTCCGCGGTGAGGACGCCCTCGTCCACCCAGCGGCGCAGGGTGTCCGCCGCCTGCTCGGTGCCGGCGCTGGGGGTGCCGGCCTGGGGAAGGATCAGACGGACGATGTTGTGCGGGTCGGCCGACTGGAGGTGGTGCACACCGTCGGGCCGTACGACGACGTCGTACGGCGGGGAGGTGACGGAGGCCAGGCTGCCGACCCGGTCGGGGTCGTAACGAAGGCCTCGGAACGGGGTGAGTTCCAGGCCTCGGCGCGCCGTTGCTTCCGAGTGACCTGCAGTGTTCATCCCGGCATCGTACGTGTGTGTCGGTGGCATGCGGGATCATCGGTGGAAAGGCGAGTCGACGAGGAGCGATGTGGACATGAGCCAGGGTGTCAGGACGAGGCCCGAGGGCAGTGGGCAGCCCCTGAGCGAGGCGTACGACACGGCGCTGCTCGATCTGGACGGTGTGGTGTACGCCGGCGGGAACGCGATCGCGCACGCGGTGGACTCGCTGGCGGTGGCGCGCGCGGGCGGGATGCGTCTGGCGTACGTCACCAACAACGCGCTGCGGACGCCGGACACCGTGGCCGGGCATCTGACGGAGCTGGGCATACCGACGGGGGCCGAGGACGTCATCACCTCGGCGCAGGCCGTCGCGCGGCTGATCAGCGAGCAGGTGCCGGCCGGGGCGCGGGTGCTGGTGATCGGTGGTGAGGGTCTGCGGGTGGCGCTGCGCGAGCGGGGGCTGACCCCGGTGGAGTCGGCGGACGACGATCCGGCGGCGGTCGTGCAGGGGTTCGGCGGGCCCGATCTGCCGTGGGGGCGGTTCGCGGAGGCGTCGTACGCGGTGGCGCGGGGGGTGCCATGGTTCGCGTCCAACACCGACCTGACGATTCCGAGCGGGCGGGGCATCGCGCCGGGCAACGGGGCGGCCGTGGAGGTCGTTCGGATCGCGACCGGCGCGGAGCCGCAGGTGGCGGGCAAGCCGCTGCCGCCGATGCACAAGGAGACGATCATCCGGACCGGCGCGAAGCGGCCGCTGGTCGTCGGGGACCGGCTGGACACGGACATCGAGGGCGCGTTCAACGGCGGGGGCGACTCGCTGCTGGTGCTGACCGGTGTCACCGACGGGGGCCAACTGCTCGCCGCGCCGCCGCGGCACCGGCCGACGTACGTGGACGCCGACTTGCGTGGGCTGCTCACCGGGCAGCCGGAGATCACCGAGGAGGGTGCCGGATTCCGCTGCGGTGGCTGGACGGCGACCGCGGGGACGGACCGGCTGGAGCTGGAGGGCGACGGCGAGACGCTGGACGGGCTGCGGGTGCTGTGCGCGGCGGCCTGGACGGCGGCGGGCGAGGGCTCCTGTGAACTGGACGGCGGGAAGGCGCTGGCCCGGCTCGGGCTCTGAACGACGTACTGGGGCAACCCGGGGATCGAGATCGCATGCGAGGGTAGGCTAACCTAACCTCGTGTTGGTCGACAGTCCTCCGGTACCGCGCGCGGAGACCGCCCCCGCGCCCCCAACCCGCCGGGCGGCAAGGGCCTTTGGGCTCCTGCTCTCCGTCGCGATCCTGGTGCTCGTCGCCCTGGCGAGCATCGCGATCGGGGCGAAAGCACTGTCGTTGGACCAGGTCTGGCACGGCCTGTTCCATGACACGGGGACGTACGGTGACGTCGTCGTGGACGAGCGGCTCTCGCGCACGGTCCTCGGACTGCTGGTCGGTGCCGCGCTCGGCCTGGCGGGCGCGGTGCTGCAGGCGCTCACCCGCAACCCGCTGGCCGACCCGGGTCTGCTCGGCATCAACGCGGGCGCCTCCGCGGCCGTCGTCACGGCCATCACCTACTTCGGCGTCACCAGCCTCACCGGCTATGTGTGGTTCGCCTTCCTCGGGGCTTCGGCGGTCGGCGTGCTGGTGTGGTTCCTCGGCGGCAGCCGGGGTGCCACGCCGGTACGGCTCGCCCTTGCCGGTACGGCGATCAGCGCGGCCCTCTACGGCTATCTCCAGGCCGTGATGATCATGGACAACGCGGCGCTGGGCAAGATGCGCTTCTGGACGGTGGGGTCGCTGGCCTCGGCCACCGACGCGATCATCACGCAGGTGCTCCCGTTCCTCGCGGTCGGCACGGCTCTCGCGCTCGTGCTGGCCCGGCCGCTGAACGCGATGGAGATGGGCGACGACACCGCCCGCGCCCTCGGCGCGAACCTCACCCGCACCCGCGCCCTGGCCATGCTGGCCGCCACCCTGCTGTGCGGTGCCGCCACCGCCGCCTGCGGCCCGATCATGTTCGTCGGCCTGATGGTGCCGCACGTCGTGCGCTCCTTCACCGGCCCCGACCTGCGCTGGATCCTGCCGTACGCCACGGCCCTGTCGCCCGTGCTGCTGCTCGGCGCCGACGTCATCGGCCGGGTCGTGACCCGCCCCGCGGAGCTTCAGGTCGGCATCGTCACCGCGGTCATCGGCGGCCCGGTCTTCATCTTTCTCGTACGACGGCGGAGGACGGCCCAGCTGTGAGGACACACCCCAGGAGCCGTGCCGTACGCACCCCGGGCGGGCTCTCCCTGCGCCTGGACCCGCGTGCCCTGATCGTCGTCGTCCTCCTCCTGGCCGCCGCGCTCGCCGCCGGAATCGCGCTGATCGGCACCGGCGACGCCGGGATCCCCGCGGCCGACGTGCTCAGGACGCTCGCCGGGAACGGCACCGCGTACCAGGACTTCATCGTCAACGAGCTGCGGCTGCCGCGCGTCCTGGTCGGCCTGCTGGTCGGTGCCGCGCTCGGTCTCGGTGGCGCGCTGTTCCAGACCATCTCCCGTAACCCGCTGGGCAGTCCGGACGTGCTCGGTCTGTCACAGGGCTCGACGGCCGGCGCGCTGATCGTGATCGTGCTGATGTCCGGCGGTTCCACCCAGGTCACCGTCGGCGCGCTGATCGGCGGACTGGCGACCGGCTTCGCGATCTATCTGCTCGCCTGGAAGCAGGGTGTGCACGGGTACCGGCTGGTCCTGGTCGGCATCGGCGTGTCCGCTGTCGTCACCGCCGTCAACGGCTATCTGCTCACCAAGGCCGACCTGGTCGACGCGGCCCGCGCGGTGGTCTGGATGACCGGCTCGCTGGGCGGCCGTGACTGGTCGCAGGTCTGGCCGCTGCTCGCCCTGTGCGCGGTCCTTCTCCCGCTGGTCCTCGCCAACGCGCGCGGCCTCAGGATGATGGAGATGGGCGACGACGTCGCGGGCGCGCTCGGCGTGCGCGTGCAGCGGGTCCGGCTGGTGCTGATGGTCTGTGCCGTGCTGCTCACCGCGGCCGCCACGGCCGCCGCCGGACCCGTCAGCTTCGTGGCCCTCACCGCGCCGCAGCTCGCCCGGCGCCTGACCCGCTCGCCGGGCCCGAACCTCGTGCCCTCCCTCTGCATGGGCGCCACACTGCTGGTCGCCGCGGACTGGGCCTCGCAGCGGGCCTTCGGCGCCGACCAGCTGCCCGTCGGCGTGGTCACCGGCGTCCTCGGCGGCGTCTATCTGCTGTGGCTGCTGGTCACCGAGCGCCGGGCGGGCCGGATATGAAGCGCACACAGGGCGGGACCGATGCGAAGCGCACGCAGGGCGGGACCGATGCGAAGCGCACGCTGGGCGGGCCGGATGCGAAGGGCATGCGGGACGGGCCGGATGCGAGCGGCATGAACACGAACACGACCAGGAGCACTGTGAACCGCCTGTCCGCGCAGAACGTCACCCTCGCCTACGACCAGCGCGTGATCGCCGAGAAGTTGTCGGTGGAGATCCCCGACCACTCCTTCACGGTGATCGTCGGCCCGAACGCGTGCGGCAAGTCGACGCTGCTGCGGGCGCTGTCGCGGATGCTCAAGCCCAGCCAGGGCCGGGTGCTGCTGGACGGGCAGGCCATCCAGTCGATGCCCGCGAAGAAGGTCGCGCGGACCCTCGGCCTGCTCCCGCAGTCGTCCATCGCGCCCGACGGCATCACGGTCGCCGATCTGGTCGGCCGGGGCCGCTACCCGCATCAGGGCCTGTTGCGCCAGTGGTCCACGCAGGACGAGCGGATCGTTCAGGAGGCGATGCGGCAGACCGGCGTCGCCGAGCTGGCCGACCGGTACGTGGACGAGCTGTCCGGCGGACAGCGGCAGCGCGTGTGGATCGCCATGGCGCTGGCCCAGCAGACACCGCTGCTGCTCCTGGACGAGCCGACCACCTACCTCGACATCCAGCACCAGATCGACGTCCTCGACCTGTGCGCCGAGTTGCACGAGACCCAGGGCCGCACCCTGGTGGCCGTCCTGCATGACCTGAACCACGCCGCCCGCTACGCCACCCACCTCATCGCCCTGCGCGGCGGCGAGGTGATCGCCGAGGGCGCGCCGAGCGACATCGTGACGGCTGAGCTGGTCGAGGAGGTGTTCGGGCTGCGCTGCCAGGTCATCGACGACCCGGAGACGGGGACCCCGCTGGTGGTCCCGGCCGCGCGCAAGGCTCGGGCGGAGCAGGTCACAGCAGCTTCCTGAGCCGGAACAGGTCCAGCAGGGTGGCCTCCAGCCTGACCCGGCCCCTGCCCCAGGCGGTCGCGAAGTTCAGCTCGCCGTCCACCAGGGCCACCAGGTCGTCGCCGGCCATGACGAGCCTGATCTGCGCCTTCTCGTGCGGTGGCCCCGGATGGGTGTCGTCGACCTCGATCCGGCCGCCGGTCATCCGGCCCGCGAAGGTGACGTCGAGGTCGGTGATGTGGCAGCTCACCGACCGGTCCAGGGCGGCGGCCGCGCGTACGTCGCCCTCGGCACCCCGCATGTTGTCCGAAAGCTTGCCCAGTGCGGCGCGGCACTCCTCGATCGTGGCCATCGCCACCGACCGTACCCCAGTGGTTCGGGGTAGCGTCTGGGCATGAGCGAGTCCGTGTCCGAGGCCGTCGTGCAGGCCGCCGCGGTCGTCCCAGAGGCCGAGGCCGAGTACGATCCCGCCGCCCCGGCGCCCCTGAACGTCGTGCGCACCCCCACCGGCGACGCCGAGGTCGACGCCCAGCTGGAGCGGCTGGCCGACGCCGACCACCTCGCCACCGACGGACACATCGAGGTGTACGAGGATGTACACAGGGGGCTGCGCGACGCGCTCACCGCGCTCGACGCCCGCCCGGGACCTCCGGCGCCCCCGATGCCTTACGGGAACAGGAGCTGAACCGAACGTGGCAGGAGTCGCACGCCGCCGTCTGGACGCGGAGCTGGTCCACCGGAAGCTGGCGCGCTCGCGCGAGCATGCCAGCCAGCTGATCGCCGCCGGGCGGGTCACCGTCGGCAAGATCGTCGCGACCAAGCCGGCCACCCAGGTGGAGACCGCCGCGGCGATCGTGGTGCAGGCCGACGACAGCGACCCGGGCTATGTGTCCCGGGGCGGCCACAAGCTCGCCGGCGCGCTGAAGACCTTCGTGCCGCGGGGACTCGTCGTCGAGGGCCGGCGCGCGCTGGACGCCGGCGCGTCCACCGGCGGCTTCACCGACGTCCTGCTGCGCGCGGGCGCCGCGCACGTCGTCGCGGTGGACGTCGGGTACGGACAGCTCGCCTGGTCTCTCCGAAGTGATGAACGCGTCACCGTCAAGGACCGTACGAACGTACGCGAGTTGACGCTTGAGGCGATCGATGGGGAACCTGTGGATCTTGTCGTGGGCGATCTGTCCTTCATCCCGCTCGGGCTGGTGCTGCCCGCCCTGAAGCGGTGCGTGAAGCCGGACGCCGACCTGGTGATGATGGTCAAGCCGCAGTTCGAGGTGGGCAAGGAACGGCTCGGCAACGGGGGTGTCGTACGAAGTCCGCAGCTGCGGGCGGAGGCCGTGCAGGGAGTGGCCGAGAAGGCCTGGGAGCTGGGTCTCGGGGTGCGTGGTGTCACCGCGAGTCCGCTGCCCGGTCCCTCGGGCAATGTCGAGTACTTTCTCTGGCTGCGGTCCGGGGCTCCCGCACTGGACCCGGCCGACGTCGAGCGTGCAGTGGCGGAGGGGCCGCGTTGACACAGAACCTGGCGCGTACTGTTTTCCTGCTGGCCCACACCGGGCGGCCCGCGGCGATCCGCAGCGCGGAACTCGTCGTCAAGGGGCTGCTGCGGCACGGCATCGGGGTGCGGGTGCTGGAGGAGGAGGCGCGTGACCTGCCGCTGCCGGACGAGGTGCAGCTGGTCAAGGAGGCGACCGCGCAGTGCCTCGACGGCTGTGAGCTGCTGATCGTCCTCGGCGGCGACGGCACCCTGCTGCGGGGGGCCGAGTTCGCGCGGGCCTCCGGGGTGCCGATGCTCGGCGTCAATCTCGGGCGCGTCGGGTTCCTCGCGGAGGCCGAGCGGGACGACCTCGACCGGGTCGTGGACCGGGTGGTGGCGCGGTCGTACGAGGTCGAGGAGCGGATGACGGTCGATGTCGTGGTGCACCGCAACGGGGACATCGTGCACACCGACTGGGCGCTGAACGAGGCGGCCGTGCAGAAGGCCGGTGCGGAGAAGCTGCTCGAGGTCGTCCTGGAGATCGACGGGCGCCCGGTGACGGGGTTCGGATGTGACGGCGTCGTCCTGTCCACGCCGACCGGGTCCACGGCGTACGCGTTCTCCGCGGGCGGTCCTGTGGTGTGGCCCGAGGTGGAGGCGCTGCTGATGGTGCCGATCAGTGCGCACGCGCTGTTCGCGAAGCCGCTGGTCACCTCGCCGAACTCGGTGCTCGCCGTGGAGGTTCTGCCGCATGTGCCGCCGGGTGTTCTGTGGTGCGACGGGCGGCGGACCGTCGAGTTGCCGCCGGGGGCGCGGGTCGAGGTCCGGCGGGGTGCTGTGCCGGTCCGGCTGGCTCGACTGCACCATTCGTCCTTCACCGACCGGATTGTGGCGAAGTTCGCCTTGCCGACCACGGGTTGGCGGGGCGCGCCGCACCACTCGGCGGAGTGACACGGGCGGGCCATGTGCACTCCCCACCCCAGACCTCGTATGGTCTGTTCCGTGTTGGAGGAGATGCGGATACGGTCGCTCGGGGTCATCGACGATGCTGTCGTCGAGTTGTCGCCGGGGTTCACCGCCGTCACCGGTGAGACGGGTGCGGGCAAGACCATGGTGGTCACCAGCCTTGGGCTGCTGCTCGGTGGCCGGGCGGACCCCGCGCTCGTGCGGATCGGGGCCGAGAAGGCGGTCGTGGAGGGGCGGATCGCCGTACCCGCGGACGCCGCCGCCGTCGTACGCGCCGAGGAGGCCGGGGCCGAACTGGACGACGGGGCCCTGCTGATCAGCCGTACCGTTTCCGCCGAGGGCCGCTCCCGGGCGTACCTGGGCGGACGCAGTGTGCCCATGGGGCTGCTCGCCGAACTGGCCGACGATCTGGTGGCCGTGCACGGGCAGACCGACCAGCAGGGGCTGCTGAAGCTGTCCCGGCAGCGGCAGGCGCTCGACCGGTACGCCGGGGACGCGGTCGCCGTGCCGCTCGCCAAGTACACGGAGGCCTACCGGCGGCTGCGGGCCGTCTCCGCCGAGCTGGAGGAGATCACCACGCGCGCGCGTGAGCGGGCGCAGGAAGCCGACATGCTGCGGTACGGGCTCGACGAGATCGCCGCCGTGGAACCACGGGCCGGGGAGGACGCCGAGCTGGCCGAGGAGGCGGAGCGGCTGGGGCATGCCGAGGCCCTGTCATCGGCCGCGACGGCCGCCCACGCCGCTCTCGCGGGCAATCCCGAGGACCCCGAGGGGATCGACGCCTCGACCCTCGTCGCGGGCGCCCACCGGGCCCTGGAGGCCGTGCGGTCGCACGATCCGGCGCTGGCCGCGCTCGCCGACCGGATCGGGGAGATCGGGATCCTGCTGGGCGATGTCGCGGGTGAGCTGGCGGGGTACGCCGACGATCTCGACGCCGATCCGCTGCGGCTGGCCGCCGTGGAGGAGCGCCGGGCCGCGCTGGGCGGCCTCACCCGCAAGTACGGGAACGACGTGGGCGCCGTCCTGGCGTGGGCGGAGCAGAGCGCCGCGCGGCTCACCGAGCTGGACGGCGACGACGAGCGGATCGAGGAGCTGACCGCCGAGCGGGACGCGCTGCGCACCGGCCTGAGCGGGCTCGCGCAGGCGCTGACGGACGCGCGGACGGAGGCCGCCGAACGGTTCGCCGCCGCCGTGACCGCCGAGCTGGCCTCCCTCGCCATGCCCCACGCGCGCGTGTCCTTCGACATCCGGCAGACGGAGGACCCCGAGGGCGTCGAGGTCGGCGGACGCACGGTCGCCTACGGGCCCTCGGGCGTCGACGAGGTCGAGCTGCTGCTCGCCCCGCACCCGGGCGCACCGCCCCGGCCCATCGCCAAGGGCGCGTCCGGCGGTGAGCTGTCCCGCGTGATGCTGGCCGTGGAGGTCGTGTTCGCGGGCACCGACCCCGTGCCGACGTACCTCTTCGACGAGGTCGACGCCGGTGTCGGCGGCAAGGCGGCGGTCGAGATCGGGCGGCGCCTGGCGAAGCTCGCCAAGGCCGCGCAGGTCGTCGTGGTCACCCATCTGCCCCAGGTCGCCGCCTTCGCCGACCGGCAGCTGCTGGTCGAGAAGACCAACGACGGGTCCGTCACCCGGTCCGGTGTGAAGGTCCTGGAGGGCGAGGAACGCGTCCGCGAGCTGTCGCGCATGCTGGCCGGCCAGGAGGACTCCGAGACCGCCCGCGCGCATGCGGAGGAGCTGCTGGCCACGGCCCGGGCGGACGGGTAGGAGAGCGGTCCGCCGAGCGCAGCAACGCGGTTGGCTCGAGCCGGACCAGGTTCTCGCGGAGGAGGCGTACGAAGCGCTCGGAGGCCGTGTCCGGCAGTGGGCCACGGAGGACCGCACGTGGGCGGACGTGGTGGCGGAGTTCGGTGCTCCCTCCGTGCTGTTCGGCGGAACCAATCCTCTTTACGGAAAGACGCTCGGCTACCTCAGCAAGGATCCGAAGCAGCCGATGGTGGTCTTCCACCTGTGGAACGGCAGCGCGGCCGGGACCGGGTCGTGGCCGCCCGAACACGAGCAACCGCTTCTTCTCGCGGTGCGCTTCGGCCGGGGGCCCGTTCCGGCGATCCTTCGCCTTCACCCCGGAGGGGGAGCGAAGGAAGCCGACGACCGCTGCGCCGTACCTGCCGGAATAGCCAGTCCGTCGCTGTGCCGACTGTCGGAAGCCCAAGGGCAACTGCGGTGGAGGCGGCGGCCCCTAGGGTGGGCGCATGATCAGGTGTGGCGGAAGGAAGACCGGATTCGCCCTGGCCGCCGCTGTGACGCGCGCCGGTGTGGCCGTCCTGCGGAAGACCGCCCCCGGCGGGCGGGCGCGCTGGGAGCGGAGGAACTTCGCCGGGCGGAGTGTCGGGATGTATGCCGGGCCGGCGTCGGCGGTGGCGGCGGCCGTGGGGGCCGCGCGGGTTCACCCCGGTGCCGGGCTCGCGGTGCTGGCGGCCGGGATCTGCGGGGCGTACGACGATGTCGCCGGGGATCACCGGCGCGGCTTCCGGGCGCATCTCGGGGCGTTGCGGGACGGCGAAGTCACCAGCGGTGCCGTCAAGTTGTTCGGGATATCGGCGGCGGGGCTGCTGGCGGGCGCCTTCCTGAAGGAGCGGCCGGTCGACAAGGTGCTGGCCGGTGTCGTGATCGCCGGGGCCGCGCACTTCGTCAACCTTGTCGACGTACGCCCAGGGCGGGCCGTGGGCGCGGTGCTCGCGCTCGGGGCGCCGGGGCTGCTGCGCAAGGGGCCGGGCGGCGAACTGACCGCGTCCGCCATGGGCGCCGCCGCGGCCGTGCTGCCCGACGACCTCGGCGCGCGCATGATGATCGGGGACACGGGCGCGCACGCGCTCGGGGCGGCGCTCGGTACCGCCGTGGTCGCGGGCAACCGGCGCGCGGGGCTGCTCGCGCACGCCGTCGCCGTCGTGGCCGCCGCCGCGTACGGGGACCGGGTCACCGCGTGGGCGCGGGCACTGTGAGGGACTGCGCCGGCCGGGACCGGGGTCTGTGAGAGTCTGAACCCGTCGTACCCGGGCGGCGTGACAGTCCGAACCGGTCGTACGCGCGCGTCGGGCGAGCCGGTTCTACACGGACGTCGTGAGGGTCCGGCCGCAGCGAACCGGGTCGCACACCGTTCGACCGGGCCGGGGTTTCTTTCACCCGTGTGGGTGACGTGCTCCGGCGCATTGCCCCGGCCCGCCGCACGGTGCGCCCGCCCGGGTTTCCCGGAACGGCCGTACGTCCTGGCATGCTTGGCAGCGAACGCGGGGCGGGCGGCGGGCCGGAACAGTCCACGCCGCAGGCACGCGGGCTACGTCCTTCCACCCCCCTGAGCCCGCTACCTTCTGTACGTTTCCTCGTGACCACCCCACGCCGAACCAGGAGCCCCGGCCCCGTGAGCCCCCTGAGCAGCAACGCAGCGCACGGCCAGTCGCCGTTGCGCACCGTGCAGGTGCTCGGCGGGGGCAACGCCGGCAGCAGTGCGCACGTACGTTCCCTCGCCGAGGGGCTCGTGGCGAGGGGCGTACGGGTCACGGTGTGCGCCCCCGTCGAGGCCGACCGCGCCTACGACTTCACCGGGGCCGGCGCCGAGCACGTGCACGTGCCCCGCAGCAGCGACCCGGCCTCCGTGGCCGCGCTCCGGGCGGCCTGCGCCGATGCCGACCTGGTGCACGCGCACGGTCTGCACGCCTCCTTCCGTGCCGTGCTCGCGCTCGGCGGCCGCAGCACCCCGCTGGTGGTCACCTGGCACAACCGGGCGCGCGCGGAGGGGGCACGGGCGCATCTGCTGCGGCTGCTGGAGCGGCGGGTGGTGAAGACGGCGACCGTCGTCCTCGGCACCAGCTCCGACCTGGTCGACCGGGCCCGCCGGAGCGGCGCGCGCGACGCCCGGCTCGCGGCCGTCGGCCTGCCGGGTCAGCGCCGGCCCTCCGCCACGCTCGGCTGCGCCCGCGCGGAGGGAAGTCCGTCCCACGACGAGCCCGACCCGCTGCGGCCCAAGGTCCGGGCCGAACTCGGCACCACCGGCCGCCCGTTGCTCATCGCGGTCGGCTCCCTGGACCGGCACCGCGGATACGACGTGCTGCTCGACGCGGCCCGTGCCTGGCGGGAGCTGGACCCCGTGCCGCTGGTCGTCGTCGCCGGGGAGGGCCCGCTGCGGCCCGTGCTGCAGCGGCGGATCGAGGATGAGGAGCTGCCGGTGCGGCTCATCGGCCGCCACGAGGACGTGCCCGAGCTGCTCACCGCCGCCGATCTGGCGCTGCTGACCAGCAGTTGGGAGTCGCGGTCCGTCCTCGCCCAGGAGGCGCTGCACGCGCGCGTACCGCTCGTCGCGACCCGCGTCGGCGGCATCCCGGACCTCGTCGGCGACGCGGCCGAACTCGTCCCGTACGGCGATGCGCGGGCGCTGGCCGAAGCCGTCGTAGGACTGCTCGCCGATCCCGAGCGGCGCGAACTCCTGCGGGAGCGCGGCGCGCGGCAGGCCGCCACCTGGCCGACGGAGGACGAGACCGTCGCCCAGGTGCTCAGCGTCTACGACGAGTTGACCCAGCCGCGGCCGCTGCCCTAAGGGACGTGGCGGCGGGCGCGGAGGGCCAGGCTCAACGCCAGGACCGTCTGCGGGTCGTCGAGGTCGGTGCCGAGCAACTCCCCGATGCGGGCGAGGCGGTTGTAGAGCGTCTGGC
Organism: Streptomyces sp. NPDC045022; assembly: GCF_056432605.1. Classification (NCBI taxonomy): domain Bacteria; kingdom Bacillati; phylum Actinomycetota; class Actinomycetes; order Kitasatosporales; family Streptomycetaceae; genus Streptomyces; species Streptomyces sp. NPDC045022. The sequence continues at coordinate 15,053 of NZ_JBWKIR010000040.1, forward strand.
GGTTGAGGTGCAGTTCACGGGCCGTCTCGGCCTTGCGGCCGGCGTGCGCCAGGTAGGTCTCCAGGGTCGGCAGCAGCGGTGGCCTGGAGCGGTGGTCGTGCTCGCGCAGCGGCCCGATCGCGCGGTCCACGAAGGCCGCCAGGTCCGGGTGGTCGCGCAGCCGCCACAGCAGCAGGTCGATGTCGAGGCGGCGGGCGTCGTACCAGGGCCGGTCGGGCAGGCCCTGTGCCGCCGTCGCCGTCTCCGCCGCGTGCCGCAGTCCCGCGGACGCGGCCGCCCAGCCGCCCGCCACGCCGACGACCACCACCGGCGGGGGAGAGCCGGGCCGCCGCATCCCGGCACGCTCCACGCCCGCGCGCAGCGCCGCCGCCACCCGGTCCGCGACCGTCGACCGCTCCGACTCCGAGCGCAGCCCCAGCAGCACCGGCACCCGGCCCTCCACCGGCCGCACGCCCAGCAGCACCGGCACCCCCACCGAGGCCAGTTCCTCCGAGACCGCCCGGGCCAGCACCGCCCAGCCGCCGCCACCTTCGGCCCCGCCCGTACGGGCGGAGCCCCCCTCGGGGGAGAGGGAGTCGCCGACCCGCATCACCATGGGCAGCAACGGGCTGTCGCCGGGCTTGAAGCCGAGGACCCGGGCCTGCGCCGGTGCGTCCTCCGCCGTGATCCGGCCCTCGGCGAGATCGGTGAGGAAGTCACCGCGCCCCCGTGCCGCCAGCTCCTCCTCCTGCCGGGCCTGCATCAGCACCACGGCCAGGATGGCCGCCGCCCGCTCGGCGGCGATCCGGTGCACCGGAGCCAGCGGTGAGCGGACCGGCAGCAGGACGAGCCGGGCACGGACCGAGCCCGCCGTGCCGGGACCGCCGCCGGGCACGTCCACCAGCACCGAACCGGCCGGCGGCGGGGCGTCCTTCTGCGGGCCGCGCAGCCCCTCCCAGACCTGCAGCGGATCCGCGCCCTCGGGTCCGGCCCCGGCGGCGTACAGCAGGCGGCCGTCCGCCGTCTCCAGGAACACCGGATTGGCGCCGAAGTCGGCCAGGATGCCCAGCACCTGCGGCACCCCGCCGCCGCTCAGCAGGGCCTCGGTACAGCGCCGGTGCACTTCCTCCGCCCGCTGCAGCAGCGCGTAGTGGCCGTTGACGATCTCGGTGTGGATCTCCTCGGTCACCGTCACGAAGGGCACCTCGCGGTGCAGCTGGACCAGCGGGAGCCCGGCGCTGCGGGCGGTGTCCACCAGGGCGGCCGGCAGCCTGGTGAAGCGTGGGCCCAGCTCCACCACCAGGGCGGCGATGCCCCGCTCGGCGAGGGTGCGTACGAAGGCCCGCTGATCGGCGGGGCGGGTGCCGAGGCCGTAGCCGGTGGTGAGCAGCAGCTCGCCGCCCTTGAGCAGCGAGGCGATGTTGGGCACCTCGCCGGCGTGCACCCAGCGCACGGTGCGTCCCAGCCGGTCGGCGCCCGCCAGGATCTCCGGCAGCCCGCTGCGCAGGCCGGGCAGCTCCAGTGCCCGCTGAACGGTGATCCCGGCGCCCTGGGTGTCGAATCGGTGGTCCGTGCGGCTGTCCATGCAGCGGACGCTACCCGGGGACGCGTTCCGGCGACATCTCCGCGTGGTGACGTGGGGATCATCCGGCCCCTGGTCCCTGGACGCGTGTGGGTGCATTCGGCCGGCGGCCGGCTCAGACGGGCCTGATGTTGTGGTTGAAGCGGAACACGTTGTCCGGGTCGTACCGCCGCTTCACCTTCTCCAGCCGCAGGGTGTTCCCCTCGCCCAGGCCCGCCCTGACCCGCTCGGGGCCCTCGTCCCCGATGAAGTTCAGGTTGGTGGCGCCGGTGCTCCACGGCCGGACGCCGGCGCGGACGTCCCGCACCCAGGCGATCGCCCGCTCGTCGTCGGCCGGGTCCTCCCAGACGGCGAACGGGTGCGCGGCCCAGGCCGCGTCCCGGTACGGCACCGGGTACTCGTGCGGACCGGTGGCGATCGCCCCGCCCTGCGGGAACAGCAGGTGCCGGGTGCCGGTCGGCACCGGCATGCTGTCCCCGCGGGCGCAGAACACCTCCACCAGGTCGTCCGGGAGAGCGGTCAGGCACTCCGCCGACCAGTGGTTCCGCATCCCGGGCGGATCGTCGATCACGCACTGCGCGTCGGCGTACGGCAGGTCACCGGCCAGCTCCACCTCGTGCGGCAGCGCGAGCAGGGGCTCGGCGAGCTTGCGCAGCCCGTCCTCGCCGCCCGCGTAGGTCAGCAGGGCGGCGCACAGCAGCTTGCCCACCAGCTCCGGGGGCGTGAACTCCTCGGACGGACCGGTCAGGTACGCCACCGCACCGCTCAACTCGTCCGGCCCGCCACGGATGATCTCGCGGAAGGTGCGGGTGACGTCCGGTCCGAACCGCGGCAGGAACATCAGCAGGACGATCGAGAACTCCGGCATCTCGTGCAGCCGCAGGGTCAGGGCGGTGGCGACGCCGAAGTTGCCGCCCCCGCCGTGCAGGGCCCAGAACAGCTCGGGGTTCTCGTCGGCGTTCGCGTGCACCCGCTCGGCGTCGGCGGTCACCAGTTCCACGCCCAGCAGGTTGTCGGCGGCGAGGCCGAAGGCCCGGTCCAGCCAGCCGGTGCCGCCGCCCAGGACGAAGCCGCCGACCCCGGTGGTGGAGGCGCGGCCACCGGTGGTCGCGAGGCCGTAGGGCTCGGTGGCCCGGTCCAGATGGCTCATCGTGGCGCCGCCCTCGATCCGGACCGCCTCGGCCGCCGGGTCGACGGTCACCCGGTGCATCCGGCGCAGGTCCACCACGAGCGCGCCGTCGCCCAGTGCCGTCCCGGCCACGCCGTGACCGCCGCCGCGCACCGCGATGTGCAGGTCCAGCTCCCTGCCGAAGCGCACGGCCCGCACCACATCGGTGGCGTCCGCGCACTGGGCGATCACGGCCGGCCGCCGGTCGATCATCGCGTTGAAGACGGTCCGGGCCTCGTCGTAGCCCGGATCCCCCGGGGAGAACACGTCGCCGACCAGATCCTCACGCAGCGCGGCGAGGGCCGCGCCCGCCTTCGACGGGGGAGCCATGGCCGCCCCCTTCCGTGCGGGGCTGGGTGCCCCTCCCAGCGTAGGCGCGCGGCCCGCTGTCCGGGTCAGCCGCCGTACGCCCCGGAGGCCGTCAGCCGCAGCGCGGTGTCGATCAGCGGAACGTGGCTGAAGGCCTGCGGGAAGTTGCCGACCTGGCGCTGCAGGCGCGGGTCCCACTCCTCGGCGAGCAGACCGAGGTCGTTGCGCAGCGCGAGGAGCTTCTCGAACAGCCTGCGGGCCTCGTCCACCCGGCCGATCATCGCCAGGTCGTCCGCCATCCAGAACGAGCAGGCCAGGAAGGCGCCCTCGTCGCCGGGCAGGCCGTCCACGCCCTCGTGCCGGCCCTCCGTCGGGTAGCGCAGGATGAACCCGTCCGGGGTGGACAGCTCGCGCTGGATGGCCTCGATCGTGCCGATCACGCGCTTGTCGTCCGGCGGCAGGAACCCCATCTGCGGAATCAGCAGCAGCGAGGCGTCCAGCTCCTGGGAGCCGTAGGACTGGGTGAAGGTGTTGCGCTCCTTGTCGTAGCCCTTCTCGCACACGTCCCGGTGGATGTCGTCGCGCAGTTCCTTCCAGCGCTCCAGCGGGCCGTCCGCGTCACCGGACTCGATCAGCTTGATGGTGCGGTCCACCGCCACCCAGGCCATCACCTTGGAGTGCACGAAGTGCCGGCGCGGGCCGCGCACCTCCCAGATGCCCTCGTCCGGCTCCTGCCAGTGGTCCTCCAGGTACCGGATCAGCTTCAGCTGGAGGAGGGAGGCGTAGTCGTTGCGGGCCAGGCCGGTCATGTGGCCCAGGTGCAGGGCCTCGGTGACCTCGCCGTACACATCCAGCTGGAGCTGGTGGGCGGCGCCGTTGCCGACCCGGACCGGGGCCGAGTTCTCGTAGCCCGGCAGCCAGTCCAGCTCGGCCTCGCCCAGCTCGCGCTCGCCGGCGATGCCGTACATGATCTGCAGGTTCTCCGGATCGCCGGCGACCGCGCGCAGCAGCCACTCACGCCAGGCGCGGGCCTCCTCGCGGTAGCCGGTGCGCAGCAGCGAGGACAGGGTGATCGCCGCGTCCCGCAGCCAGGTGTAGCGGTAGTCCCAGTTGCGGACGCCGCCGATGTCCTCCGGCAGGGAGGTGGTGGGAGCGGCGACGATGCCGCCGGTGGGGGCGTAGGTCAGCGCCTTCAGGGTGATGAGCGAGCGGACCACCGCCTCGCGGTACGGCCCGTGGTACGTACAGTGCTCCACCCACTCGCGCCAGAAACTCTCCGTCGCCTCCAGCGACTGCTCCGGCTCCGGCAGGCCCGGCGGCTCCTTGTGCGAGGGCTCCCAGGAGATCGTGAACGCGATCCGGTCACCCGGGGCGACCGTGAAGTCGGAGTACGTCGTCAGCGCCTTGCCGTAGGTCTCGGCCTCTGTGTCGAACCACACGGAGTCGGGACCGGCGACCGCCACCGTCCGGCCCTCGTGCTTGTGCACCCACGGCACGACCCGGCCGTAGGAGAACCGCATCCTGAGGACCGAGCGCATCGGCACCCGGCCGGTGACGCCCTCCACGATCCGGATCAGCTGCGGGGCGCCGTCACGCGGGGGCATGAAATCGGTCACGCGGACGGTGCCGCGCGGGGTGTCCCACTCCGACTCCAGGATCAGCGAGTCGCCGCGGTAGCCGCGCCGGGCGGCGGTGGGGGGCTTGGCGTCGGCGGCGTGCGCCGGGCCGAGCCGCCAGAAGCCGTGTTCCTCGGTGCCCAGCAGGCCGGCGAAGATGGCATGCGAGTCGAAGCGGGGCAGGCACAGCCAGTCCACCGTGCCGTCCCGGCAGACCAGCGCGGCGGTCTGCATGTCTCCGATGAGTGCGTAGTCTTCGATGCGCCCGGCCACGTGCAACTCCAGTCGAACGGCCACGTCACCCCCACGCAGGGGGCTGTCGCTAGTGCGGTCAAGGGGTCGTTGTTATGCGTCGTTGAGCGGTGAAGCAAAGCAGCCCGCCGAGCCCTGAGGCAACACGACAGTCCTTGCTCAACGAACTGCCGCGCTCTCGTTGTTCCGGGTGATGCCGGCGGGGGTGTGCCGTTTTTCCGGCCGGGCTCGGCAGAGTGTCCGAGCAGGATACGACGCACGTAGATGATCTGCGTGCCGCTCCGGGCAACCCGTGTGGGCCGAACGAGTGAGCACCGGTGATATCCCTGTGACCGGAGCGTGCCGCCGTGACACCTGTGGCGGCGGAGGGTGCACGGGCGAGCGCGCAGGGTGGCCGGAAGCCATCTCCTCCAGGCGCTGATACGCTGGTAGCCCGTGGACCGGTGGGAGAAAAACCCCCGAACCGCAGCGACGGCACCCCCGGAAGCGTCCGGGCCGAAGCCGTACCGCACGACAGACAGCGACCACGGGAGCCCCCTCTTGGCCATGCCGCCCCCCGCCTTTCGATCGAGCACAGCCACGACGACCAAGCACATCTTCGTCACCGGGGGTGTCGCCTCCTCGCTCGGCAAGGGCCTCACCGCCTCCAGCCTGGGCATGCTGCTCAAGGCCCGCGGCCTGCGTGTCGTGATGCAGAAGCTCGACCCGTACCTGAACGTCGACCCGGGCACGATGAACCCCTTCCAGCACGGTGAGGTGTTCGTCACCAACGACGGCGCCGAGACCGACCTGGACATCGGCCACTACGAGCGCTTCCTCGACCGCGACCTGGACGGCTCGGCCAACGTCACCACCGGGCAGGTCTACAACACGGTGATCGCCAAGGAGCGCCGCGGCGAGTACCTGGGCGACACCGTGCAGGTCATCCCGCACATCACCAACGAGATCAAGCACCGCATCCGGCGCATGGCGACGGACGAGGTCGACGTCGTGATCACCGAGGTCGGCGGCACCGTCGGCGACATCGAGTCGCTGCCGTTCCTGGAGACGGTCCGCCAGGTCCGGCACGAGGTCGGCCGGGACAACGTCTTCGTGGTGCACATCTCGCTCCTTCCGTACATCGGTCCGTCCGGTGAGCTGAAGACCAAGCCGACCCAGCACTCCGTCGCCGCGCTGCGGAACATCGGTATCCAGCCAGACGCGATCGTGCTCCGCTGCGACCGCGAGGTGCCGACAGCGATCAAGCGCAAGATCTCCCTCATGTGCGACGTCGACGAGGCCGCCGTCGTCGCCTGCCCGGACGCTCGCTCGATCTACGACATCCCGAAGGTCGTGCACACCGAGGGCCTGGACGCCTACGTGGTGCGCAAGCTGGACCTGCCCTTCCGGGACGTGGACTGGACGACCTGGGACGACCTGCTCGACCGCGTCCACAACCCCGACCACGAGATCACCCTCGCCCTGGTCGGCAAGTACATCGACCTGCCCGACGCCTACCTCTCGGTCACCGAGGCGCTGCGCGCCGGCGGCTTCGCCAACAAGGCCCGCGTCAAGATCAAGTGGGTCACCTCCGACGACTGCAAGACCCCGGCCGGCGCCAAGGCGCAGCTCGCCGACGTCGACGGCATCTGCATCCCGGGCGGCTTCGGCGACCGCGGTGTGCTCGGCAAGGTCGGCGCCATCCGCTACGCCCGCGAGAACAGGATCCCGCTGCTCGGCCTCTGCCTGGGCCTGCAGTGCATCGTGATCGAGGCCGCGCGGAACCTGGCCGACATCCCGGATGCCAACTCCACCGAGTTCGACCCGGCCACCGGCCACCCGGTCATCTCGACCATGGCCGAGCAGATGGACATCGTCGCCGGTGAGGGCGACATGGGCGGCACCATGCGGCTCGGCATGTACCCGGCGAAGCTGGCCGAGGGCTCCATCGTCCGCGAGGTGTACGACGACAAGGAGTACGTCGAGGAGCGGCACCGCCACCGCTACGAGGTGAACAACGCCTACCGCGCCGAGCTGGAGAAGAAGGCGAACATCCTGTTCTCCGGCACCTCCCCGGACGGCAAGCTCGTCGAGTACGTCGAGTACCCGCGTGACGTGCACCCCTACCTGGTCGCCACGCAGGCGCACCCGGAGCTGCGCTCGCGTCCGACCCGTCCGCACCCGCTGTTCGCCGGCCTCGTGAAGGCCGCCGTCGAGCGGCAGAATTCCAAGTAACACACCAGTTGTACGGTGGCCGGGGTGCATACCTTCAAAGGTGGGCACCCCGGCTTTCGTAGCGGCCGGATTTCTACCTGCGTGTGGGAGGACAGGGCATGACGATCAAGGACACCCCGGAGGAGTGGGAGATCCGGGCGACGGAGACCCCCTTCAGGGGGAACAAGACCTCCGTCCGTACGGACGACGTGGTCATGCCCGACGGCTCCGTGGTGCGCCGCGACTACCAGGTGCACCCCGGCTCGGTCGCCGTCCTCGCCCTGGACGAGGAGGACCGGGTCCTGCTGATCAACCAGTACCGCCACCCCGTCCGGCACAAGCTGTGGGAGATCCCGGCCGGCCTGCTCGACGTGCCCGGCGAGAACCCGCTGCACGCGGCCCAGCGGGAGCTGTACGAGGAGGCGCACGTCAAGGCCGAGGACTGGCGCGTGCTCACCGACGTGTACACCACCCCCGGCGGCTGCGACGAGGCCGTACGGATCTTCCTCGCCCGTGATCTGTCCGAGGCCGACGGGGAGCGCTTCGAGGCGGAGCACGAGGAGACCGACATGGAGCACGCCCGGGTGCCGGTCGACGAGCTGGTGCGCCGGGTGCTGGCCGGTGACGTGCACAACAACTGCCTGGTGGTCGGTGTCCTGTCGCTGGTCGCCGCCCGCGGCGGGGACGGGCTGGACGCCCTGCGGCCGGCCGGCGCGCCGTGGCCGGCGCGCCCGTTCGCGTCCTGACCCCACTCGTCCGGCGTACTGATGTGACCATCGCCTGATCCGATCGGGCGATGTGTCCGCCGCGCTCCTCACGGAACGTCGCAGAGCGTGAACTAGGCTCTGGAAACGCCCGTACCGGAAGATCCGGCGGGCTTGCGCGTGCGGTGGGACGGGAGTGTGGCCCGTGACGGATCAGGCGGTGGACACAGACGATGCGCGGCTGTCCGCGCACCCGGTCGCGAACGGTCATTTCCTGGGCCGTACGCGGGAGTTGAAGGAGCTGCGCGCCGACATCGAGCGCGCGGGCCTGGACACCCTCTCGGGCCGCAAGGCGCCCCGCGCGCGCGTTCTGCTCATCGCCGGCCGCCCCGGTTCGGGCCGGACCACGCTCGCCGAGGAACTCGTCCGGCAGGTTGCCGAGCGTTACCCCGACGGGGTGCTGCGGGCCCGGCTCAGCGAACCCGACGGCACCCCGGTCCCGGTCGAGCGCACCGCCCGGGAGCTGCTGGCCGCGCTGGAGCTGCCCGCCCCCGCCGGGGCCGCCGAGGACGATCTGACGGCGGCGCTGCGCACGGCCCTGGCCGACCGGCGGGCACTGCTCCTGCTGGACGACGCGGCCGGCGCCGACCAGGTCGACGCGCTGCTCCCGGAGGCCCCCGACTGCCTGGTGGTGGCAGTCTCCGGCGGCCCGCTCACCGGTATCGCCGATGTCCGCCCCTGCACCCTGGGCGGTCTCGACACCAAGTCCGCGGTGGAACTGCTCACCGGTTTCACCGGCTCGGTCCGGGTCACCGTCGACCCGCGCTCCGCGGAGAGCCTGGCCGAGGCCTGCCAGGGCCACCCGGCCGCACTGGTCCTGGCCGGCGGCTGGCTCGCCGCGCGCCCCCAGGCCGCCGTATCCGACCTGGCCAAACGGCTGCACGCCGCCGCCGACGACGGCACCGACGGCACCCCGCTGGCCCGCGTCCTGCGGCTCGTGTACGCCCAGCTGCCCGGCTCGGCCGCCCGGATGCTGCGACTGCTCTCCCTCGCCCCGGCCGGCCTGGTCGACCCGCACACCGCCTCCTCCCTCGCCGGCTGCTCGGTCGATGCCGCCCGCGCCGTCCTGGACGACCTCGTCGCCCTCGGCCTGCTGCGCGCGATGGACTCCCCGCTGCCCCAGTACGACGTCCCCGGCTGCCTGCACCCCCTCCTGCGCGCCCTCGCCGAGAGCCAGGAGCGGCCCGCGGAGTTGCAGCTGGCCCGGGCCCGGATGCTGGAGCGGACGGTACGGCTGCTGCAGTCCTGCCGGGCGATCACCGAGACGGACAGCCCGCAGGCCCGGGAGAAGCTGAGCGCCATGCCCCGCGAGGTGCGCTTCCCGAGCCCGAGGGCCGCCGCCGACTGGCTGCGCATCCGGCGACCCGCCCTGCTGGCGTCCGCGCGGGTCGCGGTGGCCGACGGAGAGCTGGACACCCTGGCCAGGCGGCTGCTGTCCCAGCTGGTCAGGGCCATCGTGGCCCATGTCGGCACCCAGGCCGCCGCTCCCGATCTGTACGGCGTCCACGGCCTCGTCCTGGACGTCGCCGAGCGCCGTGGGCTGCCCCGCGAGAAGGCCGCGGCCCTGCTGAACCTGGGCGATCTGGACGCGCAGACCGGCCGCACCCGGGCCGCGCTGGCCCGCTACCGGGCCGCGCTGGACGCCGGACGCGAGGCGAACGACCCGTACGCGACCGGCCGCGCGATGGAATCCGTAGGCGGCGCGTACCAGGAGCTAGGCGACTACGACCGGGCCGCCGACTGGTTCGGCCGGGCCCTCGCCGAGCGGCTGGCCCGCGGCGAGCGCGAACAGGCCGCCCGGCTGTACGGCCGGATCGCCACCGCCCACACCTACGCCGCCCGCTACGGAGAGGCGCTCAGGAACTGGCGGGCCGCCGTCGCCGGCTACCGCAAGAGCGGCGATGTCGCCGCCCACGCCCGGGCGTTGAGCGAACTGGCCCGGGTGCAGGAGTACGCCGGGCGGCCCGAGGAGTCGCTGCGCACCTGCCAGGAGGCGGTGGAGTGGGCGCGGCGCGCCGAGGACGTCCGCTTGCAGGCCGCGCTGCAGCTGCGGCTGGCCGACACTTTGGAGCGCCTCGGCGACCCCGCGTCGGCCCACCTGCACCGGGCGGCGGCCGAGCGCATGCTGGATGAGGAGCCACCGGAGAGCGACGAAAGGCCGGAACAGGACGTTAGCGCCTGCGAAATCCGTAGTGCATCCAACGAAGATTGATGCAATGGAAGGCTAGACAGCCACAACGCCTTCATTAGACTGGCTCTGCCGCACGTTCTCCTGCGGTGTCTCCCGGTGTGCCATGCATGCCTGGGTATGTCATGCAAAGCACCCCCCATACCCTCTGAGCCAAGGACCGTGATCGACGTGAAGGTCGGCATCCCCCGCGAGGTCAAGAACAACGAGTTCCGGGTGGCCATCACCCCCGCCGGTGTGCACGAGCTGGTGCGCAACGGCCACCAGGTCGTCATCGAGCGGGGCGCCGGCCTCGGCTCCTCGATCACGGACGAGGAGTACGTCGCCGCCGGTGGCGCCCTCCTCGACACCGCCGACGAGGTGTGGGCCACCGCCGACCTGCTGCTGAAGGTCAAGGAGCCCATCGCGGAGGAGTACCACCGCCTCCGCAAGGACCAGACCCTCTTCACCTACCTGCACCTGGCCGCTTCCAAGGAGTGCACGGACGCGCTCATCGAGTCCGGCACCACGGCCATCGCCTACGAGACGGTGGAGCTGCCGAACCGCGCGCTGCCGCTGCTCGCCCCGATGTCCGAGGTCGCGGGCCGCCTGGCCCCGCAGGTCGGCGCCTACCACCTGATGCGCGCGGCCGGCGGCCGTGGCGTGCTGCCGGGCGGTGTCCCGGGTGTGACCCCGGCCAAGGCCGTGGTCATCGGCGGCGGCGTCTCCGGCTGGAACGCCACCCAGGTCGCCGTCGGCATGGGCTTCGACGTGACCCTGCTCGACCGCGACATCAACAAGCTGCGCGAGGCCGACAAGATCTTCGGTACGAAGGTCAAGGCGATCATGTCCAACTCCTTCGAGCTGGAGAAGGCCGTCCTCGACGCCGACCTCATCATCGGCGCGGTCCTCATCCCGGGCGCCAAGGCCCCGAAGCTGGTCACCAACGAGCTGGTGTCCCGGATGAAGCCCGGAAGTGTTCTTGTCGACATCGCGATCGACCAGGGCGGCTGCTTCGAGGACTCCCGTCCCACCACGCACGCCGAGCCGACCTTCCGCGTGCACAACTCGGTCTTCTACTGCGTCGCCAACATGCCGGGCGCGGTGCCGAACACCTCCACCAACGCCCTCACCAACGCCACGCTGCCGTACATCGTCTCGCTCGCCAACAACGGCTGGGTGGAGGCGCTGCGCCGCGACGCCGCGCTCGCCAAGGGTCTCAACACCCATGACGGCAAGGTCGTTTACAAGGAGGTCGCCGAGGCCCACGGCCTGGAGCACGTCGAGCTGGCCTCGCTGCTCGGCTGACCCCTGTGACCTGGTGGGTCGCTAAGTCGCCCACAGATAGAAGGCGATTCGTCAACACGGCTCGTCAACATCGCGCACCCGGCCGGACCTTGCCCGACAAGGTCCGGCCGGATGTGTGTATGGTCACTTCGCGACTCTCGGTCAACTCGCCTCGAACGTAACCCTTCGACCGATTCGCACACCGGTGAAACCTGCTGTGCGACGGCCGCACGCCCTTGACAGCGAGATGTTTCATTGCCGACACATCCTGCCGGGTCCGGCGGATTGTGTTGCTGCGGACCGCCGACACGCCATAGAGTCGCCAACCGTCGGCATGGTGCCACGCTGACCTTGTCTAGAAGTTTCCTGGTCACCAAGGAGGTAAGACGACTTGTGAATGAGTCGACATTTTCTCCCGGGGGTGGTCAACCAGGAATGCCGGTACGGGGCCAGGGCTCCACGGGATTCGAGGCTGTCGGCTCCGTAGCTGTGCGCACCTTCGCAGCCCACCAGAGTCCGCGGCCGCTGGCGGCCCGGACAGCACACCAGAGCATGGATGGCCATCACGTGAACGCCATGGCCGGCGACGGAAGTGGCGCGCCCCACAACCACTTCGCCGACTACGACGAACTGCCCGAGGGGCACTTCTACGACCCCGACGCCGAGTACGAGCCCGATCCGGAGTACGCGGCCACGCTGGCGCCCGACGCGGCCCGCCAGCGCCGTGAGCGCATCGGTCCGACCGGACGCCCGCTGCCGTACTTCCCGATCCCGGGCCCGCTGACCGACCACGGCCCCGCGAAGATCATCGCGATGTGCAACCAGAAGGGCGGCGTCGGCAAGACGACGTCGACCATCAACCTGGGTGCCGCGCTCGCGGAGTACGGCCGGCGCGTGCTGCTCGTGGACTTCGACCCGCAGGGCGCGCTGTCGGTCGGTCTCGGCGTCAACCCCATGGAGCTGGACCTCACCGTCTACAACCTGCTCATGGAGCGGGGCATGTCCGCGGACGAGGTGCTCCTCAAGACGGCGGTCCCCAACATGGACCTGCTGCCCTCCAACATCGACCTGTCGGCCGCCGAGGTCCAGCTGGTCTCCGAGGTCGCCCGCGAGTCGACGCTGCAGCGTGCGCTCAAGCCGCTGATGGACGACTACGACTACATCGTGATCGACTGTCAGCCCTCGCTCGGCCTGCTCACGGTCAACGCGCTGACGGCCGCTCACAAGGTGATCGTGCCGCTGGAGTGCGAGTTCTTCGCCCTGCGCGGTGTGGCCCTGCTGACCGAGACCATCGAGAAGGTCCAGGAGCGGCTCAACCCCGAGCTGGAACTGGACGGCATCCTCGCCACGATGTACGACTCGCGCACCGTGCACAGCCGTGAGGTGCTCGCGCGGGTCGTCGAGGCGTTCGACGACCACGTCTACCACACGGTCATCGGGCGCACGGTCCGCTTCCCGGAGACCACGGTCGCCGGTGAGCCGATCACCACCTACGCCTCCAACTCCGTCGGTGCCGCCGCCTACCGCCAGCTCGCCAGGGAGGTGCTCGCCCGGTGTCACGCCGAGTGAGTCTGCCCGGGGCCGACGAACTGTTCCGTACGACAGGGGGGATGGCGCTCCAGCCGTCCAGTCCCCGGCGCGGGACCAACGGTGAGGCCCGGGTGCCGGCTCCCGCGGGGGAGAGCGACGAGGTGGCCGCCGCCGAGGACGCACCGCAGTCGGTGCCCGTCCAGAGCGGTGACGGAGAGGGCGCGGAGCATGCCGCGGCGGACGCCGAGCAGGCCGCGGCCGGCGAGTCCCGCAGCCGCCCGGCCCGCCGGCAGGAGGTGCAGGAAGGTTCTGCCGCCGCGCAGTCGCGCAAGCGCGGGCGGGCGGCGTCCCGGCGGCCCAGCGGACGCGAACGCCACGACGAGAAGATCACGGTCTACGTGTCGGCCGAGGAGCTGATGGACCTGGAGCACGCCCGTCTCGTGCTTCGCGGCGAGCACGGTCTCGCCGTCGACCGCGGGCGGATCGTCCGCGAGGCGGTGGCCGTGGTCCTGGCCGACCTGGAGTCCCGTGGGGACGCGAGCATCCTCGTACGACGGCTGCGCGGGCGGTAGCGGTAGCCTGCGGGGGCCATGACCTCGAACGACGTTCCCCCACCCGGCGCCGGCGCCGGTCGTCGGCGTGCGCTGGGGCGGGGGCCGGGGGCTCCGCAGGCGGCTCCGCCGGTCGAGCCGGCCGCGGAGCCGGTGCAGGTCCCCGAGGCGGTGCAGGTCCCCGAGGCGGTGGCCGCGGAGCCGGTGCAGGTTCCCGAGTCGGGGCCGGAACCCGAGCCGGAGGTCCCCGAGCCCGCGGTTCCCGGGATCGTGCTCACGGAAGCCGGCCCCGTCGTAGCGAAGCCGGAGCGGAAGCCCGGCTCCTTCGCAGCGGCGCCGCGGCCCGCGGCGCCCGCCGCCGGCCCGGCCCCCTCCGACGGCGTCTTCAAGGTCCGCCTCGCCAACTTCGAAGGCCCCTTCGACCTCCTCCTCCAGCTGATCTCCAGGCACCGGCTGGACGTCACCGAGGTCGCTCTGTCGAAGGTCACCGACGAGTTCATGGCGCACATCCGGGCCATGGGGCCGGACTGGGACCTGGACCAGACGACCGAGTTCCTGGTCGTGGCCGCCACCCTGCTCGACCTGAAGGCGGCCCGGCTGCTGCCCGCCGCCGAGGTCGAGGACGAGGCCGACCTGGCGCTGCTGGAGGCGCGGGACCTGCTGTTCGCGCGACTGCTGCAGTACCGCGCCTACAAGCGGATCGCGGACATCTTCAACGAGCGCCTCGAGGAGGAGGCCGGCCGCCGGCCCCGGACCGTCGGCCTGGAACCCGAGCACGCCGAGCTGCTGCCCGAGGTCGTCATCAGCATCGGCCCCGAGGGCTTCGCCAGGCTCGCGGTCAAGGCGATGCAGCCCAGGGCCAAGCCGCAGGTCTACGTCGACCACATCCACGCCCCGCTGGTCAGCGTCCAGGAGCAGGCGGGGATCGTGGTGGCACGGCTGAAGGAGCTGGGCGAGGCGAGCTTCCGGGTTCTCGTCGAGGACACCGACGACACCCTGACCGTCGTGGCGCGGTTCCTCGCCCTGCTGGAGCTTTACCGCGAGAAGGCCGTCGCCCTGGAGCAGGAGGCCGCGCTCGGGGAGCTGACCGTGCGCTGGACGGGCGGGGACACGGACGCGGCACCGATGGTCACCGACGAGTTCGACCGGCCGCCCGAGGAGCCCAAGGAGGAGAAGAAGCCATGAGCGAGGAGACAGCGGAACCGCTCGCGGGGCCGCACACCGTCGCCGGCCTCGACCTCAAGCCCGCCCTGGAGGCGGTGCTCATGGTCGTGGACGAGCCCGCGACCGAGGAGCACCTGGCCAGGATCCTGGAACGGCCCGCGCGGCAGATCGCGGACGCGCTGCGTGAGCTGGCCGACGAGTACACCGTGCAGGGCCGCGGTTTCGAGCTGCGTTTCGTCGCGGGCGGCTGGCGCTTCTACACCCGTGCCGGGTACGCGCCCGCCGTCGAGCGGCTCGTCCTGGACGGCCAGACGGCCCGCCTCACCCAGGCGGCGCTGGAGACCCTGGCGGTCGTCGCCTACCGCCAGCCGGTCAGCCGCAGCCGGGTCTCCGCCGTGCGCGGAGTCAACTGCGACGGCGTCATGCGCACCCTCCTGCAGCGAGGTCTGGTCGAGGAGGCGGGCGCGGAACCCGAAACAGGTGCGATCCTGTACAGGACGACGAACTACTTCCTGGAGCGGATGGGCCTGCGTGGCCTGGACGAGCTTCCGGAACTCGCGCCCTTCCTCCCCGAGGCGGAGGCGATCGAGGCCGAGACCCAGGAGGCGGTCCCGTCGTTCGACCCGGACGCGCCCGACGCGCCCGGCGCAGACGACGCAGACGACTAAGACGGAACTTTGATGCGAAGCAGCGGCAGCGGCAAGAGCGGTGGCGGACGCGGGAACTACCGCGGTGCCGGCAACAAGAGGGACGACAAGCAGGGGCAGGGCCGTCCCAGCAAGCCCCGCCCCGAGGAGCGCCGCTACGACGTGGGCCCCGGCGCCACCAAGGACGGCCCCAAGGCCGGACGCGGCGGTGCCGCGCGGGGCGGTGCCAAGGGCGGCCCGAAGAAGCCCCAGCAGGGCGGCCGTACGGCTCCCGCGCGCTCCCGTGAGTACGAGACGCGGGTCGAGGAGCGCAACCGGGAGCGGTACGCGGGCAAGGAGGACGTCAAGCTGCCCAAGACCTTCCCGGGCGCCGAGCAGGAGGGCGAGCGGCTGCAGAAGGTCCTCGCGCGCGCGGGCTACGGCTCCCGGCGGGCCTGCGAGGAGCTGATCGAGCAGGCCCGGGTCGAGATCAACGGCGAGATCGTGCTCGAGCAGGGCCGCCGCGTGGACCCCGAGAGGGACGAGGTCAAGGTCGACGGCCTGACGGTCGCGACCCAGTCGTACCAGTTCTTCTCGCTGAACAAGCCCGCCGGTGTGGTCTCCACCATGGAGGACCCGGACGGCCGTCAGTGCCTCGGGGACTACGTCACCAACCGGGAGACGCGGCTCTTCCACGTCGGCCGGCTGGACACCGAGACCGAGGGCGTCATCCTGCTCACCAACCACGGCGAGCTGGCGCACCGCCTCACGCACCCGAAGTACGGCGTGAAGAAGACCTACCTCGCGCACATCGTCGGCCCGATCCCGCGTGACCTCGGCAAGCGCCTGAAGGACGGCATCCAGCTGGAGGACGGTTACGCGCGCGCGGACCACTTCCGCGTCGTGGAGCAGACCGGCAAGAACTACCTGGTCGAGGTGACCCTGCACGAGGGCCGCAAGCACATCGTGCGCCGCATGCTCGCCGAGGCCGGCTTCCCGGTCGACAAGCTGGTGCGCGTCGCCTTCGGTCCGATCACCCTGGGCGACCAGAAGTCCGGCTGGCTGCGGCGCCTGTCGAACACGGAGGTCGGCATGCTGATGAAGGAAGTCGATCTCTAGGACTTTCGCGGCAGCGTCCGCGGATACGGCCTTGCGGCCGATCACCATCCCCTTTATTGTCAAGGTGACGATAAAGGGGATGGTGATCGCGTGTCCACACGTGCCGCAACCGGAACGCTGCTCGGCCTCGCCCTCGGGGACGCCCTCGGCTACCCGGCCGAGTTCCACGACGTGCCGTCGATCCTGGCGAGGTCCGGTCCATGGCGGGAGACGGAGCTGCCGCGGCAGGCCCTCGTCTCCGACGACACGCAGATGACCCTCGCCCTCGGGCGGGCGCTGCGGACGGCCCTGGAGCGCGGCCACCTCACGCCGCGGCGGCTGGCGCGGCCGCTGCGCGAGGAGTTCGTGGACTGGTACCAGTCGCCGGAGAACAACCGCGCCCCGGGCCGCACCTGCCTGACCGCGTGCGGCCTGCTCAAGGAAGAGGGACGGCTCTGGCAGGACGCCAGCCAGCTCGGTTCCAAGGGCTGCGGCGCCAACATGCGCGTCGCCCCCATCGGGCTCGCCCCCGGCCTCGACGACGAACAGCGCGCCGGAGCCGCCCAGTTGCAGTCCGCGCTCACCCACGGCCACCCCACCGCGCTGGCCGCCTCCGACCTCACCGCCCGCGCCGTCCACCTGCTCGCCCGGGGCGTCGACCCGGCGGGCCTGGTCGGCCGGTTGCGCTCCTACGCGCTGGACCACCGCACCCACTACGACCACACCTGGCTCGGCGACCTGTGGACCCGCTCCCAGGACCCCAGCCCCGAGCACTTCATCGCCCGCGGCTGGGACGAGTGCCTGGAGATCCTCGACCGCCTCCAGGAGGCCGTGCGGACCGTCTCCCCGGAGACGGACCCGTGCCTGGCCACCGGGGAGGGCTGGATCGCCGAGGAGGCCTTCGCCACCGGGCTGCTGTGCTTCCTGCTCTTTCCGGACGAGCCGGTCACCGCCCTGCGCCGGGCCGCCTGCTCCGCCGGCGACTCGGACTCGATCGCCTGCCTCACCGGCGCCTTCGCGGGCGCCTGGCTGGGCGCGGACGCCTGGCCCGCCGACTGGACCGAGCGGATCGAGTACCGGGATGACCTGTTGGCCCTGGGGGCGCTCTGGGACGCTTAGGCCCATGATCGAAGACCTCGGCACCGACCTCGCGCCCGTGGTCGCGGAACAGCCCGACCCCGTGCTGTTCGCGACCGTCTCCGGAGCCCACCTGTACGGCTTCCCCTCGCAGGACTCGGACGTGGACCTGCGGGGCGTCCATCTGCTGCCGGCGGCCGACCTCGTCGGGCTGCGTGACCCGGAGGAGACCCGGTCGCGGGCCTGGGTGCGGTTCGGTGTCGAGCTGGACCTCGTCACCCACGACGTGCGCAAGTTCGTACGGCTGATGCTCCGCCGCAACGGCTACGTGCTGGAACAGCTGCTCTCTCCGCTGGTCGTGCACAGCACCGAGGCGCACCGGGAACTGGCGTCGCTCGTGCCGGGCGTCCTCACCGGTCACCACGCCCACCACTACCGCGGATTCGCGGTCACCCAGTGGCGGCTGTTCGAGAAGACCGGCGAACTCAAGCCGCTGCTCTACACGTTCCGGGTGCTGCTCACCGGCGTCCACCTCATGCGCAGCGGCGAGGTCCAGGCCCATCTGCCCACCCTGCTGGACACGGTGGACGCTCCCGGTTATCTGCCCGAGCTGATAGCCGCCAAGGCGGAGCGGGAGCACGGGGCGGCCGCGGTCGACCACGCGCGCGTGGAGGCCGACGTGGAGCGGCTGCACGCGCTGCTCGACGAGGCACAGGCCGCCTCAGCCCTCCCCGACGCGCCCACCGTGTCCGACGCCCTGCACGACCTGGTCGTACGGCTGCGCCTGCAAAGCTGAGGAGCGGCGCACCCGGAAGAGGAAGTCCGCCACGCGCGGGTGGTCCGGTTCCGGCGGCAGCGGGGTGCCCCGCAGGGCCTTTTCGGTCTCGGCCGCCAGCCGGTCCATCCACGCCTCGACCTCCGCCCACGACACCTCGCCGCGCTTCACCGCGAGCAGGCCCTCCCGCCGGTCGGACACGTCGATGCACAGCCCCCCGGTGCGCAGCAGGTCACGGGCGCTCGTCAGCAGCCGCAGCAGATGCATCGCGTGCTTCCAGCGCGGGGCGCCCGTCGTACGGACGTCCGCGTCGAGCTTCTTGCGCTGACCGAGGGCGTAGCGGGTGAAGGTGCCGTGGACCTGCCGGGAGAGGAAGGCGCCGCGCAGGGACAGCAGCTCCCGGCCGGTGTCGTCCAGGTGCTCCACGAGCGGGGAGTGCAGGCACTCCAGGATGTTCGGGTTGCCGCGCAGTGCCAGCTCGCAGAACCGCTCCAGCTCCCAGGAGAACCGCTCCTCGCCAGGCCCTTCCACATGCGTCGGCGGCTTCTCGAACCGCCAGAAGAGGGGAGTGGGGGCGAGGAACACCCCCCGCCGGTCGGTGTCGCTCGTGTCCGTCGCCAGGCCGAAGGCCCGGGAACCCATGACACAGGCGTAGATCGTGTGGTCGCGCACCAGGTGCTCGGGCTGCATGCCCCGGAGCGTACGCGGGCGCCTCACACCAGACGGATCGAATTTCCCTCCACCTTGATCGTCTTGGCGGGCAGCGGCTTGGCCGCCGGGCCGTGCGCCACCGAGCCGTCGGCGATGTGGAACCTGCTGCCGTGGCAGGGGCAGTCGATGGTGCCGTCCGCCACCTGGTTCACCGTGCAGCCCTCGTGCGTGCAGATCGCCGAGAACGCCTTGAACTCCCCCTTCTTCGGCTGGGTCACCACGACCTTCCGGCCCTTGAAGACCTTGCCGCCGCCCTCCGGGATGTCACCGGTCTTCGCCAGCTCCTGCCCTTGGGAGGCCGAGGCGGTGGACGGCGGGGCGGTGGACGGCGGGGCGGAGGAGGCCGGGGCGGTGGAGGCCGGGGCGGAGGACGCCGAGGAACTCTTGCCGTTGCTGCCGCCGCATCCCACGCATCCCGCGGCGAGCGCAGCCGCGCCCGTCGCCAGAACCGTGCGCCGCGTCGCGGGCTGGGTCATGTCACCACTCCGTACACATGAGAAGGCAGGGGGTCGAACCGGTGGATACCGGTACGTTCGCATCGTCTCAGTGATCGGGCGCCGCGCGCCCCGCCCGCGCGGGCTGACTACGCTGGACGGGCCAGCACAGACACACATGTCAGCGAGGAGCAGCGCCGTGGCGGTACGAGCGGTCCGGGGGGCCGTCCAACTGGAACAGGACGAGGCCGGACACATGGACGAGCAGGTCGGAGCGCTGCTCACCGCCATCCTGGAGCGGAACGGGCTGACCGCCGACGCCCTGATCAGCATCTGGTTCACGGCCACCCCCGACCTGCACAGCGACTTCCCGGCCGCCGCCGCCCGCAAGCTCGGCATCGCCGACGTACCCCTGATCTGCGCCCAGGAGCTCGACGTCGAGGGCGCCATGCCCCGGGTCGTGAGGGTCCTCGCGCACATCGAGTCGGACCGGCCCCGCGCCGACATCGCCCACGTCTACCTCGGCGCCGCGGCCGCCCTGCGCAAGGACATCGCCCAGTGAGAACCGCACTCGTCATCGGAACCGGCCTGATCGGTACCTCCGCCGCCCTCGCCCTCGTCCAGCGCGGGGTCACCGTCCACCTCGCCGACCACGATCCCGGGCAGGCCCGTACGGCCGCCGCGCTGGGCGCCGGCACCGACGAGGCCCCCGACGGCCCCGTCGACCTGGCGCTCGTGGCCGCCCCGCCCGCGCACGTGGCCGGCGTGCTCGCCGACGCCATGCGCCGGGGTGTGGCCCGCGGCTACCTGGACGTGGCCAGCGTCAAGGGCGGCCCGCGCCGCGAGCTGGAGGCGCTCGGCCTGGACCTCACCGCCTACATCGGCACCCACCCCATGTCCGGCCGGGAGAAGTCCGGCCCGCTGGCCGCGACCGGCGACCTCTTCGAGGGCCGCCCGTGGGTGCTCACCCCCACCCGGGACACCGACACCGAGGTGCTGAACCTCGCCCTGGAGCTGGTCTCGCACTGCAGGGCCGTCCCGGTCGTCATGGACGCCGACGCCCACGACCGCGCCGTGGCCCTGGTCTCCCACATGCCCCACCTGGTGTCCAGCATGGTCGCCGCGCGCCTGGAGCACGCCGAGGAGGCGGCCGTACGGCTGTGCGGACAGGGCATCCGGGACGTGACCCGGATCGCCGCCTCCGACCCGCGTATGTGGATCGACATCCTGTCCGCGAACCCGGGCCCGGTCGCCGACCTGCTCTCCGACGTCGCCGCCGACCTGGGCGAGACCGTCGAGGCCCTGCGCGCCCTGCAGTCCTCCGACGACGCCAAGCGGCGCGCGGGCACCGCCGGCATCGAGGACGTGCTGCGCCGCGGGAACGCGGGCCAGGTGCGGGTACCCGGCAAGCACGGCACCGCGCCGCGCCTGTACGAGACCGTCGTCGTGCTCATCGACGACCAGCCCGGCCAGCTGGCCCGCATCTTCGCGGACGCGGGACGGGCCGGGGTCAACATCGAGGACGTCCGCATCGAGCATGCGACGGGGCAGCAGGCCGGTCTGGTGCAGCTCATGGTCGAGCCGAAGGCGACGGCGGCCTTGAAGGAGGCGCTGCGCGAGCGGGGCTGGGCCCTGCGTCAGTAAAGCCCGGTGAGGGCGCCTCCCACGAGCCAGTAACCTTGTGCGGGGCGCCCTCGCGCTCCCACCCCATCCACCACCCTTCACCAGGAAGGTGCCCTCCCGTGGAAAACGGCGCCGCCCCGACCGCCAAGCCCGTGATCGTCGCGATCGACGGTCCCTCCGGCACGGGCAAGTCGAGCACGTCGAAGGCCGTGGCCGCGCAGCTCGGCCTGAGCTACCTGGACACCGGTGCCCAGTACCGGGCGATCACCTGGTGGATGGTGACCAACGGCATCGACCTCGAGGACCCGACCGCCATCGCCGCCGTCGCCGGCAAGCCGGAGATCGTCTCCGGCACCGACCCGGCCGCCCCGACCATCACGGTCGACGGCGTGGACGTGGCCGCCCCGATCCGGACCCAGGAGGTCACCTCCAAGGTCAGCGCGGTCAGCGCGGTGCCGGAGGTGCGCGCCCGGATCACCGAGCTGCAGCGCTCGCTGGCCACCGGCGCGGAGAACGGCATCGTGGTCGAGGGCCGGGACATCGGTACGACCGTCCTGCCGGACGCCGACCTGAAGATCTTCCTCACCGCCTCCCCGGAGGCACGTGCGGCCCGCCGCAGCGGCGAACTCAAGGGCGCCGACCTCCACGCCACCCGCGAGGCCCTGATCAAGCGGGACGCGGCCGACTCCAGCCGCAAGACCTCGCCGCTCGCCAAGGCCGGTGACGCGGTCGAGGTGGACACCACCGAGCTGACCCTCGCCCAGGTCATCGAGTGCGTCGTCACCCTGGTCGAGGAGAAGCGGGCCGGGAAGTGACCCAGCCGTCCCTCCCCTCGGAGCGGGGGGCAGAGGTCGGTCGGCGCATCGGCGTCGGCTTGATGTACGGGCTGTGGAGGCCGCGCGTGCTCGGCGCCTGGAAGGTGCCCGCGA
Organism: Streptomyces sp. NPDC045022; assembly: GCF_056432605.1. Classification (NCBI taxonomy): domain Bacteria; kingdom Bacillati; phylum Actinomycetota; class Actinomycetes; order Kitasatosporales; family Streptomycetaceae; genus Streptomyces; species Streptomyces sp. NPDC045022. Next base: position 36,888 of record NZ_JBWKIR010000040.1, read on the forward strand.
CCGGCCCGGTGATCTTCGCGGTGAACCACTCCCACAACATCGACGGCCCGATGGTCATGGGCGTGGCGCCCCGGCCGACGCACTTCCTGATCAAGAAGGAAGCCTTCATCGGCCCGCTGGACCCCTTCCTGACCGGCATCGGCCAGCTGAAGGTGGACCGCGCCTCCGCCGACCGCGCCGCCATCACCCAGGCCCTCGGCGTGCTCGAGGCCGGGGGAGTGCTGGGGATCTTCCCGGAGGGCACCCGGGGCGAAGGCGACTTCGCCTCCCTGCGCGCCGGGCTCGCCTACTTCGCGGTCCGTGGCGGGGCGCCGATCGTGCCCATCGCCGTACTGGGAAGCTCCGAGCGGCCCGGGCGGTTGATAAAGGCGCTGCCCCCGCTGCGCTCCCGTGTCGACGTCGTCTTCGGCGACCCCTTCGACGCGGGGGACGGCAGCGGGCGGCGTACGCGCAAGGCGCTGGACGAGGCGACCGAGCGCATCCAGAAGCAGCTCACCAGCCACCTGGAAAACGCCAGGCGCCTGACCGGGCGCCGGGCGACACTTGAGTAGTGGATCGGCCGGTAGAAAACCGGACCGATCCACCGACCACCACGAATGAACTACGAGGTACGCACTTCATGAACGACGACATCCAGCCCGACGGCTCGGTTGAGCACGAGTACGAGCACGGGGCTCTCGGCGACGCCGAGTACGCGGAGTTCATGGAGCTCGCCGCGGAAGAGGGCTTCGACATCGAGGACGTCGAGGGCGCCATCGAGGCGGCGGGCCACGGTCCGCTGCCCGTGCTCGCCGTCGTCGGCCGTCCCAATGTCGGCAAGTCGACCCTGGTGAACCGGATCATCGGCCGCCGCGAGGCGGTCGTCGAGGACAAGCCGGGCGTCACCCGCGACCGCGTCACCTACGAGGCCGAGTGGGCCGGCCGCCGCTTCAAGGTCGTCGACACCGGTGGCTGGGAGCAGGACGTCCTCGGTATCGACGCCTCCGTGGCCGCCCAGGCCGAGTACGCGATCGAGGCCGCCGACGCGGTCGTCTTCGTCGTGGACGCCAAGGTCGGTGCCACCGACACCGACGAGGCGGTCGTACGGCTGCTGCGCAAGGCCGGCAAGCCGGTCGTGCTGTGCGCCAACAAGGTCGACGGCCCGAGCGGCGAGGCCGACGCGGCCTACCTGTGGAGCCTCGGCCTCGGCGAGCCGCACCCGGTCTCCGCGCTGCACGGCCGCGGCACCGGCGACATGCTCGACGCCGTCCTGGAGGTCCTGCCGAACGCCCCCGAGCAGTCCTTCGGCACCGCCGTCGGCGGCCCCCGCCGCATCGCGCTCATCGGCCGCCCGAACGTCGGCAAGTCCTCCCTGCTGAACAAGGTGGCCGGCGAGGAGCGCGTCGTCGTCAACGAGCTGGCGGGCACCACCCGCGACCCGGTCGACGAGCTGATCGAACTGGGCGGTGTGATCTGGAAGTTCGTCGACACGGCGGGCATCCGCAAGCGCGTCCACCTCCAGCAGGGCGCCGACTACTACGCCTCGCTGCGCACGGCGGCCGCCGTGGAGAAGGCCGAGGTCGCCGTCATCCTGATCGACGCCTCCGAGAGCATCTCGGTCCAGGACCAGCGCATCGTCACCATGGCCGTCGAGGCGGGACGTGCGGTCGTCCTCGCCTTCAACAAGTGGGACACCCTGGACGAGGAGCGCCGCTACTACCTGGAGCGGGAGATCGAGACCGAGCTGGGCCAGGTCGTCTGGGCGCCCCGCGTCAACGTCTCGGCCCGCACCGGCCGGCACATGGAGAAGCTGGTCCCGGCGATCGAGACCGCCCTCGCCGGCTGGGAGACCCGCGTCCCCACCGGCCGCCTCAACGCCTTCCTCGGCGAACTGGTCTCGGCCCACCCGCACCCGGTGCGCGGCGGCAAGCAGCCGCGTATCCTCTTCGGCACCCAGGCCGGCACCAAGCCCCCGCGGTTCGTGCTCTTCGCCTCCGGCTTCATCGAGGCGGGCTACCGGCGCTTCATCGAGCGCCGGCTGCGCGAGGAGTTCGGCTTCGAGGGCACCCCGATCCACATCTCGGTGCGGGTGCGCGAGAAGCGCGGCAAGAAGAAGTAACAGCCGTACGACGTGAAGGGCGGCCCCCGGTGCTCCGGGGGCCGCCCTTCACGTTCGTCCGTCACGCGCCCCGGCGCGGTCCCGGTGGCAGGGCCGCCGGGACATGGTGCATCCCGGTGTCGTGCTGCCGCCCGAGCGTGCCGACCCGCTGCCACTGCGAGTGCGGCTGGGTCTGCTGGCGTGCGCTGTACGCCCCGGCGCTGTAGGCGCTGTACGAGCTGCTGAACGACCCCGCCCGGTGCCCGCCGTACGACCCGACACCGTCCGGGATGTCCCCGAAGGCGCTGAACCGCAGCCCCTCCTCACCGCTGCGGTCACCCGGCAGCGTGCGGAAGGTCTTGACCCACTCCGCGTAGAGCGAGTCGTAGATCGGCGTGGCCGAGGGCCCACCGGCACCCTCCTGCCCCGCCCGGGCGGACGGAACGGAGGCGTAGGAGGACCGGCGGGGAGGGGGAGTGTCGTATCCGTGCACGTATGTCCAAACGACCGGGACCTCGAAGAGATGCGGTCACCGGCTCAGGGGCGTGGGGGAACCGCACGAAGGACCACGACGGACCCGCCGCCGGACTCCGCACAGCCCCGCCCGGTGGGCGAACTCAGGTACCTGCAAGAGGAAGTGCCGCGGCGACCAGCTTGCCGTTCGCGGCCGCCTTGTCCAGCGCGTCCCGCAGCAGATCCTCGCGGGGCTGCCGCCCGATCGACCCCACCGGCGCCGCGAACATCAGCACCTGCTGGTGCTTGTTGGCCGCCGCCCGCCAGCTGTCCGTCACCTGCAGCGGCTGGTGCGCCTGCCACCAGGCGACCGGATGTCCACCGTTGACACCGGGCTGGAGCACCGCGTGCAGCTGGCCCACGGCGAGCAGCACCGACCAGCCGTGCAGCACCGGCGGCACCGCGGCCACCGCGGTCACCGGCATATAGCCCTGCTCGATGAGCAGCGGGAGGAACTCGTCACCGGCCCCGATGTTGCCCGGGCGTACGATCGGCGACGTCGGCTCGACGACGAGCGCGGGGTGCAACTCGCCCTCGATGAGGACGAGTCCGCTCGTCACGCCGAGCACCGCCTGCTCGGGCGCGGCGTTCTGCGGGGCGGCGCCGGCGAAGTCACCGCCGGTGCCGCCGATGGAACGGACGGCACCCTGCAGCTGCTCCTCGGTGACCTGGACGACCTGCGAGGGCAGGCAGCCGGCATGGGCGAAGGCGAGGACGGCGGTCTCGTCGCCGACGAACAGAACGGTGCTGGTGCGCTCCTGCTCGGAGTCGCCCGGGGTGCGACAGGAAGTGCAGTCGTAACTGCCCGGGGCGTTCTCTCCGGCGAGCAGCCGGTCGGCTTCTTCGTCGCCGATCTCGGCGCGTACGGCGTCGCTGACGTCGAGCATGCGCGGCACGGTGGCTCCCTCGGGATGCGGTGCTGGGTCCGGCCGGGTGGCTCCCGGCCGATGAGCCCCGGGGTTCCGGGCTCATGAAGAAGACAACGGACGTCCTGTGGTGGGAGTCACGCCCCGAGTCGTACCGGTTCGAACCATCCACCGCACAGCGTCACCTTCGGCGCGGAGCCGGCCACTCACCGTCAACTCTTCGCGAGACCAAGGGACTTGAGCAGGTGAAGTGGGTCACAGATCGCTTGAACTGCTGGTCGACAAATCATGAAATCAGGCGATGAAATAGGTGACCTAAAATCGCCGATACTCGCGGTAACAAGGAAGTGGCCTGGAACGACGGGCAGTTGGTTGATTCAGACCGCTCCTCCTCCCTACATTCCTCCGCCGTGTGCAACGAGCACCGCTCGGGTACGTCCGCCGGCCGGCACAGGCAGAGCACGATCGCCGACACCGGCCGCGGCGGACGGGACGGGCGCGAGGCACCGCGGTCGTCCGCGGTGAGGCGCGCTCCGTCCGGGGGAGCCCGGGTTCGTGGAGAGGGAAATACATGTCCGAGTGTGCCGATACCAGCCGCACCACCGCCCGTCCCGACAGTGCCCGCAAGGGCCGTACGACGGCCGCGCTCGCCGGCGCCGCCCTGCTGGCCCCGCTGGGACTGCTGGCCGCGACCGGCAACGCCGCCGCGGCGGACAACGGAGTGTGGGACCGCATCGCCCAGTGCGAGAGCGGCGGCAACTGGCACATCAACACCGGCAACGGCTACTACGGCGGGCTCCAGTTCTCCGCCGGCACCTGGCGCGCGTACGGCGGCACCGCCTACGCCCCGACGGCCGACCAGGCCTCCAGGAGCGCGCAGATCGCCGTCGCCACCAAGGTCCAGCAGGCCCAGGGCTGGGGCGCCTGGCCGGTCTGCTCCACCCGCGCCGGAGCCGCCGGGACGGCACCCGCTGCGGCTTCCACGGGCTCTTCCGGCAGCACCGCCGCGAAGGGCGTGACGACGAAGTCCGCACCGGCGAAGACGCCACGACGCGCCCCCGCCCACACCAACCGCAGCGCGTCCCGCGGGGACTACACCGTCCGCGAGGGCGACACGCTGAGCACTGTCGCGGCCCGGCACGGGACCACCTGGCAGCGGATCTACGCCGTCAACAAGGCCGTCATCGGCGATGACCCCGACCTGATCGTGCCCGGCCAGCGCCTGGCACTCTGAGCGCCGGTCGTCCGGCGTGAGACAGCCGCTGTCCCGACGAGGACAGCGGCTGTCCGCATCGACTGGCACACTCGGCCCCATGTTGGAGACCTCGGCACGACTGCTGCGCCTGCTCTCGCTGCTCCAGGCCCACCGCGAGTGGTCCGGCGCCGACCTCGCCGAACGGCTCGGCGTCACGGCGCGCACGGTCCGCCGGGACGTGGACCGGCTGCGCGAGCTGGGCTACCCGGTCAACGCCAGCCCCGGCACCGGTGGCGGCTACCAGCTGGGCGCGGGCGCCCAACTCCCGCCGCTGCTGCTGGACGACGACGAGGCCGTCGCCGTGGCCGTGGGCCTGCGCACCGCCGCCGGGCACGGCATCGAGGGCATCGGCGAGACCTCCGTCCGCGCCCTCGCCAAGCTGGAGCAGGTGCTGCCCAGCCGGCTGCGCCGCCGGGTGAGCGCCCTCAACGCCTTCACCGTGCCGATGCTGCGCGGCGGTCCGCCGGTGTCCCCCGTCGACCCGGCCCTGCTCACCGAACTCGCCCACCTGTGCCGGGACGCCGAGCGGCTGCGCTTCGCCTACGAGAGCCACGAGGGCACGGCGAGCCGCCGTACCGTCGAGCCGTACCGGCTGGTGTGCACCGAGCGGCGCTGGTACCTGGTCGCCTGGGACGTCGACCGGGCGGACTGGCGGACCTTCCGCGTCGACCGCATCACCCCCGAGCCCCCGCACGGCCCGCGTTTCACCCCGCGCGAGCCGCCCGCCGAGGACCTGGCCGCCTATGTGTCGAAGGGCGTCTCCACGCGCGCGTACGCCACGCACTCCGCCGTCCGCCTCCTGGTGCCGCTGCACGAGGCCGCCGAGCGGGTCTCGCCGTCCGCCGGGACGCTGGAGGCCGACGGGGCGGACGCGTGCGTCCTGCGCAGCGGGGCCGCGAACCTGGACGTGATGGTCGTGCACATCATGATGCTGGGCTTCCCCTTCGAGGTGCTGGAGCCCGCCGGGCTGACCGACGCGGTCAGGAGGATCCGGGACCGGCTTGATGCCGCTTTGGCTCGGGCTGCGGAGCCTGGCCCGCGTACTCCGGGTGGTGCAGGTCGAACGCCGGGGACTCCGAGCGGATCCGGGGCAGGGTGACGAAGTTGTGCCGGGGCGGCGGGCAGGAGGTCGCCCACTCCAGGGAACGGCCGTAGCCCCACGGGTCGTCGGTCTCGACCTTCTCGCCGTACTTGGCGGTCTTCCAGACGTTGTAGACGAACGGCAGCGTCGACAGGCCGAGCAGGAAGGCGCCGATCGAGGAGACCGTGTTGAGCGCGGTGAAGCCGTCGGTCGCCAGGTAGTCGGCGTACCGGCGGGGCATGCCCTCGGCACCCAGCCAGTGCTGCACCAGGAACGTGGTGTGGAAGCCCACGAACAACGTCCAGAACTGGATCTTCCCGAGCCGCTCGTCCAGCATCTTCCCGGTGAACTTCGGCCACCAGAAGAAGAAACCGCCGAAGATCGCGAAGACGACCGTGCCGAAGACGACGTAGTGGAAGTGCGCGACCACGAAGTACGAGTCCGTGACGTGGAAGTCCATCGGCGGCGACGCCAGGATCACCCCGGTCAGCCCGCCGAACAGGAACGTCACCAGGAAGCCCAGCGCCCACAGCATCGGCGTCTCGAAGGACAGCGAGCCCTTGATCATCGTGCCGGTCCAGTTGAAGAACTTCACGCCCGTCGGCACCGCGATCAGGAACGACATGAAGGAGAAGAACGGCAGCAGCACCGCACCCGTCGCGAACATGTGGTGCGCCCACACCACGACCGACAGACCGGTGATCGCCATGGTCGCGCCGACCAGCGTCAGATAACCGAAGATCGGCTTGCGGCTGAACACCGGAATGATCTCCGTGATGATCCCGAAGAACGGCAGCGCGATGATGTACACCTCGGGGTGCCCGAAGAACCAGAAGAGGTGCTGCCACAGCAGCGCACCGCCGTCGGGCGCCTCGAACACCTTCGCGCCGAAGCGCCGGTCCGCCTCCAGCACCAGCAGCGCCGCCGCCAGCACCGGGAACGCCAGCAGGACCAGGATCGACGTGAACAGCGTGTTCCAGGTGAAGATCGGCATCCGGAACATCGTCATACCCGGCGCGCGCATCCCGATGATCGTGGTGATGAAGTTGACCGCGCCGAGGATCGTCCCGAAGCCCGACAGCGCCAGGCCCATGATCCACAGGTCCGGGCCGATGCCGGGGGAGTGGGCCGTGTTGTTGAGCGGCGCGTAGGCGAACCAGCCGAAGGCGGCCGGCCCGTCCGGCACCAGCAGGGAGCCCAGCACGATCAGCCCGCCGAACGCGAACAGCCAGTACGACAGCATGTTCAGCCGTGGGAAGGCCACGTCCGGGGCACCGATCTGCAACGGCATCAGCTCGTTGGCGAAGCCGGCGAAGCTCGGGGTCGCGAACAGCAGCAGCATGATCGTGCCGTGCAGCGTGAACAGCTGGTTGTACTGGTCGTTGCGCATGAGCTGAAGTCCCGGCCGGGCCAGTTCGGCGCGCATCAGCAGCGCCATGATCCCGCCGGCCAGGAAGAAGCCGAACCCCGTGATCAGGTAGAGATGACCGATCTTCTTGTGGTCGGTGGTGGTGAGCCAGTCGACGACCAGCCGGCCGCCCCGCACCGGTCGTGCCGCCGCCCGTACGGTCTCGGTCCCCATCGCTCGCTCGCCCCTTCGCTCGTCGCGCCCGGGCCCGCCGCAGCCCGCGGGACGCGTACCCGCGAGCTGACTCATGTTGCTCGCGGGGCCGTGGGCTCCGGCAGACGGCGTACGGCGGATATGTGCCGAATCCGTGAAATTCCTATGCGGCGTCAGCTGCCGGGACGCCGCGGTCGATTGCCGGGGGAATCGCGCCCCGGGCCCGCCCCGATCCCCACTGCGGCACTTTCCGCCGGGTAATTCGGAGAGGCACTCCGACACGCGTGAATTTTGTTCGATTACCCCGGTAAGCCGTACAGAAACCCCCGTACGTGTGACGCCCGTTGCCGCCGCGGTCGATGTCAGGGGGGTGAAACACGGGCCGGGCGGCTGTGACAGAAGTGTGACCGGGGGCGGACCTTTCTCTTACCCGGCCGTGCCCGGCTTCCGTCACCGCCGGATGCGGCCTAGCGTGACGGCATGGCACCGATTCCCACTCCGCCAGCGGAGCCCCAGGACAGTCCGGACGGGTACGTCGGCCTCGACGCCGCGCACGCCGAGCGGCTTGCTCGGCAGCGGGGGTGGTCGACAGTGCGGTCGCTGCCGCCGGGAGCGATCATCACCATGGAGTACCGGACCGGGCGGCTGAACTTCGAGGTACGGGACGACCGGGTGGCCCGCGCCTGGAAGGGCTGACCCCCGGCGCCGAGGACACGTGTGCGACGAAGGCCCCGCTCCCTGAGCTTGAGTTCTAGTGGTCGTCGCAACACCCCAGCTCAAGGGGTGCGATGTTCGAGATCCGCAAGACCCGGACGGTGGCCCAGGGCCGCAGGAAGCT
>NZ_JBWKIR010000041.1:0-43969 GCF_056432605.1 Streptomyces sp. NPDC045022
GGTACTGCAGGGGGGACCCTGTGGGAGAGTAGGACACCGCCGAACAAATTTTAGGGAAACCCCCGCATCGAAAGATGCGGGGGTTTTCTGCGTTCAGCCTCGAATATTCGGGTGAGCGGGCCCGGGGTGCGGGCTACGGTGGCCGCATGAGCACCTCGAACAGCGATGACTACCTTGTCCGCGCGATACGTCCCGACGAGTGGACCGCCGTGAAGCGGCTGCGCCTGGACGCCCTACGGGACCCGGTCGCGCATCTCGCCTTCCTTGAGACGTACGAGGAGGCCTCGGCCAAGTCGGACGCGTTCTGGCAGGAGCGGGCGATCGGTTCCGGAGAGAGGTCGGAGTCGGCACGGCAGGTCATCGCCGAGGCACCGGACGGGACCTGGGCCGGTACGGTCACCGTGCTCGTCGAAGAGGCCGGCACGACGGACTGGGCCGGGCACCCGGTCGAGCGCCGGCAGGGGCATGTGGTCGGCGTGTTCGTACGGCCCGAGCACCGCGGAAACGGGCTGATCAAGACACTCGTCGACGCCGGTGTGGCGTGGGCGTGGGAGCGCGGTGCCGAGCGGGTGCGGCTGTTCGTGCACGCGGACAACGCGCGGGCGCAGGGGGCGTACCGCAAGGTGGGGTTCGTGCCCAGCGGGCTGGTCGTGGCGTTCTCGAAGGACGAGGGCGAGAACGAGATGGAGTTCGTTCTGGAGCGGTAGTTCCGGGGCTCGTGTTCCGGGGCCGGGGTTTCGGGAAACCGGTCTTATACCGGTAGTTCCTGGTGCGGCCAGCGGGAGCGGGCCTGTTCGCGGGAGCGGAGGAGAGCGAGGGTCCGAAGGCCCTGGTCGGTTCCGGTGGCGACGAGGCCCGGCAGGTCCGGGAAGGGGGCGACGGCCGCGATGTCGTCCAGGACCAGGGTGAGTGGTGGGTCGAGCCGACCGGAGGATGACCGTTCGGCCATGCGCCGGCCGTGCTCGACCACGCTTGAGACGAGGGCCGTCAGGAGCGGCATCGCGCCGGGGTTGCTCCGGGGGTCCTCGATGGATTCACCGACCACATAAAGCGTGCCCCCTTCGTGGACGAAGGAATCCAAGGCGAGCGCATCAGTTCGGTTTGGAGTGCAGGCCTCGCGGATGTTGACCGTGGAAAGGGCGGACAGGGCTCGGCTCGTCAACTCGTGGGCCATGTCACGGCGTTCGGGGTGCGCGGTGAGGGCGGCCTCGAGCTCGCCCGCGGCGCCGGGGGCGGCCTTGGGGTGGGTACGGAGGGTTCGTACGGCGTCCTGGATCTGGTTGCCCTGGGACCAGCGGTGGACGTGGCGGATGGTGCGGGTTTCCAGGGCGGCGGCGTGGAGGTAGCTCCTCAGGAGCGTTATCGCCGTATCGGCCACCGCCTGGTCGATCTTCGCTGTGGGCTGGACCGGGCTCAGGAGGGCGGTGGCTCTCCGCAGGGCGGTCTGTCTGTCTTCGCAACCTGTGGTGGGGGACCAGTGGAGGCGGGCGGGGGTGTCGCAGAGGTGGGTGGGGTCGTAGAGCAGGGTGGGGCCCAGCTTGGCCCGGGCGTCCTTGCTGTCCTGCCAGAGGGCGGGGTTCGAGGTGACCACCAGGGTGGGGCCCTGTGCGTCCTGGATGGCCTGGGCCGCGGATGAGTGGCGGACCGCGGGTGGTCCGTAGCGCACCGTGCCTTCGGTGCGGTGCGCTTCCCACCCGACCGTCCGCTCACCGTCGCCCGGGGCGGCGCCCAAGGGGGCCGGCGACGCAGCCGCCTCCTGAACCGGCTCCGCAGGCCGCGCTGCCAGGGCCTGCTCCGCCGGTTGCGCTGCCAGGGCCGGCTCGGTCGGCCGGGGCTCCGGCTCCGTGCGGGGGACGGGAACCTCGTATCGTTGCCGGTGTTGCCCGGGTTGGCTCGGCGCCCGTGTTTCCGGTTCCCGGTCCGGCGCCGCGGCCTGCTCCGCTCGCCGTCCGGCCTTACCCGCTCGCCGGCGTGCCACCGCTCCCATCACGAACATGGCGAGGACGAACAGGGTCATCAGCTGGCCGATGAACAGGCCCCAGAACAGGCCCCAGCCGGACAGCTGGGCCGCGGGGGTGTCCGGCCAGGCGCCGGCGAGGTCGTGCGGTCGGCCGATGAGGTGGCGCATGGCCAGGGGGGTGCGGGTGAACGTGACGCCGTCGGGCCAGGCGCCCTGGGCGACGAGGGCGGCCAGGCCCGTGGCCGTCCACACCAGCACGGTCATGCCGAGGAGGAACGCGAGTAGGCCGATCAGGAGGCCGTCGGGGATGCCGCCCTGGCCCTCCCGCCGGTCGTCACTGCGGTCGCGAGCGTCCGGTCTCACGCCGTCCCCCTACGCCACCGTCGTTTCGGAGTCGCCCAGGTGCTGCTCCACGAAGGCCGCCGCCCGCTGCTCGGCCTCCAGTTCGGCGGCGCGCAGGGCGTCGTCGGCCATGAGGTCGGCGGAGGACTCGGTCATCGCGCGGTCGGTGAAGACCAGTGGGCGTTCCGTCTCCGTGATCAGGTGCTTGACCACCTGGACATTGCCGTTGACATCCCAGACGGCGATGCCGGGCGTCAAGGTCGGGATGATCTCCACCGCCCATCTGGGCAGACCCAGCACCCGGCCCGTGGCCCGCGCCTCGTCCGCCTTCTGGGCGTAGATCGTCCTGGTCGACGCCATCTTCAGGATGGCCGCCGCCTCCTTCGCCGCGGCCCCGTCGACCACGTCGGACAGGTGGTGGACGACCGCCACGAAGGACAGGCCGAGCCGTCGCCCGAACTTCAGCAGCCGCTGGAACAGCTGGGCCACGAAGGGGCTGTTGATGATGTGCCAGGCCTCCTCGACCAGGAAAATGCGCTTCTTGCGGTCGGGGCGGATCCAGGTGTGCTCCAGCCACACGCCGACGATCGCCATGAGGATGGGCATGGCGATGGAGTTACGGTCGATGTGGGACAGGTCGAACACGATCAGCGGGGCGTCCAGGTCGATGCCGACCGTGGTCGGGCCGTCGAACATGCCGCGCAGGTCACCGTCGACCAGCCGGTCCAGCACCAGGGCGACATCGAGTCCCCAGGCCCGTACGTCGTCTATGGCGACGTTCATCGCCTCGGCGGACTCCGGTTCGGGGTGCCGTAGCTGTTCGACGATGTCGGTCAGGACGGGCTGGCGGTCGACGATGGTCTCGTTGACGTAGGAGTGGGCGACCTTGAGGGCGAAGCCGGAGCGTTCGTCCAGGCCATGGCCCATCGCCACCTCGATGATCGTCCGGAGCAGCGCGAGCTGGCCGGTGGTGGTGATCGCCGGGTCCAGTGGATTGAGCCGGATGCCCATGTCCAGGGCGGCCGTCGGGTCCAGCCGGATGGGGGTTATCCCCAGCTCCTGCGCGATCAGGTTCCACTCGCCGACGCCGTCCTCGCCCTGGGCGTCCAGGACGACGACCTGGCGGTCCTTGAACCGCAGCTGGCGCAGGACGTACGTCTTCTCCAGCGCCGACTTGCCGTTGCCGGACTCGCCGAGGACGAGCCAGTGGGGGGCCGGGAGCTGTTGGCCGTAGAGCTGGAAGGGGTCGTAGATGTAGCCCTTTCCGGAGTACACCTCGCGGCCGATGATGACGCCGGAGTCGCCGAGGCCGGGCGCGGCGGTGGGCAGATACACCGCCTGGGCCTGGCCCGTGGAGGTGCGCACCGGCAGCCGGGTCGTCTCCACCTTCCCGAAGAGGAAGGCGGTGAAGGCGTCGGTGAGGACGGACAGCGGATCCCGCATCGGCGAATCAGCCCCTACCTTCGGATGCCGGTGGCGAAGGGAAGTGTGTTCACGAAGGCGCGGTGGTGCTCACGGTCGCACCACTCCAGCTTGAGGTACGACTTGCCGGCGGAGGCCCTTATCGTGCGCTTGTCGCGGGCGAGGGCCTCCGGGGTGCGGGAGGAGACGGTGATGTAGCCGACGAGGTTGACGCCTGCCGCGCCGCTGGCGAGGTCTTCGCCCCGCTGGTCGAGGCGGTTGTGCGCGGCGATGTCGCGGGGGTCCACCGTGCGGTTCATCTTGGCGGCGCGGGAGGCCTCGGCCTCGTCGTTGGTCTTCTCGGTCAGCATGCGTTCGATGGCTACCTCGGTGGGCTCGAGATCCATCGTCACGGCGACCGTTCGGATGACGTCCGGGGTGTGGACGAGGAGGGGGGCGAGGAAGTTGACACCGACGGGGGTCATGGGCCACTCCTTCACCCACGCCGTCGCGTGGCACCAGGGGGCGCGGGTGCTGGACTCCCGGGTCTTGGCCTGGAGGTAGGTGGGCTCCATGGCGTCCAGCTCGGCCGGCCAGGCGTTGCGCTTGGTCATCGCCTGGATGTGGTCGATGGGATGGTCCGGGTCGTACATGGAGTGGATCAGCGAGGCCAGCCGCCCCTGACCGAGCGGCTGCCGTACGCGGATGTCGGCCTCCTGGAGCCGCGAGCAGATGTCGGTCAGCTCGCGGGCCATGACGACGGCGAGCCCGGCGTCCCGGTCGACCTTGCCGCCGTGGGCGCGGACGGCCCGTGCCATGGCGTGGGCCTCGGCGGCCAGTTCGCGGTTGTAGTGCATGCAGGCGACGAGGTAGGCGCGGTGCTGCTCGCTGCTGGTGGACACCATGGACGCCAGTTGGTCGTACGACCGCTGCAGCCAGTCGGGGGAGCGGTTGTCGCCGCGCAGGGCGACGTCCTTGGCGTGCGCGTCCGGGTCGGCGGGGAGCGTGCGGGCGAGCATCTGCAGCCGGGTGACGAAGCCGTCTCCGTTGGCGACGTGCTTGAGGAGCGTGCCGAAGCGGTCGACCAGGGCTTCCTGGTCCTCGGAGTCGCGTAGGCCGACGCCGGGGCCTTCGATTTCGATGGCGGCTGTGACCGTCTTCCGGTCGGCGTGCAGCAGTACCGCGATCTCGTCGGGCCCGAAGGGAGCGGCGAGCCAGGAGATGCGCCCGATGCCCGGGGGCGGGCCGATCTCCACCTCCCGTCCGTCGAGGCGTGTCCCGGCCTCCATGACGTTCGACCGGTAGGCGGTTCCGCGCTTGACGGTGCGCTTGTAGCTGCGGTTGATCTCGAACCACTTGTAGAAGGTGCGGCGTTTGTACGGCACGTAGACCGCGGCGAGGGCGAGCAGCGGGAAGCCCATCAGCAGGACGATGCGCAGGGACAGGACCGGGACGAGGAGTCCGCACATCATGCCGAGGAACGCGCCGGCGATGATCAGTGCGATCTCGCCGGATTCGCGGTTCCGGCCGACGATCGCGTTCGGCCGGGCGCGGCCGATGAGATACGTACGGCGGGGCGTGACCGGATGGGACAGGTGGGACTCGGTCGTCAACGCCCTTCACCTCCCGAGCGGTTGTTGCGGGTGTTGCTGGCGTGCGGGGTGTTGACCGGGCTGGGCGCGCGGGGCGCGGGCGTGGCGGAGGGGACGGCTCCGCCGCCCCCGGTGGGGGTACGGCTGCTGTGGGCGGCGACACCGCCGGCGGCTGGGTTGGCCGGGCGGGGGCTGCTGGACTGTCCTTGTGCTCCGCCGCTGTCGGCGCGGGTGCTGTGGGTCTTGATGCCCTGGGCGACGAGGGTGGCGGGGGAGCTGATGACGGCGGCGGCCTTGCCCTCGGCGCCCTGCATGATGCGGTTGCTGCGGGAGCCGGCGATCTCGTCGCCGAAGCCGGGGACGAAGCGGTAGATCATCGCGCTGGCGAAGATGGCGAGCAGGATGATGGCGAGGCCGGAGACGACGGCGGAGAAGGCGTCGGGGCCGCTGTCGCCGGACAGCGCCCCGGCGAGGCCGAGCACGATCACGATGACCGGTTTGACGAGGATGACGGCGATCATGACGCCGGCCCAGCGGCGGACGTGTCCCCACAGGTTCTTGTCGACGAGTCCCGCGTAGACGACGGTGCCGAGGAGGGCGCCGACGTAGAGCAGGGCGGCGCGGATGACGAGCTCCAGCCAGAGGATGCCGGCGGCGAGGATGCTGACCAGGGAGACGACGATCAGCATGATCGGTCCGCCGCCGATGTCGGTGCCCTTGCCGAGGGCGCCGGAGAAGGTGCCGAAGAAGGTGTCGGTCTGGTCGCCGGTGGCCTTCGCGAGGACGTCCGTGACGCCGTCCGTCGCCGATACGACGGTGTAGAGGATCAGCGGGGTGAAGGCGGAGGCGAGCACGGTGAGCCACAGGAAGCCGACGGCTTCGGAGATGGCGGTGGTGAGGGGCACGCCGCGCACGGCTCGCTTGGCCACGGCCAGCAGCCACAGCACGAGGGTCAGGATCGTCGACGCGGCGAACACGACGGCGTACTGCTGCAGGAACTTGGCGTTGGTGAAATCTACGGTGGCGGTTTCGGTCACGGCCTTGCTGAGCTTCCCGATGGTCCAGGAGGCAGCGTCAGCACACCCCTTCGCCAGGGAGGAGAGGGGGTCGAGGGTGTCGGTGAGGGGATTGCTGGGGGTGCCGGTGAGGCCTTTGTTGGAGGCGCCGCTGCCGTTCTCGCAGTACTTCTTGGCAGGCCCTGCGATCAGCGAGCACGGGTCGTCGCTCTTGGAGGGAGTCGGCTTGGGGGCTGCGACCGCACTCGTGGCCAAGAGCACGACGGTTGTCTGGACGGCGGCCACCAGGCCGGTGAGCTTGAGCGCGCGGTGCTGGCTACCGGGCATATGTGAAGCCTCCGAACTGCTGGACCGCCTTGCTGATCTCGTCGGCCCCGGACACAGGGGTGTCACCGGTGACGGGAGTGGGACCGGTCCTCTGGCTGGATTCCCGGACCTTCCAATCACCGCTGTTCCAGCTCAGCTTCGTGGTCACGGTGAACCAACTGCTGGTCACCGGGTTGGTCGAACTGTCGCCGGCGAGCCCGAAGAGGCCGTTGCACCAGACCGAGACCGTGGCCGCACTGTCGCTGAATGACGTGACCTTGGTGCCGATCGGCATCGTGCGGTTCACGAAAGTGCTGCCCTTGGGCGCGCTGCCGTCGGCGTTGAGACCGATCTTCTGCAGAAACGCGGCCGAGTAGTCGGCGTCGAATCCTGACTGCATGCTGCTCGCGGTGCTGGGGTCAGCGATGGTCTGCACGATCTGGTGGCGTAGAGCAGTGTTGAACATGCCGTCAGATCCCAGAGCCGAGGCGTAGTTCGCCGCGGCGCTCTGCGCCCCCTGCTCCGTGTGGGCGAAGCCCGAGGGGATGTTGCCGGTCTTCGTCTCCACCGGTTTGGTTCCGCTGGCTGCCGTCGATGCGGCTCTCGGCTGGTCGTCCTTCGCCGTCGCGCCGTCGGCAGTTGAATCGTCCCCCCGGTTCGCGAAGGCGATTGCTGCGATGAGGAGGACTACCACGCCGACGACGGTCACCAGGCTGCGGGAGGAGGAGCGGCGGGCGCCCCGGCGTGGGGCGCCGCCGTAGGGGTCGCCCTCGGGCAGGCGGGTGCGGGTGTGGCCCGTGTCGCCGTAGTCGGTGTAACCCTGCTCGTCTCCCGGACTCATGCCGCGTGCGCCCCCTCCACCTCGTGGACATACGACGGTAGCCGTGCTGGTTCCCGCGCGGGCGCGGTGTGGTGACTCGACATCAGGGAGACGCAACCTCAGCCGGTGGGCACGACGGGTGGGTGGGGTGGAGGGGGCACCCGGGCGTGCCCGGGAGGGAAGGCGAGCGGAAAGGGCGTCAGACCGCCATGCCGTACACGATGGTGAACAGTGTGCCTAGGGAGCCGATGATGAAGACGCCGGTGAGGCCGGCGATGATGAGCCCCTTGCCCTGTTCCGCGCTGAACGTGTCGCGCAGGGCCGTCGCGCCGATCCGCTGCTTGGCCGCGCCCCATACCGCGATGCCGAGGCAGAGGAGGATGGCTACGGCCATGACCACCTCGATCATCACCTTGGCCTCGTTGCCCAGGGTGCCGAAGGGGCCCCAGTCCGGAGCGATCCCGCCGATGATGGTGTTGATGTCTCCCTTGTCGGCCGCGAAGAGCATGTAAATCACCGCCCCTGGTGGGTAGTTCCGCGAGCGCCCCTGCGGTGTGCAGAGGTCAGGACTCATTGTCGCCGACAACGTCGCCAACGTATGTCGACTTGACGTCATTGACTGGCGGGTTTCGTACGAATGGCACGTACGGTCACTCTGTGTATCACGGCAGGTCACGCCGGGCAACGAGGTCAGACCGGAACCTGTCGTGTGGTTCCGTCGTTGACCCTCTTTACGGCCTGGCACGTTTCTGACGGCTGGTCGGGTGAGGCGTCGGGACGATGTTCTCACGGGTGGTGACGGATGATGCCGTGCTCCGTGACGTGCCCGGTGGCGGTCAGCGGGGCTTGAGGCCGTTCAGCAGGTGGTGTACGTGCTCGTCGAGGCCGGTCAGGACCTGCTCCGGCGGGATCGAGCCGTTGGCGGCGAAGGCGGCGAGCCCGTGCAGGCTCGAGGCGGCGACGAGGGTGATGCGTTCCGGGTCGCCGGCGACGATCTCGTTGCGTGCCTGGGCGTCCGCGACCAGCCGCATGAAGGAGCCGACGGATCGGTCCACGGCGTCGGCGAGGTGCGCCGAGGCGTCGGGGTCGTGCTTGCGCGTGAACATCAGCTCCAGCAGCGTGGCGTTCTCGACGGCGAACCCGACGTAGGCCTTCGCCAGCCCGGCCAGTCGCGGCTCCAGGGGCAGCCTCGCGTCGTCCACGGCCTCCAGGGCGCCGGCGAGCCGTTCGTACCCGGCCAGGGCCAGGGCGTCGAGCAGGGCCTGCTTGTCCTTGAAGTGCCGGCCGGGGGCGGCGTGGCTCACCCCGATCTCGCGGGCCAGCTCACGCAGGGAGAGGGCGCCGGCGCCGCGCTCGCGCAGGGTCCGCTCGGCGGCCGTCAGGAGGGCGGCGCGCAGGTCTCCGTGGTGGTAGCGGCGGTTCTCGGGCATGTGGGCCATCGTATCGGAATGTAGTCAGCGTCAGCTTTGTAGGCGGCGTCACCATTGTTGTCATTGACAGCATTGTTGGCGCCGTCTACATTCAGGGGCATGGCTGACAAGACCGCCGCGCGCACCGCGCGCTCATGGAACGCGACCCGCCTCCCCGACCTCTCCGGCCGCACGGCCGTGGTCACCGGCGCCAACAGCGGCATCGGTTTCGCCGCCGCCGACGCGCTGGCCCGCGCGGGAGCGCACGTGGTGTTCGCCGTACGGGATCCCGAGCGTGGCCGGGCCGCCGCCGCGCGCGTGACCGGCAGCACGGAGGTGCGCCGGCTCGACCTCGCCGACCTGGCCTCCGTCCGCGAGTTCGCCGCCTCCTGGGACCGCCCGCTGGACCTGCTGATCAACAACGCCGGCGTGATGCTGGTTTCGGAGCAGCGGACCGTCGACGGCTTCGAGATGCAGTTCGGGACGAACCACCTCGGTCACTTCGCCCTGACCAACCTGCTGCTGCCGTATGTCGGCGACCGGGTGGTGACGGTCTCCTCCGCCGCACACCGGATGGGCGACCGCAGGATCCACTTCGACAACCCGAACCTCACCGGCCGCTACACCCCGCAGCGCGCCTACTCCCAGTCCAAGCTGGCGAACCTCCTGTTCACCCTGGAACTCCAGCGCCGCCTGACCGAGTCCGGTTCCTCCGTCCGCGCCCTCGCGGCCCACCCCGGCTGGGCGGCCACGAACCTCCAGAGCCACGCCGCCAACCCCGTCGCCCGTATCGCCATGCAGATCGGCAACCGTTTCCTGGCCCAGGACGACAAGGCCGGCGCCCTGCCCACCCTCTACGCGGCCACCCAGGACCTCCCCGGCGCGTCGTACGTCGGCCCCGGCGGCCCCGGTGAGATGCGCGGTGCTCCCACCCTGGTCGGCCGCAGCACCGCGGCGAGCGACCCGGAGGCTGCCCGGCGGCTGTGGACGCTGTCGGAGGAGCTGACGGGCGTGGAGTGGGGGCTCGCGGCGGCGGAGCGGTGACGCGGTGACGGGTCTGTTCCGCGGCCCGAGACCACACCGGCGGAAACGGTGGAGGGCGGGACGACGGCCACGTTGTGATCCGCGCCGCCCGGTTCTGCCAGGGCTTTTCAAGGCTGCGGTGGCGGGGCACCAGGGGTTCACAGCAAAATCTCAGTGACGTCGGAGCGGATTTCTCACCTCCGTGGGACAGAGTGGGGCCCGATGAAGCGCATCTCACGCATCTCACGCGTCTCGCCGACCTCGCGTCCCGCGTTGCTGGGCGCCGTGGTGCTGCTCGCCCTGACCTCGGCGTCCGTGGCCGCCGCCGACGACGGTCGCGGACCCTTGGGGGTCACCGCCGATGCCGTCGCGTCCCGGCACAGCGTGCGGATAGGTGCGCTCTTCGGCGTGCACCGGGCGGATCGGGCGCCCCGGCTGCCCGGGGGCCACTTCTGCACCGCCTCGGTGGTGCACAGCCCGCGGGGCGATCTCATCGTCACCGCCGCGCACTGCGTGACCGGCGTCGCCGGCGACCTGGTGTTCGCGCCGGGCTACCGGAACGGGCGGGCGCCCTACGGGGTGTGGAAGGTGACGCGGCGCTTCGTGCCCGACGGGTGGGTCAAGGGCCAGGACGAGGACAGTGACCTCGCGTTCGCCACCGTCGCCGAACTGGACGGCAGGCACATCGAGGACGTCGTGGGGGCCAACCGGCTCACGGCCGGGGTGGCCACCGGTGCCACCGCCGTGACCGTCACCGGCTACCCGGACTCCCGAGAGGCGCCCATCAGCTGCACCAACAGGCCGGCCCCGCACAGCGGCACCCAGCAGCGCATCGCCTGCCCCGACTTCACGGGCGGCACCAGCGGCAGCCCCTGGATCAACGGCGACAGCCAGGTCGTGGGCATCCTCGGCGGCCACGAACAGGGCGGCGCCACCGCCGACATCTCCTTCAGCGTGGTGCTGGGGAGAGAGGCGGCGGAGCTGTACGAGGACGCCACCGACGGCTCCTGAGAAAGGGTCACCTCCGCGCCGCCGCTTGTGAAATGACGCCACTTCACGTCCAAATGGCCTTGACCGGCGCCCGCATGGGGGAAAGTTGAACCGTGCGGAAGGTATGGGTGATCGGTGGGGTGGCCGTCGGGCTCGGCATGGGCTTCGTCATGCTGCTCGTCGTCGGGGTGTACGTCATCGCCGGCAATCTCGTCAACGGAGTGACCTCGGGGAGCCGGGGGCTCGCCAAGGGAGCCGTGCCGGCCGCCTACAAGCAGCTCGTGCAGCAGTGGGGCAACCTGTGCCCGGCGCTCAGCCCGGCGCTGCTCGCCGCCCAGCTGTACCAGGAGAGCGGCTGGAACCCGACCGTCGTCAGCCCGGCCGACGCGCGCGGCATCGCGCAGTTCATCCCGAGCACCTGGGAGACGCACGGCATCGACGGCAACGGCGACGGCAAGCGCGACATCTGGGACCCGAATGACGCGATTCCGTCGGCCGCATCCTACGACTGCGAGCTGGCGAAGTACGTGAAGGACGTGCCCGGGAACACCTCCGACAACATGCTCGCCGCCTACAACGCGGGTGCCTACCGCGTCATAAGGGCGCGCGGGGTTCCGTCCATCAGCGAGACGCGGAACTACGTCCAGCGGATCCGCAGCCTGGAGAAGAGCTTCGCCGCTCCGGTGACCCGGATCGATCCCACGCGGCAGGCCGCCGGCGCCATCGCCTTCGCGCAGGGCAAGCTCGGCACGCCCTATCTGTGGGGTGGCGACGGCACCGCCGACCAGGGCGGACGCTTCGACTGCTCGGGTCTGACCAAGGCCGCGTACGAGAAGGTCGGCATCACCCTGCCCCGGGTCGCCAACGACCAGTACAACGCGGGGCCGCACCCGTCGCGGGACCAGTTGCTCCCCGGCGATCTGGTCTTCTTCTCCGACGACCTCACCGACTCCCGGGCCATCCGGCACGTGGGTGTCTACGTCGGCGGCGGGTACATGATCGACGCTCCGCGGTCGGGTGCCGTGATCCGGTTCGACCCGGTCGACACCCCCGACTACTTCGGTGCCACACGGGTCACCGAAGATGGCGCAAAAGCACTCCCCACGACAGTGTGAACCGAGCGTGAACCCACCCCCTGAGCTGCGGTGATGAGTCTCTCTTCGATAACGTCTGCGTGATCATTCGGTGGAGAGTGGAACGTATCAATGGTGGCTGTGCGTTCCTGTTGACGTAGCCGAGCGGACGTCAGTGCGGCAGTGCAGCGGAAGCGGATCTACGACCCACGGGGGGCAGGAGCGACGCACACCCGGTGCGTCCGGAACAACGACGAAGGGGCCGCAGCACCATGGCTGTACTCGCCGAATCCGGATCGAACCCCGACGTCGACCTGCTCTACGACATCAATGGCCTGGCCAAGGACGCCCCGCACTGGTTCGACCGGGCCATGGAGTTCGTGGGCGAGTACGGTCTGCTGCTCGCGATGGTGGCGCTGATCCTGTGGTGCTGGTGGTCCGTGCGGCGCCGGGCCGGCGAGGACGCCGCGCCCTCGGTGGCCGCGCTGCTCTGGGCCCCGCTCGCGGCCGGCCTCGCGGTCCTGGTGAACGTACCGATCCGGGGCTTCGTCGAACGCCCCCGCCCCTTCGTCGACCACCGGGGCCTGGACGTCCTGGTCTCCGGCAAGAACGACTTCTCCTTCGTCAGCGACCACGCGACGATCACGATGGCGCTCGGGGTGGGACTCTTCGTCGCCAACCGCCGCTTCGGCCTCGCGGGCATCGTCCTGGCCCTGCTGGAGGGCTTCTGCCGGGTCTACATGGGCGTGCACTACCCGACGGACGTCATCGGCGGATTCGCGCTGGGCACGGCCGTCGTCCTGCTGCTGTCCCCGCCGGCCACGGCGCTGCTCACCCCGCTGATGCGGGCCGTGGAGCGTTCGCCGCGCGCCGGGTGGATCGTGCGGCGCCGGCCGGCGGCGGACCGCCGGGACGCCCTGCTGTCCGGCGCCCGCAAGCGCCTGGAAACCGAGGAGCGCGACCTCGCGGCATAGCCGTACGCTCCCGCGCATGACCAAGTTTTTCGCCACGGTGTGCCTGCCGCCGACCGCGCCCCGCAAGGTGCCGGCGGCGATAGCCGTGGCCATGGCGCCGTACGACATGAACGCCGGCGACGACTGGAACCCGGTCGGCGAATGGGACGCCTGGTACATCCACGTGCACCCCGAGACGCCCTACCTGGTCCGGCCCGAGCACGACGGTGACCGCAGGCTCCTCACGGCCGCCACCGTCCCCCGCCGCAAGGCCGGTCTCGAGCCGCTCGGCCCGCTGGAGTGCTACGGCGGTCCCCGGGGGCTGCTCGACCTGGACGCCATGCGGCGGCGGGCGGTCGGGGAGCACGACGCCCTGCGCGCCGCGTGGGAGGCACTGGCCGCGGCGCATCCGCCGGCCCGCCCGCTGTCGGAGTTCGTCGCCCGCCACGAGTCCGACCCGGACGGCTACCCCCTCGCGCAGGCGAAGGAGGACCATCTGCTGCAGCCCCTGGTGCAGGAGGTGGCCCAGCGGGCGGTCGCGGGCGACCCGCACTTCGGCATGTCGTTCCTCACCACCGACCCGGTCGCCTACTTCGCGGTGGACCACGAGCGGGTGCGCGAGGGGGCACTGCGCAGCGCCGTCGCCGGGTACGCGCTGCTCACCCTCGACGGCCGGTGGAAGGACGGCGGCGGCGAGGGCTACTGGGAGTGGGCCGACGACCAGCTGGAGAACCTCGACCCGGACGCCGTGGTCGTCGACGTGCTCTGCCACTGCTGAGCCACGCGCTCGCGCGGGAGCGCCCGGCCTACAGCCCCTGCGCGTAGGAGAAGAAGCGCTGTGGGTCGTAACTCTTCTTCACCTTCCCCAGCCGCGTCGCCGCGTCCCCGTAGTACGCCGTGCGCCAGTTCTTCAGCGTCGGGTCGGCGTAGTTCTGGTACGCGGCACCCGAGGCGTACGGCTTCATCGCGTCATGGGCCGACGTCAGCCAGGACTGCGCGGTGCTGCCGGACGCCCCCGCGCCCCACGAGGCGATGTACTGGGCCAGCATCCGGGAGCGGCGGTGGACGAACGCCGTCGCGGTGGGGGAGACCCGGTTGACCGCGCCGCCGAGGGCCGTGAACGCGATGCTGCCCGCGCCGCCCCGCACGGAGCTGATCTGCCGCAGCACGGTCTGGATGCCCGCGGCGGACAGCGAGCGGTCGAAGAAGTCGGAGCGGGCCGCGTACGTCTCACGGCCGAGCCTGCCCTGCGGCGAGCGGCCCGGGGTGGACCCGGGCAGATGGCACTGGGAGTCGGCGGAGAAGGAGGAGCAGCCGGCGTAGATCTCCATCGCCTCCTCGTAGCCCCGGCGGCGCAGGGTGACGGAGGAGGCGTTCGCGCCGGCCTGGTGGGCCAGGCGGTCCACGGCGTTCTGCAGTTCGCCGTAGGTGCCCAGAGAGAAGCAGGCCACCGAGATGGTCGGGGTCCGGCCCGGCGAGCACGCCAGGTGCAGGGAGGACCAGATCTCGTCGGGCTGGCTCGGGCCCCAGGCCTGCCAGGCCTTGAGCACCGCGGCCGCCTTCGACCAGGGCCAGGTCATGTACGCGGTGACCGCCTGCGGTGCCGGGTGGGTCTTGAAGTGCAGCTCGGTGACGACGCCGAAGTTGCCGTTGCCGGCGCCGCGCAGCGCCCAGAACAGGTCGGAGTGGTGGCTCGCGTCGGCGGTGACCTGGGTGCCGTCGGCCGTGATCAGGGTGGCCTGGGTGAGGCTGTCGCAGGTCAGGCCGTAGGCGCGGGAGGCGACCCCGTGGCCGCCGCCGAGCACCAGACCCGAGACGCCGACGGTGGGGCAGGAGCCGGCCGGTATGGTCACGCCCTTCGCGGCCAGCGCCCGGTATACGTCGATCAGTTTTGAGCCGGCGCCCACGACCGCCTGTCCGCCGCTCACCCGGACCCGGTTCAGCTTGGACACGTCGAGGATCAGGCGGTTGTCGCCGGAGGAGTAGCCGGCGTAGGAGTGGCCGCCGTTGCGAATCGACACCCGTACGTTGTGGGCGTGGGCGTACGCCAGCGTTGTCCGGATGTCGGCGGTGTGCGCGACGTAGGCCACCGCGGCCGGTTTCAGGCCGTCGAAGCGGGTGTTGTACAGCTGGTGGGCCGTCTTCCAGGACGTGTCACCGGGCTGCACCAGGGCGCCGTCCAGGTCACGGGCGAGGGCCGTCCAGTTCGCGGCGGCGTTCGCGCTGGTGGACTTCAGGGTCGTGAGGGAGGATGAGCCGGACGGCTTGCCGGTGTGCGCCGCGGCCGGGGCGGGGTGGCTTCCGCCCGCACCGCACCCGGTCAGTGCGGTCGTCGCCAGGGCGGCCGCCCCGCCCGAGATGAACGTACGCCGTTCCATGTCCGTCGCCTTTCCTCGGCTCTCCTGAACGAGACGACGTCATGCGTCGCGGGGTTCCCCGGATCGGGTGGAGAACATCGCATACATGTCCGCGTAACCCGGCCGCCGGGACCTCCACGTGCTCTCCCCGTAAGCATTCCGTGACCTCACCGGGCTGACGGCAGGGGTTCACCTCTCGTTCACTTCCGGCCATCGGCGGCTTCACCTGTTCTGCCTAGTTTCGGCCGTGCACGGTGCGGAGTGCGGCCATACATGCGCTCACGCATCTCACGACTTCGCACGCCGCCGACAGCGGCGGCTCCTGGAAGGAACTCCCGAAAGTGAAGCTTCAGCGCAAGAACCGGCTGCGCGCCGTCTCCCTCGGTGCGATCGCCGTCTCCGGCGCCCTGGCGCTGACGGCGTGCGGCTCCGACGACAACGGCAACAACAACTCGGGCGGCAAGTCGTCGGCCTCGGCCAGCGCGGGCTCCATCAAGTGCGACAACGCCAAGGGTCAGCTGCTCGCGGACGGCTCCTCCGCGCAGAAGAACGCGATCGACGCCTGGGTCAAGCAGTTCTCCCAGGCCTGTGGCGTGCAGATCAACTACAAGGGCGCCGGCTCCGGTGCCGGTGTCACCTCCTTCAACCAGGGCCAGATCGCGTTCGCCGGTTCGGACTCCGCGCTGAAGCCCGAAGAGGTCACCGCCTCCAAGAAGGTCTGCTCCGGCGGCCAGGGCATCGACCTGCCGATGGTCGGCGGCCCGATCGCCCTCGGCTACAACGTCCCGGGTGTCGACAACCTGGTCCTGGACGCCCCGACGATCGCCAAGATCTTCGACAGCAAGATCAAGAACTGGAACGACCCGGCGATCAAGAAGCTGAACCCGTCGGCGAAGCTCCCCGACCTGAAGATCCAGGCGTTCCACCGCTCCGAGGACTCCGGCACCACCGACAACTTCACCAAGTACCTGATCGCCACCACCCCGGACAACTGGAAGTACTCCGGCGGCAAGGCCTGGCAGGCGCAGGGCGGCCAGGCGGCCTCCGGCTCCGCCGGTGTGGCCCAGGGCGTCAAGCAGAACTCCGGCGCGATCGGCTACTTCGAGCTGTCCTACGCCAAGGACATCACCACCGTCGCCATCGACACCGGTGCCAAGGCCCCGGTCAAGCCGTCCACCGACTCCGCCACCGCCGACATCGCGGCCGCCAAGGTCGTCGGCACCGGCAAGGACCTGACGCTGCAGCTCGACTACAAGACCAAGGCCGAGGGCGCCTACCCGATCACCCTGGTCACCTACGAGATCATCTGCGACAAGGGCAACAAGGCGGACACCCTGGCCGCCACCAAGGCCTTCCTGCGCTACATCGCCGGTGAGGACGGCCAGAAGGTCCTGACGCAGAACGACTACGCCCCGATCCCCGACGAGATCATCGCGAAGGTCCGCACCACCATCGACGGCCTGAGCTGACCTGATTCCGAGAGTGCGGCCCCGGTCCCCACAGGGCCGGGCCGCACCGTCCGGTGCACCGCCGCCACGAGCCGCGGCCCCACAGGGGTGGTTGGCTCCGCAGACCGGAGAACCCGATGGACATATCGACCAAGACAACCGACGCACCTCCCCCGGCGCCCCAGCCCACGGTCACCGAGCAGAAGCGCAACGCCCGCGGCGCGAACCGCCCCGGCGACCGCATCTTCCTCGGCCTGTCACGTGGCTCCGGCATCCTGCTGCTCGTGATCATGGCCGCGATCGCGGTCTTCCTCGCCTACCGCGCGTCCCTCGCGATCAGCAAGGACCACGGGAACTTCCTGACCACGTTCGAGTGGAACACCAACCTCAACCCGCCGGTCTTCGGTATCGCGGTGCTGGCCTTCGGCACGGTCGTCTCGTCGGTCATCGCCATGGCCATCGCCGTGCCGATCGCCGTCGCGATCGCGCTGTTCCTCACGCACTACGCCCCGCGCAAGCTGAGCGGTGCCATCGCCTACGTGATCGACCTGCTCGCCGCCGTGCCGTCCATCGTCTACGGCCTCTGGGGCGCCCTCATCCTCGTCCCGCACATGCAGGGCCTGTACGGCTGGCTGGACCACTACCTCGGCTGGACCGGCATCTTCTCCTGGGAGGGCGGCGCCCCCCGCGCCATGCTCACCGTCGGCGTCCTGCTGGCGATCATGATCCTGCCGATCATCACCAACGTCAGCCGCGAGGTCTTCCGCCAGGTCCCGCGGATGCACGAGGAGGCCGCGCTCGCCCTCGGTGCCACCCGCTGGGAGGTCGTCCGCATGTCGGTCCTGCCCTTCGGCCGCTCCGGCGTGATCTCCGCCTCGATGCTCGGCCTCGGCCGCGCCCTCGGCGAGACGATGGCCGTGGCCACCGTGCTCTCCCCGAGCTACGACATCCAGGCCAGCCTGCTCGACCCGGGCGGCGGCACCTTCGCCCAGAACATCGCCAGCAAGTTCGGTGAGGCCACCGAGCAGGGCCGGGACGCGCTGATCGCCTCCGGTCTCGTCCTCTTCGTCATCACGCTGCTGGTCAACGGCGCGGCCCGTGCGATCATCGCCCGCCGCAAGGAGTACTCGGGGGCCAACGCATGAGCACCGCAGCCGTCACGGACAAGCGCCCCAGCACGCTGCGTGGCGCGAGCCTGCCGAAGTGGTCCCCGTGGGCCATCGCCGCCGGCTCCGTCGCCGTCGCGATCGGCATCGCCCTCGCCGCGGGCCTGCACAACAAGGTCCAGTGGGGTCTGATCGCCGCGATCCTCTTCATCCTGGGCACCTACGGCATCGCCACCGCGGTCGAGGGCCGCCGGCAGGCCAAGGACCGGGTCGCCACCTCCCTCGTCTGGGTCGCCTTCCTGCTCGCCGTCATCCCGCTGGTCTCCCTGGTCTGGACGACCGTCTCGCGCGGCGTGAAGGTCCTCGACGTCTACTTCCTCACCCACTCCATGGGTGTCGTCGCCGACTCCGAGCCGGGCGGCGGCATCTACCACGCCATCATCGGCAGCCTGGAGCAGGTCGGCCTGGCCACCCTCATCGGTGCCCCGATCGGCGTGCTCACCGCGATCTACCTGGTCGAGTACGGGCGGGGTCGCCTCGCCCAGGCGGTCACCTTCTTCGTCGACGTCATGACGGGCATCCCGTCGATCGTCGCGGGTCTGTTCATCCTCAGCCTGATGCTCATCTTCAAGATGCAGCCGTTCGGCTTCGCCGGTTCGCTGGCCCTGGCCATCCTGATGATGCCGGTCGTCGTCCGCTCCACCGAGGAGATGCTCAAGCTCGTCCCGAACGAACTGCGCGAGGCCTCCCTGGCGCTCGGCGTGCCGAAGTGGCGGACAATCCTGAAGGTGGTCCTGCCGACCTCCATCGGCGGCATCACCACCGGCATCATGCTCGCCATCGCCCGCATCGCGGGCGAGACCGCGCCGGTGCTGCTGCTGGTGTTCGGCAACCCGTTCATCAACAACAACCCGTTCGAGGGCGCGCAGGCGTCGCTGCCGCTGTACATCTATCAGCAGTACGCGCAGAGCGCGGGCGCCAACGCGGCGTACGACCGCGCGTGGGCGGCGTCGCTCACACTGATCGCCTTCGTGATGATCCTCAACCTGGTGGCCCGCGGGATCGCCCGCTGGAAGGCCCCGAAGACCGGTCGCTGAGCGCGGCCATACAGCGACCGAGCCTGAATTCCTGGAAGTGAAGTAGACATGGCCAAGCGAATCGACGTAAGCGGACTCACCGCCTACTACGGCTCCCACAAGGCGATCGAGGACATCTCGATGACGGTCGAGCCGCGCTCGGTGACGGCGTTCATCGGGCCGTCCGGCTGCGGCAAGTCGACGTTCCTGCGGACCCTCAACCGCATGCACGAGGTCACCCCGGGTGGCCGCGTCGAGGGCAAGGTGCTGCTCGACGACGAGGACCTGTACGGCGCCGGCATCGACCCGGTGTCGGTCCGGCGCGAGGTGGGCATGGTCTTCCAGCGCCCGAACCCGTTCCCCACGATGTCGATCTTCGAGAACGTGGCGGCGGGCCTGCGTCTGAACGGCAGCTACAAGAAGAGCGAGCTGAACGACATAGTCGAGAAGTCGCTCAAGGGCGCGAACCTCTGGAACGAGGTGAAGGACCGCCTGAACAAGCCGGGCTCCGGCCTGTCGGGCGGCCAGCAGCAGCGTCTGTGCATCGCCCGGGCGATCGCGGTCGAGCCCAACGTCCTCCTCATGGACGAGCCCTGCTCCGCCCTGGACCCGATCTCCACCCTCGCCATCGAGGACCTGATCGGTGAGCTGAAGGAGCGCTTCACGATCGTCATCGTGACGCACAACATGCAGCAGGCGGCGCGTGTCTCCGACCGCACGGCGTTCTTCAACCTGGCGGCCGTCGGCCAGCCCGGGCGCCTGATCGAGATCGACGACACCGAGCGGATCTTCTCCAACCCGTCCGTCCAGGCCACGGAGGACTACATCTCGGGCCGCTTCGGCTAGGCCGACGCCGGTCACGGACCCCTCGCGGTGCTGCATGGCGGTGCCACCGCGAGGACGCAAAAGGGCCCGCCCCCGGCTCCCGGGGGCGGGCCCACGCATTGCTCCCCCCACCGGCTCGGCCGGCTGCCCACTCCGCCCACCCTTCCTGGGCGGCTTTTCAGCCGGTGGGAAGGGTGGGCGGGTGGGGAAGAGGCAGGGGTGCCGGTTACAGCACCGTCAGGTTCACCAGGCCGAAGGCCAGCGCAGCGACCAGTGCCGCCGCCGGCATCGTGATGAACCAGCCGAGGACGATGTTCTTGGCCACGCCCCAGCGGACGGCGTTCACGCGCTTGGTCGCGCCGACGCCCATGATCGCCGAGGTGATCACATGGGTCGTGGAGATCGGCGCCTTGAAGAGGAACGCCGTGGTGAACATGATCGACGCACCGGTCGTCTCGGCCGCGAACCCCTGCGGCGGGTCCAACTCGATGATCTTGCGGCCCAGCGTGCGCATGATGCGCCAGCCACCCGCGTACGTGCCCAGCGACAGCATCATCGCGCAGACGATCTTCACCCACACCGGGATCGGATCGCCGTACGTCTGGTGGCCGGAAATCACCAGTGCCATCACCACGACACCCATGGTCTTCTGGGCGTCCTGGAGGCCGTGGCCGAGGGCCATGCCGGCCGCCGACACGGTCTGCGCGATGCGGAAGCCCCGCTTGGCCTTGTGCGGGTTGGACCGGCGGAACAACCACAGGATCGCCGTCATCATCAGGTAACCGACGATCAGGCCCACGAACGGCGACACGAACATCGGGATGACGACCTTGTCGAGGACGCCGCCCCAGAGCACGGTCGTGCCACCTGCCAGCGCCGCGCCCACCAAGCCGCCGAACAGCGCGTGCGAGGACGACGAGGGCAGGCCGAAGTACCAGGTGGCGAGGTTCCAGACGATCGCGCCGAGCAGCGCCGCGAAGAGGATGCCCAGCCCCTTCGATCCCTGGGGTGTCTCGATCAGGCCCTCGCTGACCGTCTTGGCGACCCCGGAGCCCAGGAAGGCACCGGCGAGGTTCATCACGGCCGCCATGGCGAGGGCCGCCCGCGGGGTCAGCGCCCGCGTCGACACCGACGTCGCGATCGCGTTCGCGGAGTCGTGAAAACCGTTCGTGTACGTGAAGAAGAGCGCGACCGCGATGGTCACGACCAGAGCGAAGGTGTCCATCGACGCCTCAGGACTCCTTGACGGCGATGGTCTCCACCGTGTTCGCCACGTGTTCGAACGCGTCCGCGGCCTCTTCCAGGACGTCCACGATCTGCTTGAGCTTGAGCACCTCGATCGCGTCGTACTTGCCGTTGAAGAGGTGGGCGAGCAGCTTGCGGTGGATCTGGTCCGCCTGGTTCTCCAGCCGGTTGATCTCGATCCAGTACTCGGTGAGGTTGGCCATCGTGCGGAGGTTCGGCATCGCCTCCGCCGTCAGCTCGGCCGCCCGCGCCAGCACCTCGATCTGCTGCTCGACGCCCTTGGGCAGTTCCTCGACGTTGTAGAGGACGACCAGGTCGACGGCCTCCTCCATGAAGTCCATGATGTCGTCCAGGGACCCGGCGAGGGTATAGATGTCCTCACGGTCGAACGGCGTGATGAACGAGGAGTTCAGCTGGTGGAAGATCGCGTGCGTGGCGTCGTCACCTGCGTGTTCCGCGGCCCGCATACGCTCTGCGATCTCGGCCCGGGCGGAGGAGTCCGCCCCGAGCAGTTCCATCAGGAGCTTCGAGCCGGTGACGATGTTGTCCGCGGAGGCGGCGAACATGTCGTAGAAGCTCGTCTCCCTGGGGGTCAGACGAAAGCGCACGTGTGGTCCTCGGGGTGCTTCGGTTTCGGTCAGGCTGATGCTAGGCGCATCATCCGGCCACGGCTATCGGGCCGTCCCCCAGTGTCGCCCATCGGACACAGTGATCAGCACGGGGGCGTACCAAGGGGCTCCTACCCGGCAAAGTTCGTTACCATATACCCGGCAGGGGTATGTATCCGCAGCTTGTCCCCGAGATGGAGGCCCGCGATGACGACGACCGAGGCCGGCGCCACGCACGGCTACCACAAGCAGAAGGACGAGCACCTCAAGCGGCTGCGCCGGATCGAGGGCCAGATCCGCGGTCTGCAGCGGATGGTAGACGAGGATACGTACTGCATCGACATACTCACGCAGGTCTCCGCCTCCACCAAGGCTCTGCAGTCCTTCGCGCTGCAGTTGCTGGAGGAGCACCTGCGGCACTGCGTCGCGGACGCGGCCGTCGAGGGCGGTGACGAGATCGACGCGAAGGTGGAGGAGGCGACGAAGGCGATCGGCCGCCTGCTGCGCACCTGAGCCTCGAGCACCGGCGGAGCCGGCCGGAAAGGAGCCCCCGGCACCGGCACCGCCCCT
Source organism: Streptomyces sp. NPDC045022 (assembly GCF_056432605.1). Lineage (NCBI taxonomy): Bacteria > Bacillati > Actinomycetota > Actinomycetes > Kitasatosporales > Streptomycetaceae > Streptomyces > Streptomyces sp. NPDC045022. Next base: position 22,121 of record NZ_JBWKIR010000041.1, read on the forward strand.
CTCACACTTCGGCCGATTCCCGCTCCTCGGCCACCCGCAGCACCTCGTCGATGCTCTCCAGGCTGAGCCGGTCCTCGGCGGCCGAGGCGGCGATGATCAACTCTCCGCACAGCTCGATCTCGGCGAGGGCCACGTGGTCCTGAACCGCCGTACCGCCCACCGGAGCCACCCGCCTCACCTCTCCTGTGCCGTCACCGGTTTCCTAGGGTAGGCAGGGCTCCACACACCGCGCATGGCACGGACGGGCTAGTTCGAGGGTGGCGCACCGGACTAGTGCGGTGGCTCGTTCTCGGCGATCCGGCCCGCGTAGATGTCCGCCGGGCGCGGCAGCCGTACGTCCGCGGGTACGCCGAAGCCGTACAGCAGCGTGGTCGAGGCGACCGCCACGGACGTCTTCTGGCGGCCGTTGACGAAGCTGAAGCGCTGCCTGAGCTTGCGAATGCGGCCCTGGTCGTCCAGGTAGACGTCGAACGGCACCTCGGCCGTGGCGAACCCTTTCGCCGCCGCCGTGAGGGACGCCCTGCCGTCGGCGGAGGCGTACCGCGCCGCACGGCTCAGGTCCGCCGTCCCCCGGTAGTGCCGCACCTCGGTACCGGCGACCTCGGTCCTGCCGACGTAGGTCGCCGTACGCGTCCCGCGCAGCACCTCGGCCGCCGTGTACGGGTCGGTCGCGCCGCCGGTGACCAGATTGCCGTCGGACAGCGACGCGGTCTCCACCCGTACCCACTTGTCGGCGGGCACCCCGGCGCCCCGGTTCTTCATGAACAGGGCGCCCGGCGCGAGGAGTTCGGTGATGGGCCGGTGTTCGGAGGCGCCCGTGGGGTCCGCGGGCAGGATCACGGCGAGCCGGCCGAGCCGGTGCCGGTAGTCGTAGACGCCCCTGCCGCGGATGGTGACCCGGGTGCCGCCCGCGGCCATCTCCATCGACGTGCTGGCCTTGGAGCTGCCCGCGCCGCGCAGCGTGTCGGCGGCCCGGTGCAGGGCGGCGACCGGGTCGCCCGCTCCCTTCACGTCCTCGGCGGCGGCTCCGCTGCCGGAACAGCCCGTGGCACCCGCACCGAGGCCGAGCATGATGACCACCGCCAGGACCGTCCTGTCCGCGCGCCTGTGCTGCCGCCGATCCATCGCCTGCCTACCCCCAGCCGGTACGTCCGTCACGGGCCCCACCTCGTTCGGTTAACGACGGGTACGGGGCGCCGTCACGCGCCGCCGGAAGGCGGAAAGGACGGTGGGGGAAGGCGGGGCCGGACCATGGGAACCCTTGCCGGAGGCTGGGTAACGTTGTCACCGTGGCAGTCACCGCGGCGTATCAGGACGGGCCGGAGCCCGCCCGGTCCGGGCAGGAACACCTCACGACGACGACCGAACAGGGTCGCTTCTGCGTGGCCAGATGCAGTTGTGGCTGGCGCGGCCCTGCCCGCCGGGCCCGCAGCCAGGCCCGCTCGGACGCGGAGGGGCACACGGCGGCCCCGTGACGGGGCTCAGCCCCGCCCCCGCCGATGCGCGGCCGGCCGGAGGAAGGCGTCCACCAGGTCCCGGTCGCGGGGCTGGGTGAGCCGGCCGCGGGCCGCGGCGGGCGAGAGCCACAGGATGCGGTCCACCTCGTCGGTCGGCGTGAAGTGGCCGGAAACCGCCTCGGCGCCCCAGTAACGCACCACCTTGGGGCGGTCGTTGGCCAGATACCGCAGCGTCGGCAGCTCGCTGCCGGGCCGGGCCGTGTACCCGGTCTCCTCCGCCACCTCGCGCAGCGCGCCCGCGAGCGGGTCCTCGCCCCGCTTGAGTTTGCCTTTCGGGTGGGACCAGTCGTCGTACTTCGGCCGGTGGACCAAACAGAGTTCCAGGTCGCCGGTGACCGGTGAGCGGCGCCAGAGCACGCAGCCCGCCGCCTGGACGGGAGTGTCGTTCACACCGCCTCCTCGTGGGGTTCAGGGGGCGTTGACGGTCTGCTTCTGCCAGGCCCGCTGGAACGCGAACCTGGCCGCTTCCACCTCGTGCCGCTGGTCGGCGTGGAGCACCCCGAGGGTGTACGCCGTCGCGGGCGTGATGCGAGGGGTGCGGGCCGCCTGCGCGGCCGCCGCGGCGGCCTCCGAGGCGTCCCGGTGCCGGTTCAGGGCCTGCCCCGCCGCCGGCAGCCGTACGTCCACGGGTGCTCCTCCCGGCTCGCGGCCCGGCTCGAGCGGGGAGGCACCCCCGTCCGCGTTCAGCACCTCACCCGCGTACCGGTGCAGGCGCAGCAGCAGGCGGACCTGGTGCCAGGGGCCGTCCTGGGGGTGGGGGGACGGGTCCGGGGACAGGCCGTGGACCAGGGCCTCCGCGTTGTAGGGGTGGCCCGCGGTGACCAGGGGAAGGGCGGCGACGGCGTCCGTGAGGCGTTCTTCCGCCGCGGCGGCGAGGGGGCGCAGGTCGGTGGTGGGGGCGGTGGGGGCGAGGGGGACCTCGCTGGCGAGTAAGGCGATCTTGTCCGCGACGGCGTGGAAGCGGCTGGATCCGAGGGCCTGGAGGGCGGTGGAGTGGGCTCGGGTCCGGGCCAGGGTCAGCTGGCGTTCGAGCAGGGCGCCCGCCTTCGCCGCGCCCACGGTGAGGTGGCCGCGTTCGGGAGCCGGTGCCGGCCCGGCCGGGCCACCGGTGTTGTCGAGTGCCGCTCCGGCGGGGACGGGAGCCGTCCTGAGGGCACGACTGCCCACGGCCACGGCGGCTACCGTGTCGCCCGTTGCCGCCGGTGTGCCCGCGCCCGCGCCTGCGGCGGTCGCCTGGCCGGGGAAGACCGCGGCCCCCGACAACCGGTGCAGTGCCGACAGCAGCCGTTCCAGACGGGACTCGTACGCGTGCTCGAGTCCCAGCGTGCCCGAGAGCCAGGCCAGTTCCGGGCGCATCTCCTCCGACCAGTCGGGGTCGAGGAGGGGGCGGAAGGTGTGCAGGCTGCCGCTGATACGGCGGGCCGAGCGGCGCAGGGCGTGCGCCGCGTCGACGGACTCCTGCGCGCCGCCCACGGAGCTGCCGCCGGTCTCCCGGTGCAGACGCAGGGCGCGGAGGAACTCCGTGGCCCGGGCGCGCAGGTAGGCCGCGAGGGCCTCCCCGGTCACCGCTGCGGCCGTGGGGTCCGTCGGGTCAAGGTGTCGCTGTGCCACGCCGGCGCCTCCGGGCGTCTATGAGCATCTCCTGGACGTTGCGCAGGGGTTGGCCGTCCCCGTCGGCCGCGTGTCGCGTCCACTCGCCGTCCGGGCCGAGGTGCCAGGAGGCGGTGGTGTCGGACATGCCGGTGTCCAGCAGCCGGTCGAGGGCTGCGCGATGACCGGGGTCGACGACCCTGACCAGGGCCTCTATCCGGCGGTCGAGGTTGCGGTGCATCATGTCGGCGCTGCCGATCCACACCTCGGGTTCGCCGCCGTTGCCGAAGGCGAAGACCCGCGAGTGTTCGAGGAAGCGGCCGAGGATGGAGCGGACCCGTATGTTCTCCGACAGGCCCGTGACGCCCGGGCGGACGGCGCAGATGCCGCGCACCCAGATGTCGACCGGCACGCCCGCCTGGGAGGCCCGGTAGAGCGCGTCGATGACCGCCTCGTCGACCATCGAGTTGACCTTGATACGGACGAAGGCCGGACGGCCCGCACGGTGGTGCTGGGCCTCCTTGTCGATCCGCGCGACGAGGCCGTCCCGCAGGGACTTGGGGGCGACGAGGAGCCGGCGGTAGGTCTCGCGGCGGGAGTAGCCGGACAGGCGGTTGAAGAGGTCGGAGAGGTCCGCGCCGACCTGGGGGTCGGCGGTGAGCAGGCCCAGGTCCTCGTAGAGGCGGGCCGTCTTCGGGTGGTAGTTGCCCGTGCCGACGTGGCTGTAGCGGCGCAGGGTCTCGCCCTCCTGGCGGACCACGAGGGACAGCTTGCAGTGCGTCTTCAGGCCGACCAGGCCGTAGACCACGTGACAGCCGGCCTCCTCCAGTTTGCGCGCCCACTTGATGTTGGCGTGCTCGTCGAAGCGGGCCTTGATCTCGACCAGGACGAGGACCTGCTTGCCGGACTCGGCGGCGTCGATGAGCGCGTCCACTATCGGGGAGTCGCCGGAGGTGCGGTACAGGGTCTGCTTGATGGCGAGGACGTCCGGGTCGGCCGCCGCCTGCTCCAGGAAGGCCTGCACGGAGGTGGAGAAGGAGTCGTACGGGTGGTGCAGCAGGACGTCCCGGGCGCGCAGGGCCGCGAAGATGTCCGGTGCGGACGCCGACTCGACCTCGGCGAGGTCACGGTTGGTGCCGGCGACGAACTTGGGGTACTTCAGCTCCGGCCGGTCGAGGCCGTGGATGCGGAAGAGCCCGGTGAGGTCGAGGGGGCCGGGGAGCGGGTAGACCTCGGCCTCGGAGATCTTCAGCTCGCGGACCAGCAGGTCCAGCACCTCGCGATCGATGGACTCCTCGACCTCCAGGCGCACCGGCGGGCCGAAGCGGCGCCGCATGAGTTCCTTCTCCAGGGCCTGGAGCAGGTTCTCGGCGTCGTCCTCCTCGACCTCCAGGTCCTCGTTGCGGGTGAGCCGGAAGGCGTGGTGCTCCAGTACCTCCATGCCCGGGAACAGCTCTTCCAGGTGCGCGGCGATGACGTCCTCGAGGGGGACGAAGCGGCCGGGCGTGGCCTCCAGGAAGCGGGACAGCAGCGGCGGCACCTTCACGCGCGCGAAGTGCTTGTGGCCGCTGACCGGGTTGCGTACGACGACGGCCAGGTTCAGGGAGAGGCCGGAGATGTACGGGAACGGGTGCGCGGGGTCCACGGCCAGCGGGGTGAGGACCGGGAAGATCTGGTGCCGGAAGAGCGTGAAGAGCCGTGCCTGTTCCTTTTCGGTCAGCTCGCTCCAGCGGACCAGGTGGATGCCCTCCTCCGCGAGCGCGGGGGCGACGTCCTCGTGGTAGCAGGCGGCGTGCCGGGCCATCAGCTCGCGGGAGCGGGCCCAGATCATCTCCAGTACCTCGCGCGGCTGGAGGCCGGAGGCGGAGCGGGTGGCGACACCGGTGGCGATACGGCGCTTCAGGCCGGCCACCCGGACCATGAAGAACTCGTCCAGGTTGCTGGCGAAGATCGCCAGGAAGTTCGCGCGCTCCAGCAGGGGCGTGTTCGGGTCCTCGGCCAGTTCCAGGACCCGCTCGTTGAACGCGAGCCAGCTGCGCTCCCGGTCGAGGAAGCGTCCCTGCGGCAGCGGAGCCCCGTCACCCGGCGACTCCTCGTACCCGTCGAGGTCGGCATCGAGGTCGGGTTCCAGGTCGGAGACCACGGCGGCCACGGTGTGCTGGCGGTGCGCGGCGATGGAGCCCACGGAGGGCTGGGGGTGCTGGGCCGGTGCCTGGGCGTTTGGCTGACTCATGACCCTATTCTTCCGCGCCACGGACGTGACAGGCGCGTCGGAACGTGCGGGCGGGAGCGTCACGGCCCCGTTCTGCGCCGGCCCCTCGTGGGGCGGCGACGGCTCTGGCACGGCGGGCTTCATTGGCCGAGCGTCGCAAGCCCGTCTGAATCGATGGTTACGGAGACATGACGTGCGGGATAGCGCGGGGCGGCTCCCGGGAGTCCTCGGCGCGAAGGCCGGCGGATTCCTGCCGGGGAGGCACGCGCCGGATTCCGTGGCGCAGACGGCGGTCCCGCACGTCGCTCCCCCCACGGAGAGACGCACGGGACCCGGGCCGGTGCCGGTCCCAGCCGGTACGGCGGCGCGGCACCGCGTACGGGGGCGACGGCGGCGAGCGGGGTCAGGAGGACCGGGACCGAAATCCGGACAGCGTGCGGCGCGGCGGCTGCCACAGCTCGCGCAGGCACGTCCGCAGGGCCAGGGTGACGGCGAGGGCCGCGCCCAGCCGGGTGCGGCGCGGGGCCGGCCCGGTCAGAACACCGGCGGCGGGGGCGACCAGCACCAGCGCGGACGGGCGCGGCCCCGGGTCCAGTGGGTGACCAGGGCGTGTCCCGGTCGCCGGACCGGGCCCGGCCGAAGGCCACGGCGGGGACCGCGCTGCCGGTCACCGGCGGTACGGCGGCCGGGGTGAGCCGGTGCGGCCGTGGCAGGGCACGGCCGGGGTGGTCATGCGGCGGCTCCCGGGCCGGCGGCTGCCCCGATGGCTGTCTCGGTCACACGCCGGTTCCCGCGAGGGCCGTGGCCGAAGGGGTGCCGGTGGCTGCCCCGGCCGTCCGGAGCGCCCCGGTCATCCGGCGCAGGGCCAGGAAGGAGCCGAGCACCAGCAGCGCGGCGACGCCCAGGATGAGCGCGCTGGTGACCGGTGCGGGACACCAGGCCCTGCTCGACGACGATGCCGTCCGAGCCCATGTAGCCCTGCTTGCGGGTGCCGATCTCGGTGACCGCCGGCCACAGGAGAGGGGCGGTCGTCAAGGCGACCGCCCCTCAGGTGCCCGTCAAGCGGTGTATGTCAGCTTTCGGCGCGGTACATCAGGTCGGTCTCGTGGACCGTGAACCCCAGCCGCTCGTACACCGACACCGCGGCCTTGTTGTCGGCGTCGACGTAGAGCATCGCGGTCGGCAGGCCCTGCCGGGCCAGGTGGCGCAGGCCGGTCGTGGTGAGGGCCTTGCCGAGTCCGCCGCCCTGTTCGCCGGGCCGTACCCCGAGGACGTAGACCTCGCCCAGCCCCTCCTCGGCGTGCATCTTGGTCCAGTGGAAGCCGACCAGTTCCCCGCGTCGTTCGGCGAGGAAGAACCCGGCCGGGTCGAACCACGGCTCGGCCTTGCGGGCGTCGAGGTCCCGCTGGGTCAGCGAGCCCTGCTCGGGGTGGTGGGCGAAGGCGGCCGCGTTGACCGCGAGCCAGGCCGCGTCGTCCTTGCCGGGTACGAAGGCGCGCACGGTCACGCCTTCGGGCAGGTCCGGGTCGGGCAGCTCCAGATCGCTCAACGACCGCCGCATCTGCCGCAGTTCACGGAAGAGGGTGAGACCGAGCACCTGGGCGAGGTGCCGGGCGGCGGGGTGCCCGCCGTGCGCCCACACCCGCAGTCGCTTGCCGGAGGCGGCGAGCAGCGCCGCGCCGAGTGCCCGCCCGTGCCCGTGCCCGCGGTGCGCGGGGTGGACGACCAGTTCGGCGGCCGGCGCCTCCACCGGATCGGTGTCCTCCAGCTGGGCGTAACCGACGAGTTCGCCGTCGATGTTCAGCAGCAGATGCGAGACGCCCTCGCGGGCGCCCCCGCGCAGCTGCAGCCGGCCCTGCTCGGAGACCGGCTGCTGGCCGTCGACCCGGGCGGCCTCGGCGAGCAGGGCGAGCACGGCCTCGGTCTGGTCGGGGGTGAGCGCGGAGTAGGTCTCGATGGAGCGGGGGGGAAAGGCCCGTACGGTGTCGTCGCTGCTCATGCGTATGAGGGTACGGGGCGGCCGGGGGGAAGTCCCGGCATCCCAGCCGGTAAAGGAACCGGCAAGGGAAACCAGGATGTAACCATGAACCCCCTGTCGCGCTACGCGCGTTGACCCTAGGCTGCGCTGCCGGTCCACTCACCGCAGCCGACCCACAGGGGGGTTTCATGCCAGCCGTACCCCGGCGCACCGGACGCCGTACCTCCGCGTTCCTCGCGACGACCGCCGCTCTCGCCACGGCCGCCGCACTGGCCGCCGCGCTGCCCGCACAGGCGCACGCCGGCCAGGGGGGCCACGGGCATGCCCGTCCCGGCCGCTACCAGGACGTCCAGCTGCTGTCCTTCAACGATCTGCACGGCAACCTCGAGCCCCCGTCGGGCTCCTCCGGCCGGGTCACCGAACTCCAGCCGGACGGGACGACGAGGACGGTCGACGCGGGGGGTGTCGAGTACCTCGCGACCCACCTCCGCACGGCCCGTGCGGGCCACCCGTACTCGATCACCGCGGCCGGCGGCGACCTGGTCGGCGCCTCCCCGCTGCTGTCGGGCCTGTTCCACGACGAGCCCACCGTCGAGGCGCTGAACAAGCTGGACCTGGACGTCACCTCGGTCGGCAACCACGAGTTCGACGAGGGTGCGAAGGAACTGGCCCGCCTGCAGAACGGCGGCTGCCACCCGAAGGACGGCTGCTACACGGATCAGGAATTCCAGGGCGCGGACTACCCGTACCTGGCCGCGAACGTCCTGGACGACAGGACCGGCAAGCCGATCCTGAAGCCGTACTGGATCTGGAAGAAGAAGGACGTCCGGATCGGCTTCATCGGCGTCACGCTGGAGGGCACCCCGGGCATCGTCTCGGCGGACGGTGTGAAGGGCCTGACCTTCAAGGACGAGGCCGAGACGATCAACAAGTACGCCAAGGTGCTCCAGCGCCAGGGCGTGCAGTCGATCGTGGCCCTGATCCACGAGGGCGGCTACCCGGCCTCCGGTTCCTACAACTACGACTGCGACTCGCCGGGCGCGGGTGACGGCATCTCCGGCCCGATCGTCGACATCGCCAAGAGCGTGACCCCGGCGGTGGACGCCCTGGTCACCGGCCACACCCACCAGGCGTACGTCTGCACCGTCCCCGACCCGTCCGGCCGGCCCCGCATGGTCACCTCGGCGGCCTCCTTCGGCCGCCTCTACACGGACACCACGCTGACCTACGACCGCCGCACCGGCGACATCGCGCGTACGGCGGTGAGGTCCGCGAACCACGTGGTCACCCGGGACGTGCCCAAGGCGCAGGACATGACGGACCTGATCGGCCGGTGGAACACCCTGGCCGCGCCGATAGGCAACCGCCCCATCGGCTACATCTCCGCCGACATCGGCAGCAATGGCACCGAGTCCCCGATGGGTGACCTGATCGCCGACGCGCAGCTCGCCCACGGCAAGGAGCTGGACCCGGGGACCAGCCTCGCGCTGATGAACCCGGGCGGGGTGCGGGCCGGGCTGACCTACGCGGCCAAGGGCGCCGAGGGCGACGGAGTGGTCACCTACGCCGAGGGGTTCACGGTGCAGCCCTTCGCCAACACCGTGAACCTGCAGGACTTCACCGGCGCGCAGCTGATCCAGGTGCTCAAGGAGCAGGTGAGCGGGGTCAACGCGGCGGCGCCCAAGATCCTCCAGCCGTCCGCCGGGCTCACCTACACCCTGGACATGACCAGGTCCGGCGCCGACCGCGTGGACACCGGCTCCATCCGGCTGAACGGCGCCCCGATCGACCCGGCGGCGACCTACCGCGTCGCCACCAACAGCTTCCTCGCGGGCGGCGGCGACGGCTTCCCGACGCTGGGCCAGGGCACGAACGACCTGGTCGGCTCCGACGACCTGGCAGCCCTGGAGAAGTACCTGACGGCGCACTCGGCGCCGGCTTCCCCGATCGCGCCTCCGAAGGCCGACCGGATCACCGTCGTGCAGTAGAACCGTCCCGCCCGGGGCGGGGGCGTACGCCGTGCCCCGGGCGATCGGTCCTCAGGTGGTCTTCCTCCGGTCGAACCAGATCGTGGCGGCCGTCGGTACCAGGGCCGCCCAGAAGAGGAACTGCGGCACCGTCCGCTCGGTCCACGGCACCTGGGTGAGGAGCAGGGCGCAGAGCATGGCCCAGGCGGCCTGGCCCAGGACGATACGCGGCCAGCGGCCGCGGCGGATCACGGACCGGAGGGTGTACCGGACCCCGCTGCGCAGCCGGCGGTAGCGCAGCAGGGCGCCCAGGGCCCAGAGGACCGCCATGGGGACGAGGTCCCACAGCCGCTGGCCCGCGGAGAGCGGCAGGGCGCGCCGGCTGTGGCCCTCGGTCGCGAAGAGGTCCAGCCCGACGCCGGCGAGGAGCACGCACAGCACGGCGAGCCAGCGCACTCCGCGCAGCAGCCGGTAGGAGGCGTGGTCCAGGCCCTCCCGCATACTCGCCGAGTCCGGTGCGGCGGCGAGGGCGTCGGCGTAGAGGGTGGCGGCCTGCGTGGCCTTGACGCCCGGTGCGGCCGCGGCCTTCCGCGTCTGCCGGGCCAGGGCCTTCGGGTGGTTCGGGTCGAGCCGGAGGATGGCCCGGTCCATCTCGTCGGCGACGGTCCGGTTGCCCGCCATGTCGGCGATCGTCCAGGCCACCTCGTAGGGGAACACCTCCTCGGGCGCCAGGCGGATGGCCTCCTGGGCCAGCTCGTCCGACTCCCGCAGGAAGCCTTCCATGGCCTCCCGGGTGACCTCTCCGCCGTTGGCCTGCCCGAACCGGACGGCCTTGATGCGATACAGCCAGTTGGCGAGCATCGCGTACCCGACCCAGTAGTCGGGGGCGAGGCGGATGACCTCGCGCAGGACGCCCTCGGTCTCGGCGAAACGGCCGCCCACGGCCTGCAGGGCGTAGCAACGCTGGATGAGGGCGCCGACGTCCTCCGGATCGAGCGCGAGCGCCCGTTCGGCCGCTTCCAGCGCCTGGTCCGCCTCCTGCTCGCAGCGGAGGTGGCACCGGGCGAGCCTGACCCAGGCACTGACGTCCTCCGGGTCCTCCACGAGCCGCTGCCCGAGCAGCGCCTTGGCCTCGTCGTAGCGCCCCAGCTCGAAGAGCGCGTCGGCCCGCTCCAGGGCCGGGTGCACGGTGGTCACAGCTTGCGCCTCTTCTTCAGATAGGCGATCAGGTCGTCGTACATCCCGCCCTCGTTGGCGAACATCGCCACGTTCCGGGCGGAAGCGAACCACGGCTCGGCCGACGGCACGGTCTCCTTCGCCGCGGCCAGCAGATCCTTCATCCCGATCAGGCGTACGGTGCCGGTGCGCGCCGACTCGAGCAGCGCGCGCTCGGCGGCCGCCTCGCACAGATGGGCCAGGTCGGCACCGGAGAGGCCGTCGGTGACCTTGGCGAGTCGGGCCAGGTCGACGTTCTCGATGGGGCGGTCGCGCAGGTGGTAGCGGAGAATCGCCTCACGGGCCGGGGCGTCCGGCGGCAGCACGAGCAGGGTGCGGTCCAGCCGCCCGGGGCGGCGCAGGGCATTGTCCACGTCCCAGGGGACGTTGGTGGCGGCGAGTACGAACACGCCCTCGTTGGCGGCGGAGTCGATGCCGTCCAGCTCGGTGAGCAGCTGGTTGACGGTGTTGCGCATCCCGCTGTGCGCGGTACGGCTGCGCTTGGCGCCGAGCGCGTCCAGCTCGTCGAGGAAGACCACGCAGGGGGCCTGGCGGCGGGCGGTCTGGAACAGCTCGTGCATGTTGCGTTCGGAGTTGCCCATCCACATGTCGAGGATGTCGTTGACCGACACCGACAGGAAGCCCGCGCCGAGTTCACCGGCGACCGCCCGCGCGATGAACGTCTTCCCGCAGCCGGGCGGCCCGTACAGCAGCAGCCCGCCCCGCAGGCTCTTGCCGTACAGCTTGCGCAGCTCGGGGTTGCGCAGCGGCGCGAGGAAGGCGGCCTCCAGCCGCTCCTTCACCTCCCGCATCCCGCCGACGTCGGCGAGCCGCACGGCACCGGGCCGCTCCACGTCCCACGCCTCGGCGTCCCCGGGATCGTCGTCGCCGTCGGCCCGGGCCGGCGCCTCGACGAAGCGGGGCGGTACGACGTCCCCGACCTGCTCTTCGGCGGCCGTCCAGTCGAATCCGCCGCGGGACCCGGCGGAGGGCGGCGCCCCGCCCGCCGGCCCCGGTTCCGCGGGCGGGGCCGGCGGCGAGGGCGGAGCGGCCTGCGCGGGCCGGCTCCCCTGCTCCGGTACTCCCATGGCACGGGCCATGAGCTGCCGCGCGTGCGCGTCTCCCGGAGCGTGCTGCAACGCGACCGCCACCTCGGCGACGGCGGCGTCGGTCCGGCCGTCGGTCAGCAGCAGCTCCGCCAGGTGCAGCCGCAGGGGTACGTCGGCAGGCGCGGCCGCAACTGCCGTGCGCAGGCTGTGTATCAGTGGGGAGTCTTCCGGCATGGGCCCTACCCTACGGACCCGTTCCTGGTCAGGAAGCGGCAGGCGGCCAGTCGACCAGCCAGTCCGCGATCTCCTGGCCGGTCGCCTGGGCGTCGGTCAGTCGGGGACGGTCCGCGCCGGCCGGTCCCGCACCCGCGCCGCTGTTCCTGAATTCGGCGAACCGGTCGTCCTTCCACGAGAAGCCGCTCATGTCGGTCGAGGGAGTGGACTTGATCGGTCGTCACCCGCCGCCGGAAAGGCTGCCGCGCCCGGCCGGGCGGGTCAGCGGGCCAGCAGCGCGGGCCAGCCCTGTGCGGCGGCCCAGTCGGTGAAGGTGTGCCAGCCGACCTCGGGGAACGCCCGGCGCAGCCCCGCCACGTCGACGTCGAGGCCGGACGTCGTGAAGTAGGCGAACATCGACGCCAGGTCCTCGGACCTGGTCCGCACCTGGTCGAGTGGCACCTCCTGGTGGGTGATCGGGCTGCCGGTGGCGCCGGCCAGGACTGCGGCGATCCGCTCGGGGGTGCACTCGTCGGAGGCGATGTCGATCCGGCGGCCGGTGAACTCCGCGCGGCGTCGCAGGGCGAGCGCGGCGAACGCGCCGATGTCGGTGGCCGGAATGAGGGTGAGGGGCCGGCCGGCCGGCATGGGCCAGGCGAAGGCGCCCTCGCGCAGCCCGTCGAGGGTCCAGCCGCTGGTGTAGTTGTCCATGAACGCGGCCGGGGCGATCACCGTCCAGGGCACGCCGGACGCGCGCAGGTACCGCTCGACCTCGTGCTTGCTCTCGTAGTGCGGGACGCCGGTGGCGCGGTCGGCGTGGGCGGCGGAGGTGTACACGACGTGGCCGAGGCGGGCGCCCGAGGCGGCGTCCACGAGTGCCTTGCCGTGCCGGATCTCGGTGTCGGTGCCGGTGCCGAACGGGGTGGTGACCGCGAAGAGCGCCTCGGCGCCGGCGAGGGCCGCGTCGAGGGAGGCGCGGTCGTCGAAGTCGGCGTGGCGGACCTCGGCGCCCAGGCCGCGCAGGGCGTCGGCGGACGCCGAGTCCGGGCGGCGGGTGAGGGCGCGGACGTGGTGGCCGGCGGCCAGCAGGGCGCGGGCGGTGGCTCCGCCCTGGGCGCCGGTGGCTCCGGTGACGGCGATGGTGAACATGGTTGTCCCCCGTAGGTAGAATTCCTGCGCGACACATTGACTGCGTCACGCAGGAGATTATCAGGGATCGCTGCGCCGCGCAGTGATATGAAAGGGGACCCCATGACAGACCCGCGCCGGGCCCGGCTGTACGAGGAGTTGTCGCTGGAGTCCCGCCGCTATCTGGCGGCGTACGTGCTGTTCAACCAGGCCGTCGCCGACCACCTCGGGCTGCACCCGACCGATGTGCAGTGCCTGAGCCTGCTGACGGCCGAGGCCGAGCCGCTCACGGTCCGGCAGATCGCCGACCGGACGGGCCTCACCACGGGCTCGGCCACCCGCCTGGTGGACCGGCTCGAACGCGGGGGTTACGTCGCCCGTACCCCCGACCGGCAGGATCGCCGCCGGGTGCTGGTCACCCCGGTTCCGGAGCGCGTCGCCCGCGTCACGGCGCTGTGGGACGACCTCGGACAGACCTGGCAGACGATCCTCGACGACCACAGCGAGGACGAGCTGAAGGCGATCACCCGGCACATGCGCCGCGCGAACGACCTCAGCCACACCCAGATCGAGCGTCTGCGCGCCATGCCCAAGCCGGACTGATCCCGCCGGCCGGACTGATTCCGTCAGCCGGCCCGATACCGCCGGCCGGACCGATCCCACCGGGCCCCGGGCCGGAGGGGCCGGGTCACCCGGCATGCTCCCGCTCAGGCGCCCGGCGTCCGAGGCGGAGGCGTCGGCGCGCCCGGCAGCCGTACCGTCGCCACCGTGCCGCCGCCCTCCGCGCGGGCCAGGGCGACCGCACCGCCCGCCTGCTGGATGGTACGGGCCACGATGGACAGACCGAGACCCGAGCCCGGCAGCGCACGCGCGCTGGGGGAGCGCCAGAACCGGTCGAAGACATGCGGGAGTTCGTTCTCGAGGATGCCGGGCCCGTGGTCGCGCACCGTCAGCACGCCCCCGCTCAGCCGGACGTCGACCACGCCGCCGCCGGGGCTGAACTTCACCGCGTTGTCGAGGATGTTGACGACCGCCCGCTCCAGCGCGGAGGGCTCCGCCCGGACGAACCAGGGCTCCAGGTCCGCCGTGATCGTGAGGTCCGGCCCGCGCAGGCGCGCCCGGCGCAGGGCCGTCTCGACGGTGTCCTGGAACGCCACCACCTGCAGCCGCTCGCCCCGCTGCCCCTCCGAGCGGGACAGCTCCTGCAGATCGCCGATCAGCGAGGCCAGTTCGGTCATCTGCGCCTTCACCGAGGCGAGCAGCGCCTTGCGGTCCTGCGGGGGCAGCGGCCGGCCCGTCTCCTCACTGCGGGTGAGCAGTTCGATGTTGGTACGGAGCGAGGTGAGGGGGGTGCGCAGTTCATGGCCGGCGTCGGCGATCAGCTGCTGCTGGAGGTCGCGGGAACCGGCGAGCGCGGTGGTCATCGAGTTGAACGACCGGGAGAGGCGGGCCACCTCGTCCTCGCTGTCCTCGTCGACCGGGATGCGGATGCCCAGATCCTCGGTCCGCGCCACGTGTTCGACGGCCTCCGTGAGCTTGTCGACCGGACGCAGTCCCGCCCGGGCCACCGCCAGCCCTGCCGCGCCGGCACCGAGCACCCCGATGCCGGAGACGAGCAGGAGGATCAGGGCCAGGTCGTTGAGCGTGTTCCGGGTGTTCCGCAGCGGTATGGCGACCTGCAGGGCCGTGTCCGGATAGAGCTGGGGCGGCCCGGCCAGCTGGCTCACGGTCAGCGGCTGGGTCAGCACGCGGACGGCGTTGCCCTGGGAGTCGGTGCCGTCACGCAGGACGAAGTTCGCGCGCAGCAGGCCGTCGTGGACGGTCACGTCGTTGATGACGCTGGTGTCGGAGGCGACGGTCTTCACCCGCCCCGACGAGTTCGAGAACACACAGCTGGTGCCGTTCTGCCGCACGAGCTGGACGTAGTAGTAGCCGACGCGCGAACCGCCGAGGTTGGACGCGAGCGGCTGTTGCGGGCAGGTCGCCAGCGTGGTCGACACATCCCGCTGCCGCTGCGGTGCCGCCGCCTTCTGCAGATCGTTGTCGACCTGGTCGTACAGCTTGCGCTCCACGATGAACCAGCAGGTGACCGAGACCGCGGCCACCGCGAACGCCACCGCCGCCGCCACCAGCATCGCCAGCCGCGCCCGGATCGGCAGCGCCCGGTAGCGGCGCGCCAGCTTCCTCACTCGGCGCCGCCCTGGCGCAGGACGTACCCCACGCCCCGCACCGTGTGCACCAGGCGCGGCTCGCCGCCGGCCTCGGTCTTGCGGCGCAGGTACATGACGTAGACGTCGAGGGAGTTGGACGAGGGCTCGAAGTCGAAGCCCCACACGGCCTTCAGGATCTGCTCACGGGTGAGCACCTGGCGCGGGTGGGCCATGAACATCTCCAGGAGCGTGAACTCGGTCCGGGTCAGCTCCACCTGCCGCCCGCCGCGCGTGACCTCGCGGGTCGCGAGGTCCATGCGCAGGTCGGCGAAGGTGAGGGCCTCGTCCTCCTGGGCCTCGGCCGACACGGCGACCGCGTACGAGCTGCGGCGCAGCAACGCGCGGATACGGGCGAAGAGTTCATCCAGTTCGAAGGGCTTGACGAGGTAGTCGTCGGCGCCGGCGTCCAGCCCCGTCACCCGGTCGCCGACCGTGTCGCGGGCCGTGAGCATGAGGATCGGGATGGTGTCGCCCGCGCCCCGGATGCGGCGGGCCGCCGTCAGGCCGTCCATGCGTGGCATCTGGATGTCCAGGACGACCAGGTCCGGCTGGTAGGCCGTGGCCTTGTCCAGGGCGTCGGCGCCGTCCACGGCCACCTCCGTGTCGTACCCCTCGAAGGCGAGGCTGCGCTGGAGTGCCTCGCGGACGGCTGGCTCGTCGTCGACGATCAGGATGCGCTGGGGGTCACGGTCGCCTTCGGCGGGGCTCATCGCTCGCGGATTCCTCGGGGTGCGGTGGGTCGGGGGGCGGGGCGTCTCTCAGCCTCGCACGTTCCCGGGCCCGGGAGCGGGCAGGCGGGGCTCAGACCGTCAGCGTGCTCAGGCTGCGCATCGTGTTCAGGCGCCTGAGCGGCACCTTGCGGCGGTGCGGGCGGGCGGCGGAGGTGCGCAGCCCCATCAGCTCGGGGACGGGGGTCGTGGCCACCTCGGGGGCGCGGGGTGCCGGGATGCGCGCGTGCAGCGTGGAGGCGACCGAGAGGGCCAGGGCGAAGTCGGCCGGACCGTGGTCGGGGACCTGGTGCGAAACCTTCTTGATCATGACTTGCTCCCTGTTAGCTGGTGGAGCCTGACTTGCTCCCTGTTAGCTGGTGGAGCCCGCCCGCAGCTTGGCGAGGTCGGACTTGACCGTGTTGATGGGGATGGCGAAGCCGAGGCCGATACTGCCCGCGTCCGAGGCCGAGGAGGCCTGCGAACCCGACGAGTACATCGCGGAGTTGATGCCGACGATGTGGCCGCTCGCGTCGATCAGCGCGCCGCCGGAGTTGCCGGGGTTCAGGGACGCGTCCGTCTGGATCGCCTTGTACGTCGTGGTGGACGAACCGGTGTCGCCGTTGAACTCACGGCCGCCGAACTGGAACGGCCACTGTCCGTCGCCGCCCTGGTTCTGGCCGTGGCCCTCGTCGGTGGGGACGGTGACGTCCCGGTCCAGGGCGGAGACGATGCCGCTGGTGACGGTGCCGGTCAGGCCCTCGGGGGAGCCGATCGCGACGACCGAGTCACCGACCTGGACGCCGGCGGAGTCGCCGAGGCTCGCCGCCTTCAGGCCCGAGGCGCCCTTGACCTTGATCAGCGCGAGATCCTTGGAGCTGTCGGTGCCGACGACCTCGGCGGGGTAGCTCGTGCCGTCGCTGGTGCGCACCTTGATCGAGGTGGCGCCGGAGACGACGTGGTTGTTGGTGACGATCTCCCCGCCGGACGTGATGATCACGCCGGAACCGGTGGAGGAGCCGCCCGCCAGGGTCGCGTTGACCTCGACCACGCTCGGGCTGACCGCGGCGGCGATCGTGGCGACGTCGCCCTTCTTCCCGGCGGGCACCACGTTGGTGGTGGTGCCGGCGGAGGCGACCGTGTCCCCGCCGGCCAGCTCCTGGAAGGCGTACGCCGTGCCGCCGCCGACCGCCGCCGCGACGATCGCGACCGCCGCGAGCAGGGCGGCCGGGCCCCGCTTCTTCTTCGGCCCGGCCTCGGGGGCCGCCACCGGCCGGTACGGCGGTGGGGGCGGCCACTCAGGGTTCACAGGAGCGGAGTAGGGGTGCTGCTGCGCGTATGCGCCCTGGCTCTCGGTCATGACACAAGAGTCCCCCGCGACCATGAGAGCTTCCTGAGTGCTCCCTGAGAAGCCCGGCAGAACCTTGTTTGCCCGATATAAAGGCGGACCGCCGCAGTCACGGACTGCGCAGTCTCAGACCCGCGGTCTCAGACCCCGCAGCCGCAGCTGGTGCGCACCACCAGCCGGGACGGGAACGTCTTCAGCCGTTCGCGCCGCGACCCGGCGATCCGCAGCCCGTCGTCCAGGACGAGGTCGACCGCGGCCCGTGCCATCGCCGAGCGGTCCGAGGCGACCGTGGTCAGCGGCGGGTCGGCGAGCGCGGCCTCCTTGATGTCGTCGAAGCCCGCCACCGCCAGCTTCCCGGGCACGTCGATGCGCAGCTCGCGCGCGGCCCGCAGCACGCCGATCGCCTGGTCGTCGGTGGAGCAGAAGACCGCCGGCGGCCGGTCCGGCCCGGACAGGAGGTCCAGGGCCACGCGGTAGGCGTCGTAGCGGTTGTACGGCGCCTCGAACAGCCGGCCCTCGGTGGACAGGCCCGCCTCGGCCATGGCCCGCTTCCAGCCCTCGACGTGGTCGGAGACCGGGTCGCCCACGGCCGGTGTCTCGGCCGTACCGCCCATACAGGCGACGTACTCGTAGCCGTGCTCCAGCAGGTGGCGTACGGCGAGCTGGGCGCCGCCGAGGTCGTCCGTGACCACCGCCACGTCGTCGATGGCCTCCGGACGCTCGTGCAGCAGCACCACCCGGGCGTCCCAGGCGTCGATCTCGGCCGCGGCGAGGTCGTTCAGGGCGTGGCTGACCAGGATCAGGCCGGAGACCCGCATGCCCAGGAAGGCACGCAGATAGTGGACCTCGCGTTCGCCGATGTAATCGGTGTTGCCGACGAGGACCATCTTTCCGCGCTCGGAGGCGGCCTGCTCGACCGCGTGCGCCATCTCGCCGAAGAAGGGCTGGCGGGCGTCCGGGATGATCAGGCCTATGAGGTCCGTGCGCCGCGACGCCATCGCCTGGGCGACCCGGTCCGGCCGGTACCCCAGTTCCTTGATCGCGGCGAGAACACGCTCGCGCGTGGCCGGGGCGACCGGCCGGGGTCCGTTGTTGATGACATAACTGACGACGGCGGTGGAGGTCCCAGCCAGCCGTGCCACGTCATCCCGAGTCACCTTGGCCACGCGCGGAGTCTACGCGGATTGACCCGCCCCGGGCAGGGCGTATCACTGCTTGGATGTGCGCAAGCAACGCCCCGCCCGAACGCTTTCCGCGCCTGCCCAGGGAGATCTACGCGTCCGCGTGGAGCTCGGCGCCGTCCAGGACGGCGGATGCGTCCGCATCCTCCGCCTTTGCCCGGTCCGCCTTGGCCTTGGCCTCCTCGGCGGCCCGGTCGCCCTTCTCGGGCGTAACGAATCGATAACCGACGTTCCGGACAGTGCCGATCAGCGACTCGTGCTCGGGGCCGAGCTTGGCGCGCAGCCGTCGTACGTGCACGTCGACCGTACGGGTGCCACCGAAGTAGTCGTAGCCCCACACCTCCTGCAGCAGCTGGGCGCGGGTGAAGACCCGGCCC
The DNA here is from genome assembly GCF_056432605.1 of Streptomyces sp. NPDC045022. Classification (NCBI taxonomy): domain Bacteria; kingdom Bacillati; phylum Actinomycetota; class Actinomycetes; order Kitasatosporales; family Streptomycetaceae; genus Streptomyces; species Streptomyces sp. NPDC045022. The sequence continues at coordinate 40,813 of NZ_JBWKIR010000041.1, forward strand.
GGGTGCTGAGCGAGGTATTTGAGCAGCTCGAACTCCTTGAAGGTGAGATCGAGGACCCGTCCCTTGAGCTTCGCGGAGTAGGTCGCCTCGTCCACCGAGAGGTCGCCGTTGCGGATCTCCATGGGGGAGTCGTCGTTGACGATCTGCTGTCGGCCCATGGCTAGGCGCAGCCGCGCCTCCACCTCCGCGGGACCGGCGGTGTCGAGGAGTACGTCGTCCACGCCCCAGTCGGCCGTGACGGCGGCGAGACCGCCCTCGGTGACGACGAGGAGCAGCGGACAGCCGGGACCGGTGGAACGCAGCAGCTGGCAGAGGCTGCGCACCTGCGGCAGGTCGCGGCGGCCGTCGACGAGGATGACATCGGCGCCGGGGGTGTCGACGAGAGCGGGTCCCTCGGCGGGGGCCACCCGCACGTTGTGCAGCAGCAGGCCGAGAGCGGGGAGCACCTCCGTCGACGGCTGGAGGGCGTTGGTCAGGAGCAGCAGAGAACTCATACGTCTGGTTCCTCCTCGGTCCCTGCGAGGACGTGTGCGGTGCGGCACTGCTCTGCGATCCCGAAAGCCCCGTACACCCGCGGTCACCTCACGTTTCCCGCTTCGTATACAACGCGTCCGAAAGCACAAAAGGACCCGGGGGCTACGCTGCCCGAGTCCTCTGCACAGCAGAATAGCCCACATGAGCAATCGTCCGGCGGGTCATGTGGCATGTTCCACCGTTCGTCCGAATTCCGAGACAGGCAGACGCGCCCCTATCCGGACGTTCCTGCACACCACAGACGGAATTGCGATCGATTCCGTATACGATCCCGGCGCCGTCGTATACGAAACACCGCCGGACACCTTCCGGCCGGCCTCCCGTGACCTGGTGTTCGTGATCGCCCACGGTTTCACCGGCGACGTGGACCGCCCGCATGTACGACGGGTGGCGGGCGTCCTGCGCGGTTACGGCGCCGTCGTCACCTTCTCCTTCCGCGGCCACGGACGCTCCGGCGGCCGTTCCACGGTCGGCGACAAGGAGGTGCTGGACCTCGCCGCCGCCGTGGAGTGGGCCCACGGCTTCGGGCACGCGCGCGTGGTGAGCGTCGGCTTCTCGATGGGCGGCTCGGTGGTGCTGCGGCACGCGGCCCTGAGCCCCGGCACGGTGGACGCGGTGGTCTCGGTCAGCGCCCCCGCCCGCTGGTACTACCGGGGCACCGCCCCCATGCGCCGCCTGCACTGGCTGGTCACCCGCCCCGAGGGCCGCCTCGTCGGACGCTACGGACTGCGCACGCGCATCCACCACCGCGAGTGGGACCCGGTCCCGCTCTCCCCGGCCGAGGCGGTGCCGGGGATCGCCCCCACCCCGCTGCTGATCGTGCATGGCGACCGCGACGGCTACTTCCCCCTCGACCACCCCCGGATGCTCGCCGAAGCGGCCGGTGACCACGGCGAACTCTGGGTGGAGCCGGGCATGGGGCATGCCGAGAACGCGGTGGCCGATGCCCTGCTGGCACGCATCGGGGACTGGGCCGCGGCCGCGGCGGGCTAGCCTGACACCATCTGTCTTTGTCTTTTTCCTGCCGTCGATTGAGGAACCAGATGCCCAAGGTCACGGTGCGCTACTGGGCCGCCGCCAAGGCCGCGGCCCAGGTCGCCGAGGAGCCGTACGACGCGGCCACGCTCGCCGAAGCGCTGGCCGCCGTGCGCGCGCGACACCCCGGTGAACTCACACGTGTGCTGCAGCGATGCTCGTTCCTCATCGACGGTGACCCCGTCGGGACCCGCGCGCATGAGACGGTACGGCTGGCCGACGGCGGCACGGTCGAGGTGCTCCCGCCGTTCGCAGGAGGGTGAGGGATGAGCGACCAGCCGTACCAGGGCGGCGCCCACGAGGGCTACGACCCGTATCAGCAGCAGGCTGCTCCGCAGGACTGGCCGGGCTACGACCAGTACGCACAGCCCGGCTACGACCCCCAGCTCACCCAGCAGTGGCAGGGCCAGACCTGGGAGACGCAGCGGCACGCGTCGGTGCCGGCGGCGGAGACGGCGTATCCGCCGCCGCAGCAGCAGCACCAGCAGGGGTATCCGCAGCAGTCCGAGCGCCAGGATTACCAGCAGCAGCATCAGGACCAGGGGTATCAGCAGCAGGCGTATCAGCAGTACCAGCAGTACCAGCAGCCCGGGCAGCACCAGCCGGCTCACCGGTTCGAGGAGACGTACGCCCCCCAGACGCCGCAGCCGGAACCGGCGGCGGCACCGGCACCGGCGCCCGGACCGGTGTCCGAGCCGGCCTACGGCCCCGCCACGATCGCCGGCAACGCCCGGATCACCGACGCCCAGCGGGCCCGCCTGGAGGGCCGGTCCCCCGTCATAGAGCCCGGTGGGCAGCCGGCGGCGCTCACCGCGCTGCTGAGCCTGCTGCTGGCCGCCGCGGCCCCCGTCGGGTCCTACGCCCTCCTCCCTCCGCTGGTGCTGCTCCAGGCGGTGACGGCGGCGGGCTGGTTCCGGCTGAACGGCATGTGGCCGGCCCGGCAGGGCATCGCGCTGGCCTTCGCCGGCGGCCTGGCGGCCGACGTGGCGGTGCTCACCGCGGGTCGCGACCACGCCCCGGCGGCGATCCTCGGCCCGCTCGGCGTCTGGGTCCTGCTCTCCCTGGTCCTGCAGCTGCGCTCGCACGCCTCACCGGACGAGCGGATGTACGGCCTCATGGCCACGGTCGTCTCCGCGTCGCTCACGGTCCTCGCGACGGGGTACCTCGGCGCCGACCCGCACGCGGTGTCCGTGGGCGCGGCGGCGGTGGCGGTGGCCGTCCTGGCTAAGTCCCTGCCCCTGCCGACCCCGGCGTCGGTCGTGGTCTCGCTGCTGGCCGCCGCCGGCGCGGGGATCGCCGTAGGGGGCATGACCGGTCTCGGCGCGAAGGGGGCGCTGCTGGGCGGGGCCGCCGGAGCGTGCGCGCTGATCGGTCACCGGGTGGCCAGCTACGACTACCCGTCCCGCTTCGTGCACTTCACGGCGGGCGTGGCGCTGCCCCTGTCGGCGGCCGCGCCGGTGGTGTGGGTACTGGGGCGGGCGCTGGGCTAGTCGCAATGCCGGTGACTTAGGTTGTGCCTTGTCGGGTGATGGTCACGGTGTTCCGTGCGGGTGGTGTCCGGTTGCGGTGCTCGGCCCGTTTGAGCGGC
>NZ_JBWKIR010000042.1:0-41994 GCF_056432605.1 Streptomyces sp. NPDC045022
CGCGACCGCCTTTATCGCGGCCCACTCTGTCGGGTAGTTCGGACGGATCTCCGCGACCATGCGCACCGCACGTTCACGAAGCTCAGCAGGGTATGAGGACGGACGTGCCATGACTCGATCCTCTCAGGGAATCGAGCCTCCATCAGACCCGGAGCGATTCACCGAACACGAAGGCTTCCCCCTTGGATGGTGGCTGTACAAACAACGCCGAGCCGCCCACGACCACCTGAAACGAACCGGGAACCCCTGGCTCCACGATCCGCAGCTCACCGCGCTCGACCCGTGGTGGAACCCACCCTGGCGGGTCACCTGGAACCACAGCTGGCACCAAGCCCACACCCACCACAGTGCCGGCCAACCCTTCCCCAACCAGACCATCAAATGGATCCGCACCCAGCAGCGAGCCTGCGACCAGCTCCACCCCCACCAACAACACCTCCTGAACACCATCGGCATCCACGGGCCCACCCCCCCTATGCCGCTACAACAGCCGCCCAACAATCCTGACCGACCAGCCAACAGAACTGATCAACACCCACGAGACCAACCCAGAGCAGGAAAGCCGCAGCTCACAAGCCCGCCCAGGCCCGGCCCGCAAGCAACGCCACACACCCCGCCAGCACCCAGCACACCGCCGAACCCAACCAGCCAACTGATCAGCTCAGCTCAACCCTCCGGCCACCGATCAGAAAGAACGAACCACGACAACCGACACCCAGCTCCAGGCCGCCCAGCTCCTGGGCGCTGAGGCCAGCTCGGACCAGGTACGCGGGGCGCGGCTCGCCGCCCTGCAGACGGCACTGGTGAAGGCATCGGCCGAGGAAGGCTTTGGCAGGACGCTCGTCTTCCACCACCAGGTGAAGGAGGCCGAGGCGTTCGCGGCCGGCCTCACAGACGTCGCCCAGCAGCTCTACAGAGCCGTTCCTGGGCTGTACCCGCGCACCGTCTGGGCCGACTGGCTGTGCGGCGACCACCGCATCGACCACCGGCGCCGGGTGCTCGGCGAGTTCTCCACCGGTATCGCCGCGGACGGCACCGTCGTCGAGAAGAGCTTCCTGGGCTCGGTGAAAGTTCTGGGTGAGGGCGTCGACACCCGCGCATGCGACTCCGTCTATTTCGCGGACGTCCGTGGCTCCATGCCCGACCTAGTCCAGGCCGTCGGCCGCGCTCTGCGCATGCAGCCGGGCGAGGGCAAGACCGCCTCCCTCGTGGTGCCGGTCCTGCTCGGGCCAGGCGAGACAGCCGACAACATGCTCACCTCCCGCGCTTTCGGCGGCTTGGCGAGGCTCTTGGAAGCCCTCCGTGCCCACGACGCCCGCGTCGTGGAAGCACTCGCCGAGCCGCAAGCGCGGAGCCGTGTCAGGGGCGTCCAGACCCGCTCCGGGACCGAAGGCGTGGAAGCCGCGGGCGACCGAAGCGACCGACTGTCGATCCCGGCCAGGGAACTGCTGAAGTTCTCCACCCCGCGCGACCCCGCACAGCTGGCCGCCTTCATCAACCTGCGAGTCCTCAACCCCGAACACACCCACTGGCGCCGCGGCATCGAAGCCGCCCCCCTCTACCACCAGCGCCACGGCGACCTGAAGGTCCCCTTCACCTACCGCGTCCCCGGCAAGGGCGAGCAGGAGGCGGAAGCCGAGGAGTGGCCAGCCACGCTCGCCGGGTTCCCGCCAGGACAGTGGACCGCCGACGCGCGCCGCTTCTACGCCCGCGAGGAGATGGGCGCCGAGCGCATCGCGCAGCTGGAGAAGCTGGGCATGGTGTGGTCGCACTTCGACGTCGCCTGGGAAGAAGGCCTCGCCGCCGCCCGCGGCTGGGCCGCCGTGAACGGGCACCTTGCGGCGCCGACCGACGCCACCCACCAGGGGTATCGCGTAGGGCTATTTTTGAAGAACGCACGCGCCGCCGCCCGCCGAGCGGCAGTGAACCAGCAGCGGCAGGCCGAGGGACTACCGGTGCAGTCGGCAGCCGGAGCCCTGTCGCAGGAGCGGCGCGAGCAGCTGGACGACATCGACCCCGCCTGGTGCCCCTCCTGGCCCGTCGACTGGCAACGCTGCTTCCACCTCACCCGACAGCACCTCGACACCGGCGGCACACTCCCCACCAAGCCCGGCATGGTCGTACACCAAGGCGAAGACCTCGGCCGATGGGTACGAACGCAGCGGCTCGGCTTCGACAAGCTCACCAGCGTTCAGCAGTGGATGCTGGAGCACATCCTCGGGATCGAGCCCGCCGGCGAGGACGAGAAACCAAAACCGCGCCGCACGCAGGCCGACAAGTGGGCCCTCAACCTCGCCGCCGCCACCCAGTACTACCAACGCGAAGGACACCTGCGCGTACCGCGCAAGCACATCGAGACGATCACCGGCGAAGACGGGGAGGAGCGTGCCATCCGGCTCGGGGCGTTTATCGGCAACCAGCGGAGCAGGGCCGCGACGCTGTCGCCCGAGCGCGTGGAGCAGCTCTCCGCCATCGGAATGCGGTGGGCGTAGAACGACGTGACCCGGGTGTCCGACAGGGTCATGTGCGCTTCCCGTACATGTGCGCTTCCCGTACGGAATGCGCACGGTAAGCGCACCTATGCCGCAGAACCCGGCTGTCGAGCACGTGTCGGAACAGGAGCCGGCGCGCGGTGAGCCGCGTGGGGCAGCCGTGCCCCGCCATGCGCGCATCTCGCCGCCCGGGGCCGGCTACCCGTCCGGAGCGGCCCGGCCCGCCGCACCGCCCCGGATCCGCCCCGTCGCTGAGGGCACGACGCTTCTCGCCGTGGGCGTCACCTGCGACGGCGTCGGCATGATGCGGCTCCATGGGGCCGTCGTCGCCCCGGACGTCGCCGTGGCCGCTTCGCCGCTCGCCCCGGAGGGCCCGTCGGCCGACTCGGGCGCCGCACCGTCGATGTCCACCACTGCCCCTGCCTTCAGCCGGGTGTAGAGCCACCGCGCGTCGGACTCACGCAGGCCGATCCAGCCGTCGGTGGCGGAGTAGTTGCCGGGCGCCTTCTCGTCGAAGGGCATGCCGGCGATGAACGTCGTGGTTCCGTCCTCGGCGCGCAGCTCGATCATCCAGGGCATCTTGAAGTCGTATCCGGGCTTGACACCGCCCAGATGGCGGGAGGCCGTCGAGTACGAGTTCTTGGCGACGACGGTCATCCGGCCGGTCGGGGTGGGCGTCTTGTAGATGCCGGAGGAGGCCGGCAGCGTACGGCCGCCGACGGTGAGGATCCGGTGGGCGAGGTCGACCAAGGCGTCCGGCGCCGTCCGGATGCTCGGCGTGGCGGTCGGGCTCGCCGCGGGCGCGGGCCTCTGCTCCCTGCCGGATCCGCCGCCGAGGTTCAGTACGACCACCACCGCGAGCGCCGCCGCGGCGGCCACAGACCCGACGGCCGCCGTCGTACGGCGGCGGCGTCCGCGCCGGCCCGCGAAGCGGCGGAGGTCCGCGCCCGTGCATGGCGGCGGCGCCTCACCGGCTTGGGCCAGCTCGCGCAGCCGCGTGGCGAGGTCATCGGACACGGTCGTCCTCCCTCTCCCCCTCGCCGTCGGCCAGTTCTCGCGCCAGCGCCGCCCGGCCGCGGGACAACCGGGCCTTGACCGTCCCCACGGGGGCACCCGTTTCGGAGGCTACCTGCTCGACACTCAGGTCGCACAGATGGTGCAGCACCACCGCCCTTCGCTGCGCCTCGGGCAACTTGCGCAACGCGGCCACCAGCTGGGCACGTTCGGGCCCGGGCCCGGGGGTGAACTCCGGCGGCGGCGTCCGGCGCACCAGTTCCAGCCAGCGTCGCGCCCGCCGCCAGCGGCTCACCGCGAGCCGCATCGCCACGGTCCTGATCCACGCCTCGGGCGCCCCCTCGGCGAGAAAGGCCCGGCGCCGGTCCCAGGCGCGGACGAACGCCTCCTGCACCACGTCCTGCGCCTCGCCGTGGTCCCCGGTGAACGCATAGAGCTGGCCGGTCAGCCGGGGGAACACAGCGGCGTAGAACGCGTCGAACTCTTCCTCGGTCATGCCCCCCCGCCACGGTCTCGGTCATGGCCCGCGCCACGAGTGTTGCGAATTCACGGTAGTCCCGTGCAACCCGGCAGCCCCGCCCGTGCGTACAGGTCCCGTACGTAGCACATCGAAACACACCGTAGGGGCAAGCAGATGACCTTCAGAGCCAGGACCCGCCGTCGCGCCGTCGCGCGAGGGGCCACGGTGACGTGAGCCTGCGACCCCTCCGACAGCCCTCACGGCAGGGCGAGTTCGCCGGGTACGCCGCTGACGCCTGGCCGCGACTGGTCCGCACCGCGCGTCTCCTCACCGGCGAACAGCACGCGGCGGAGCAACTGGCGCGCTCTGCGCTGGCGGAGGCGTACGCCCGCTGGCGGCACGTGCCGCGCGGCGACGCGGACTTCCACGTGCTGCGCATCCTGGTGCGCCTCCACCTCCGCCGCCGACGCTCATCCGCGTCCCGACTGACCTCGCTGGACCGGGCGTTGGGAGCCCTGCCGGCTAGGCAGCGGGTGGTGCTGGTGCTGCGCCACGGCGAGGGCCTGGCCGACGCGGAGATCGCCGAGGTGCTCGGCTGCTCGTCCGGCACGGTCACGTCCTGCGCCCGGCGGGGCCTCGCGGCCCTGCGCGACCTGTCGTCTCTCCCCGGAGCCCGCCGATGAACCCGACCGAACTGCGCGACGCGTTCGCCGAGACGACGGCCGGACTGACCCCGTCTCCCCTGCCGTTGGCCGCGATCGAGCGGGACGGCCGGGCACGCCGCCGCAGACGCCGTACGGCGGCCCTGGTGGCGGCGGGCATGCTGCTGCTCCCGCCGCTCGCCTACGTCTCCTCCCGCCTGACCGCGTCCACGCCCGGCAGCACGGCGCCCTCGTCCTCCACAGCGACGGGAGCCGTGCGGGTGGTGGCGTCCGGCGAACACGTACGGCTGCTGCCGGGCGCGGAGGTGTGGCTGACGAAGAACAAGGAGCACTGGCAGACCGGGTCGGATTTCGAGAGCCGGGTCCCGGAGGGCGACGGTCCGTCCGTCACCCTCCGGCTGGAGGCGATCGACGACCGCCTCCTGCTCTCCGGCACCTACCGGAGTGACCGGCCGGCGGCCCGCGTCGAGGTGCGGACGTCAGCCGGCACGACGACCGGCACGCTGCTCACGCTGGCGGGCGACCCCGGCTGGATGGTCTGGTACGCGACCGCCCGACTCCCCAAGGACAGACAACTGCTGATGAGGCTGCGGGTGACGGTGTACGACGCGCAGGGCGCGGCGCTGGCACAGAGCGGGATGGGCGCATGAACGAGACCGAGAACATGAGTGAGGTCAGGAACGCGCCGGTGAGCGGCGACGCGCAGGAAGGCCCGGACGAGGGCGCGCGCGACGGCCAGCGGGAAGGCGGCGGGAAACGCGGACGCCGTCGGCGCGGGATCCCCTTCCGTGTGCGCACGCGGCGCCGTCGCGCGCGCTGGGTCCGGCGCGCGCTGATCGCCGTCGGCTGTCTGCTGCTCGCCCTCGTCTCCGCGATCGTCGTCGCCTACCGGCTGACGGTCATCCCCGAGCCGCACCCGGAGACAGTCAGCCAAAGTACGGTGTTCCTGGACGCGAGCGGGGAGTATCTGGGCCGGCGCGGACCAGTGGACCGCCAGGAGGTACCGCTCTCGCAGGTGCCCCGGCAGGTCCAGGACGCGGTGATCGCCGCGGAGAACCGTTCCTTCCGTACGGACTCGGGGGTCTCTCCGAGCGCCATCGCACGCGCGGCGTGGTCGACGTTGAGCGGAGGCGAACGCCAGGGCGGTTCGACGATCACCCAGCAGTACGTGAAGAACGCGCTGCTCACGCCCGAGCAGTCGCTCAGCCGCAAGGCGCGCGAGGCGCTGATCGCGGTGAAGCTGGACCGCACCCGCTCCAAGGACGCGATCCTGGAGGGCTACCTCAACACCGTGTACTTCGGCCGTGGCGCGGCCGGCATCGAGTCGGCGGCGCGCAACTACTTCGGCGTCGGCGCCAAGGATCTGACGCTCTCGCAGGGCGCGGCGCTGGCGGCGATCATCAACCTGCCGTCGTACTACGAACGGGCGGGCGCGGACGCGAAGGTGACGTCGACGCTGGAAAAGCGGTGGGTGTGGGTCCTGGACGGGATGCGCGCCTCGGGCACGATCAGCGCCAAGGAGCGCGCCGCCGCGGCCTTCCCCGCCTTCCGTTTCTACCCGCCCGGCCACACCGACGGCCAGCGCGAGTACCTGATCGACGTCGCCGCGACGGAGGCGGCCGACCGGCTCGGCATCAGCGTGGACCAACTGGCCCGCGGCGGCTACACGGTCCGTACGACGTTCGACCTGGCCGCCCAGGACGCGACGGCGAACCGGGTCAGCCACGCTCCGCCGACGCGCAAGGGGACGGCACTGCACACGGCCGTGGTCGCGATGGTCCCCGGGGACGGGGCGGTACGGGTCCTGTACGGCGGCGGGAACTACGCCCGGCAGCCGTTCAACGACGCGGTGTCCGGCGCGGTCGAGGCGGGCACGGCCGTGCAGCTCTTCACCCAACTGAAACTCGACGGCCCCCTGGCCTCCCTCACGCGCACGCCCGCGCCCAGCCCGCTCCGCGTGGCCTCGGCGTACGCCGCGACGGCCGCGGGCGGCACGTACGCCAAGCCGTACACGGTCGCCAGGATCACCCGTACCGGGCACACGGTCTACACGGCCCACCCCAACACACAGCAGGTCATGCCGGAGACAGCCGCCCGAACGGCGGGCAAACTCATGCCCCCGCCACCCGCGCCCTCCACGAGCGCGGATCCGGTACCGGCCGTCCCCTCCTACACCGGCGGCGCCGGCACAGGACCTGGCACCCGCACCTTCTGGCACACCGAGTCCGGCAGCCGCCTGACCGTCACGGTCGCCCTCTTCGCGCAGTACCCGGCCAAGGGCAACAAACCGCCCCTGCCGGCCAAGCTCACAGGCACACCGCAGACGTTCGCGACATCTGTGGCCTCCAGCGTGTGGTCCGACCTCGCCATCAGCCCCTCCGTCCGGTGAGGGGTGCAGGACACAGACATGCCACCCCCAGCCATCGAGCAGCGCCACCCACTGCAACCACAGGTCGGCTCCCAGGAACGCGAAAGCAGGTGTTGACCGCTTCGGGAGGCGGTCCTGAGGGCCGCAGCGTTCGAATCGTTCACGACCTGCGGCAGCACCGGTTGCCGGTGCTCAGCGGCGATACGCGGCTGTCGCGATCTCGATGAAGGATCGGATCAACGGGTTGGTGTCACCTTCGTTCCACACCGCCACCACTCGGCTCGGCGCCATGTCGATCAGCGGTACCAAGGCCAACTCCGCGGGCAGGTCGTGTCCGAGCGGGGCCAGGCCGACCGTGCTGTTCCACAGCACGGCCTGCAGGCATTCCTGGACGGCGCGCACCACTGCCCCCTCGCGCGGCCTGCCGCCGTTCCAGTACGACTGCCATATGGGGTCGGTCCCCTGCGGGAACTGAAACCAGTGGCGATCGCTCAGGTCGATCAGCCGCAGCCGGTCGCGCGGGCCAGCGGATCATCGGCGCGCAGGACCACGCCGACCGGATCGGTCCGCAGCGCACACACCGTCAGGGCGGTCTCGTCGAACGGCGCCCGAGTCAAGGCGACGTCGACCAGTCCGGCGCGCAGCCCGCCCGTCGGGTCGGTCAGATCGGTGTCGCGGATGCGGATGTCGATGCCGGGGTGGCTCCGGCGGTAGGCGGCGGCCAGCCTGGTCACTCCCGGGTCGGTGCCGTCACCCAGGATGCCGACGGTGACGGTCGCGACGCCGGCCGCCGCGCTCACCCGTAGGATGCAGATCAGCCTGCCTGGAGAACCGGTCCGTAAGTATCTCCGACAGTGCCACGGACAAGCGTGGCGGACTCCAACAAAGCCCACGAGCCCGGCCCCCTGTCAGTCACGGCCACCACCACCGACGGCATCCACGTGCTGACCCTGGCCGGGGAAATCGACCACGACACCGCCCAGCCCCTCCGCCAGGCGCTAGACCTTCCCCGCCTCGGCTCCCCGCCACGCGTCGTCATCGACATGCGACAGGTCACCTTCATCGACTCCACCGGCATCAACCTGCTCATCACCGCCCGCCGCGCCACAACAGGACAGCACGGCTGGCTACGCCTGGCAGACGTCCCCGACTCCGTCATGCGGACCCTGCGCATCGTGGAACTCGACACGATCATCGACTGCTACCCCACCCTCCGCGACGCCCTCCACCCCTGACCCGCCCAGAGGTTGGCAAGATCCGTGCATGCAGTTCGACGATTTTGGCAGCCTGAACGACGTGTGCAGCCAGCGGCTCGGTGAGAGGGCCGGTCGGCAGTTTGCTGCCATGGCGCGCCGCGGCTTTCGGCTGATCCGCTCACCCGAAAGGGACCAGGCAACCGGTCAATGTCGGCTTGGGGGTCCTGCCCTCCTCGAACCAGAGACCCTCTGGCCCGAACACAACGGTGTTCCGCTGTCCCTGCACGCCGTTCTGGACACAGATGCTCTCGCTTCCTGGCTGGGCACGGAACCGCCCGTACAGCCTGGCCTGCTCAACTTCTTCTACCTGGATCCAGACTTGCCGTACGAGGAGTACCGCAAACTGGACCTGTTCGACTCTGGGATATGTCGCGTCATCCCCGCCGACCCGGCACAGGCAGTCGTGGTTACAGCCCCCCAACCAGCGAGAAGTTACGCGGCGACGCCGGTCCACGCGGCTGAGGTGATCATGCTCCCGGACTGCTGGGACGTTGAGGACGATGACGTGGAGTTCGACAGAGGCCAGCACTGGGGAGCAGCATCGCTGATCCTCAGCGAAATGGGAGATCTCGATGGAAACACCGCTGGCAGTCACTGTGCCTTCGGTTGGCCGGACACCTCGTACACGCTGAAGGTGTCGTCTCGCGACGCCGACGGCCCGGCCGTCCATCTACTCCAGCTTGCCGAGGACACCGAACTCGGATGGGGTTGGGGTGACGCTGGAACGTTGTACTTCACGATTCCAGCCGAGGCACTCGCGGCTGGCGACTTCCGCAAGGTAGTGGCACAGGTCCTCTGCTGTTGACGCGCACAGCAGCAGATCGTCACGGGAGCCGCATCCACCGCAGGACCCTATCTGGCACGGCTGCCTTCACCATGGTTCCCCTCGGCTATTCCCTCTTGTTCTGTTGCACTTGTGGTGCGGCCCTCGTGTGCCGGCTCCCCGTGGCTCCCGCCAGGCTGGGCACGCGAAGGCCACGGAACACCGCTTTGGGAGTTCGATCACTCCTCGGTACTGCCGGGGAGCCACCCGGGCACGATGGCCATGGCAGGCTGCCTAGGAGTGCTGGCGTCCGGCGTCGTTGATGTCACTCGTGGATGTCAGAACGGCGCGAGCGTGTGCGCTCACTGGCACGATGGACTCGTGGTTGACCAGGAACGCATCGCAGAGATCGCGGCTTACTACCGAGCACTCGACGAGAGCGCCACCCTGCGGCACCACTTCCGCCACGCTGACGAGGAAGGTGGCCTCTGGTACATCGAGGCCGTACCCGACCGCGGCGACTTGATCGTCGTCAAGCAGGCCGAGCTGACCTCGGCCGGCCAACTGCACCGGTACAGCTGGGAGCACCTGGAGGACGAGCACGGCGGCCTGACAGACCAAGCGATCGATCCTGAACGGGATCCGCTGGAGGCCATCCCGGCCGAAGAGTTTCAGCAGGTGTGGACTCGGTGAACACGCTGGACAACCACTTTGGACACTGTTTCCTGCTTGCCGCGCTGCCGCAGGTGCATCCGGCCAGCCACTGGTACACGGCCGCGTCGACTGTGACGGCCTGAGTGGCGTCCTGGGACTGACCGTACTTGCCCACGATGTAGGAGGCGTAGGCGAGATGCGCATCATGTCGTCCCAGCCCATGATGACGAAGTCCGCTGATCGTGGAGTCCAGCGCGACCAACCAGTCCACCTCCGCCCGTCCCTGGGCTGATGCCAGGAGCCGGTCGGAGTTTCTATTTCGTTTGGCTTAGTTGTCGCGCCAGTTGGATGTGGTTTCGTGGGGTGAGGCGGCGGGTCATGAGGTTAATGGCGGCGAGTTGGATCATAGCGGCTGAGCGGTGGGGGTGGGTTTCGTAGTCGCGGGTGAGGCGTCGGTGGTGCATGAGCCAGCCGAGGGTGCGTTCGATGACCCAGCGGCGGGGCTGGACGTGGGAACCGCGGGTGGTGGGGTCGCGTTGGACGATTTCGAGGTCGATGCCGAGGTGGACGGCGTGTTCCACGGCTTTGGTCTTGTAGCCGTTGGACGCGTCCCGTGACCAGGTCCGAGCATCCCCCACCAGATCACTCACACACCATCAAGGAGCGCGAACACGAAGCGTTTCGGATCAATAGGAGAAGATGCCAAAAAGTCGATGGCGACTTCCAGATCGGTGGCACGGCGTCCGCCTGCCTTGAAATACACCTCCTGCACCCCTTCGAAGGGACCCGCACACACCACGCCGCGGCGCGGCGTAACCTTCCTGCAGGCCCGGCGTTGAGCACGGCACGCGTGCAGACGTCACCCCCCTCAGACGCGCACGCGGCAGCTTGGACCCGGACCGTGCCCGGCTCGCGGGTCCAAGCTGCTGCCCGCCCCGCGCTCTACTCGGGCCGCAGCCATGCCGCCGCGTGAGGCCCCGGAAGAAGACAAACGGGAATTAGCGCGCCAGCGTGACGGTGACGGGAACATCCGGGCAGCGATTGAGCACCTCGGTGAGCAGCCGGCACCCTCCGGTTCGCCGCCGACTTGGACACCCCGAACAGCGGGGCGAGCGGGCGCATCGTCAACTTTGTTCGCCAGTACGCCGCGACCAGCGGTGCCCGGTCCTCCAGCGGAATGCCCCACGGTCGGCCCTTGCGGACCACGTCCGCACCCTCGCGCCGCAACAGCCCCACCAGCTCGCTGAACAAGCGAGGGCTCACCCCGGTGAACGGGGCTGTCCGAGACGGCTCCGACGCCGTGGTCACACCGGCCACATCAAGACCATCTCATCCGCGACCAGCTGTCACAGGACGCTATTAGGCTGAGCGGATGTTCGAACGCAATACGAGGAGGATGCGGACGGTGCTGCCTGCTTACGCGGTAGAGGTTGGAACCGAACCGCTGGTCCGTCCGGCGCGGAACTCGGTGGGAGGCTGGCCCTTCCTCGACCAGGCCCAGGACTGGCCCGAGTGCTTCTGTGGTGAGCGGATGGCACTGTTCTTCCAGTTCGACATCCCCTGCGACCTGGAGCCTTTCGGCGGAGACCACCTCCTTGTCTTTCACTGCCGTGCGCACAACGACGCGTCCGACCCCCAGCTTGCTGATGGCCGGCTCGTACCGAAGTACTGGGACGCTCCGCAGCCGCCCTACCCGGCTCCGTTCTGGCGTGTACTGATTCAGAGCCCCGCGGCGCTGCCGGCCCCGGAAACCGAACCGTCCTTGTGCGCGCTGCCGCTGGCTCTGCGGCCTTTCGTGGATACCCCCGTCGGGGCCCAGACTTTCAAGGTGGGCGGTACCCCGTCCTGGGCGCAGGATCCCGAGTACTACAGGTGCGCATGCGGCGCGGACTTGGTGTATGTCTGCCAGGTTCCCGAGGGTAGGGACTTCGCTGTCTACCCCGGCCAGCCAGAACAGCCCTACAGCGTCAGGGCCGACACCTACTGGCTGTTCCTGGGCAACGAGGTCTACCTGCTGGCGTGCCCGGCCCGCTGCGATCCGGCGGCCATCTGGCCGGTCAACCAGCACTGACGCCTCAGCATCACCGCCCCTCCCCCACCCCACGGTGCCCAGTGGAAAACTGCTTTACCCCTGTGCGAGAGGTGTGATGGGCACGGTGGCGCCGAGCGCGGTGCTCTGCAGCGCCGTGATGCGCCCAATTACGAGTCCAACCAGCGCGGCCGCCGCGATCATGAAGGCCTCTGTCACCGTGACAAGGACCATCGACCCCGGGTTCACCCAGTTCGCCACCACGAGCACCAGCGCGTGCGTGATCCAGGCCGCCCACCAAAGGTTCACCAGTGTCGTGTCCCGCTTCTCCCTCCAGCACGCAGAGCTGGCGCGCCCAATGTCAAGGACCAACTGGCGCGGGACATAGAAGTGGACCACCGGTGTGAACCACGCACCGATCGTCCAGCCCCTGGTCGGGACCGGGGCCTGGGGGGACAGCTCCTGAGCGTTGCGCCGGGACCGGGCGAGCCATACGAGGAACAGTACGATCGCCAAAACCATGACATAGCCGGAGATCATGGAGTTGAAGCTCGACTCGTGCAGGGACTCATCCGTGCGGTAGAGGTAGCGATCCCGCACTGCCGCCGCGCGGAACACGTCCGCCACGGTGGCCGCCGCTATCGTTGCCTGCGCGGCGCGGGCGAGGGCCCACGGGGCTTTGGGGGCCTCACTCGTCATCGTTTTTGGCCTGTCTCGGGAAGCGTGCGCGGCGGCAGCGGACGCTGCGGCTGAGTGATCATAAGGCCAGACTCACCGCACGCGCGTGCGGTTCCAGGGAGGGTAGCGGCGGTTGCGGCGTGAGCTGTAAGCCCGGTCCGCACACGAGCGGCCCGGTCGAGTACGCGGATGGTCACCACCTCGGGGAGGAACGCGGATGCGCTCCAAGACCTCGACTACCTGCGGGGCATCACCTCACTCCGCAGGAGTCATGCGGACACCAGGGGACGACGCCCGCCCTCGTCTCACCAGATAGATCTTGCAGGAGAAGCCGCTCCGAGGAACGCCCCAGTGCCTCATCCGGGCGGTGCTGAGCCGGTGGGCCGGCGTAGGCCAGGCGAGCGCGGGCCACTCTTGCAGGCCACAGCTGCATGCTGATAGGCCCGGCCAACGGTGTAGTCCACGCTCACTAGGGATTACTCTGGGCTGCGATGGTCGGGCGCCGCCCGACGACAGTGCGCGTGCGGTGCACCTCGCTCGCCTTCGGGGTGCAGCTGGGCGTGCTGGGGGCCGGGGGCGGTCTCCGACAGCCGGCCGGGGCGTGTGCCGGTGCCGAAGCCTCCTGCGGCTTCGCCGGCGCAGCCCACCGGGCTTTCTACGCGGTCCGTGGGCTGCGGCTTGCCGTCTTCTTGTCATCTTCTTCGCCGCAGCCTTTTTGGTCGGCTGCAGAGTTCGCGAACGGGACCGGCCTGCTACAGCGAGGCCCGGTTGCCGATGTACTTCGTGGTGTCACAGGCCACGCGGTTGGTGTCGGCGAAGCGCACGCATACCTTCACGCCGGTGCCCTGCTCTAACCCGGACCAGGTGTAACTGACGGTCTTGCCTACCCGCCCGGCCGTCTCCGCGTGGCCGAACCGATGGCCGTCCAGGAACAGCTGCACACCGCGCGTCCTTGCGCTCTTCGGTGGGTTCGCCCAGAACCCCGTCACCGCATTCCAGCCGTTGCGGCCCTCAAGCCGGATACACACCTGCGGGTCCGACCAGTGATGCGTGCACGAACTGGAGTCGGCGGCTGCCGGCACACCGCTCGAAACCACCAGCGCCAGGGCGAACACCGTCCCGAGACAAAGAAGTCTTCTCATGCCCGGCCCAACTCTGCCCCGGCAATCACGGGACGGCTCGCCCGGCAAGATCACCCTTGCAGGCGACGCGGCGCGGGGTTTCACTCGAAGTCGGCCGAGTCCGTCCTCAGCGGGGCGTCCCTCCACTCGGCTGCGGAGAGTTGCATCGCCGCCCGGCTCCGGTCGAGGGGATACCCCGCGGCAAGCGATGCGGCGATCTCCAGCACCGCCGGGTGGGGCCCATGGTGCCAGGCTCCCGGCGATCGTCGCCCAGCCGCTCGGGCGTCCGCAGCAGCTCAAGGACACGCGACCAGTTCACCAGCGCCGTCGCTACACATACAGAAGGTGGGCCGCCCCCGCACGAGGCGACCCACCCTTTCTGTGCCACCTCATGAGCCGGCGTCACCCGACCGCCGGCTGTAGGGGGTCAGTGGCGGTGGTCACCGCCGTGGCGTCGGTCGTCGCCGCGGTGGTCGCGGTGGTGGCCCCAGGACGCCTCGTCGATGAACCGGTCGCGGTCGTTGCGCAGGGTCACGGTGTCGGAGCGGTTGTCCCGCACGTAGTTGCGGCGGTCCTGGTACAGGTCTGTCCTGAGGTCCCGACCATTGCCGGTGTGATGCGGACGGTCGCGCGGCCGCCGAGCCGGTAGTCGTCGAAGGTGTAAGTGTGGCCGTCCTCGTCGGCCAGGGTCCAGCCAAGGTCTGGTGACGGGGCGGCTCCGGCGTAGGCCTTCAGGGCGCGTGGGCTGGTGAAGCGGGTGTGTTCGTCGCCGAGTTCGGCCAGGACGCGGGCTCCGGTCAGTGCGCCGAGGCCAGGGAAGCTGGTGATGGTTTCGGCGCGCCACCGCATCATTCGCCGCGACCGGCAACAGGTGGCGGGCACGGTCCAAGGACCACCAGGTGGCCAGCCCCTGCACCATCAGCGCCTTCAGCATCGGCCCATCGCGGTTCTGTCGTCCGTCGCCCCGGAAACGGTCCGAATCACTCATTAGGAGTCAGTGACAGAAATAGCGCATTTTCACATCTCCCTTACATGCCATGTTGGCCTCCCTACTTCCCCGAGGAAGGAACTGCGTGCCCAACTCCCAAACGCCCACGGACTCGGCCCCGCGATACCCCAGGTGGTCGGACCGCCTCATACGTCAGCTCGATACCTTCGCGGCCACACGGTCCCGTGCCGAGAAGGCGCCTGCCTTGATCCTCACCAGGCAGGACGGCGGCGATGTCCGGGCACCGGCCTTCATGGTCCGGGAATACGAGCACCGGCTGTCGCGACGGCGAGGCAACCCCCACTTCCAGGTACCGCACGCCGTCATCGACGACGCGGAGCTGAACGGAGGCTTCCTTGCCGCGATCGACCGAGTCGGGCTGCGGTTCCAGCTCACCATGCCGTCGGGAAGTCTGCGGTTGCCGGCCTTTCACACCTGCCGGGCCGTACTGGACTCCGAACGCGGCGCGGGCGACTTCCAGGCCCAGCAGCAGCCGATCCTCGATGACCTGTACGCGGCGTTGCTCCAAAGGCGGAAAACGCTGCGCGCCGGCGCTCGCCTGGCAGACATCCTGGGCCAGCATCTCCTGACCGGTTGGCTGCAGGGACTCGTGGCGGCCCTGGTCGTCGGCTTTCCCAAGCTCTGTTACCGGTTCCACCTGCGGCACTGGGGCCTGCGCTGGGTCGCGGACGAAGCGAACGCGACCTGCTTCCTGGACGCCGCGCTTGCCTTCTGTGAGGACGGCGAGCTGGAGAGGGAGGACCCGCGCGTGCGACGTGTCCTCTTGCGCGCGCTGCTGACCGATCTACGGAAAGCGACCCGAAGAAGGACCTGGCTGAGTCATCTGTGGGCACGGCGCCGGTGGTCCTTCGTCGTCCTCATTCCCGAGATCGACGACACGGACGGCCCCGGCCGCGCCTTCCTCGGCACGTTCGAGGAGCTCGCCGATGACCATCCCTCCAAGCCGCTGCTCGTCCTGGCCGCCTGCGCGGGTCTGCCACCGGACTACGCCGTGCCGCTGGGCGCCGACCCCGACCGGCCCAATGGCATTGCCGACAAGGTCTTCACGTTCCTCAACGAGGGCAGTGACGAGCCGGTACGCCTGGTCACGCTGCCGGCCGAGGACGACATAGAGGGCACGGCCAAGACGAAGATCGACACCCATTGGGGCGTCATGGCTCGCCGCGACCACCCACTCGACTGGTTGCGTCCGGCCGCTCTGCCCGTCATGGCCGCGGCGACCGCGGGCATCCTCCTGGCCCCGCACTACCTCTGGCCCACTCCGCCCCCCGTGCCTCCCTCATGCGTCACTGTCAAGACCGGTGAGCGCGTGGGCGTCACCGACGGCAGCCAATGTGATCTGGCCGTACCGGGAGACCGCGGAAGGGAACTGCGGGACCTGGAGCACCAGGCCGCGACGGAGAACGCTCAGCTCCCGGACGGGCGTTACCGCACCCTGGTCTTCCTCGCTCCCCTGAGTCTGCAGAACGGCGTGTACGACGACCCACCGATCGGCCTGCAGATCCTGCGCGGTGCCATCGCCCAGCAGCACAAGCTCAACACCGGGGTCCGCCAGAACAAGATGCCGATCCGCCTGCTCATCGCCAACACCGGCCAGTATTTCCGGTACGGCGCACACAGCGCTGCAGCGCCGAAAGACCCGGACGTCACACAGATGATCATCAGCCGTCAGCGGCAGGACCACATCGCTGCGGTCATCGGCATCACCCAGAGCCGTCCCGAGTCGCTGAACGCGGTCCGGGAACTCGACCAGGCCGGCATCCCGGTCATCGCCAACGGCGTGTCCGGCAGTACCATGGTCGGCCCCGACTCACCCCAGCGCTACTTCCAGATCTCGGCGCCCGACGAGCGAGTCGCGACCGTCCTCGCCGACTTCGTCCACCACTCTCCCGCGGTCCACCAACTCACCAGCGGCACACCGCACGCCGTGGTCGTGTACGACCCGACCGACACCGCCTTCAGCACGGACCTCAAGAACCTGTTCGTCGTCGCCTACCGCCGACACGGCGGTATCGACGAGATCAAGTACAGCGAGAAGCCCGGGGCGACCACGCCGGAGGACATCGCGAGCGAAGTGTGCGACAAGGTCGCTGCGACGCACGGGATCGTGGTCTACCTCGCTCGATCCGGTGTGCTTCCCAGCCTCCTCAACGCGATGCAGAGCGCCGGCGGTCAGTGCCAGCCTCCGCAAGGCACGACCATCCCGATGATCACCGAGAGCTCTCCCATCGACTTCTCGCTTCATCCCGAACAGACGGCGCGCGCCCACCCGTACATGACACTCTTCTACGAGACGACGAACGCCCCCACCCCGGACTCCCGGGATCCCTATGCCCAGTTCGCCCAGGACTTCGCCACCGTCTTCGGCGGGCGCAGCGCAGATGCGGATGCCGCCGGCGGCTTCGACACCGTGGGGGTCGTCAGCAAGGTCATCGAGGACCTGCTGCCGGCATCCGACGACGTCCAGCCCAACGACATCTACCTGTGGCTCACGGCCCATGGCGTGTCCCAGTACCCCGGCGCTTCCGGCGTGCTGCAACTGGACGGCAAGAACAAGTACCCGCCCGACAAGGCGGTGTTCATCCGCGAAATCACCCAACCGGGCGGAGTCACGGCCACACTGCTCAGCTGCGGAGTCCTGCCCGACCGGCAGAACCCCGCGAAGTGGGGCACTGCTCCCGACACCTTCCCCTGTCCCAGGGACGACACCGCAGTGGCTTCCCCATGAGAGGTTCCCGGTTCAGTTCGTGCTGAGCATGCCTTCCCGCAGGAGGGCCAGGAGACGCGGGATCAGGCGGGAGATGTGCACCTTGAAACGCCCCAGTCCTTCGCCGATCTCCTTCTGCGTGAGTTCCTCGACGAAGCGCCAGCGGACGATCTCGGGGTCGCGCGGTCGAGTACCTGCGGGCCCACGTCAAACGCAGCCTCGCAAACCTCCCTTTCGACGTACCCGCCCCACTCGGAGCTGCCCCGGACCAATGTCCGGGGCCCCCGGTTACAAGCCCTGTTCTCAAAATCGGGGTTCGGCTCGACGCGCACGCGCGCCAGGCCACGGGTGCTGGCGCGGCTGCAGACAATCTCTCGGTAGTGCAGTACGAGCCCGTACCGCCGATACACCGGCCAGGGGTGCCACTTCCCTGCCTGCCCTGCACGGTCCACGGCTGCTCCTCCGGGTACGGCAACGCGCGCCGGTGTTGCCGTCAAAGTGTGCCGTCAGCCGGGGACTCGGAGCTGCGTTTTGGTCCGCCAATCCGTGTTGCGCCGCCGCACGGCATGCGCACCTCGCCGTCGTCGTGCTCCGTCGCCGAGATTCCAGCCCGAGACCCACGCATTACGAGTTGTCCGATCTTGGTCCCGGGATGCTTTCCCGCTCCGAGTACCAACCGACGAGTGACGAAGAGATCTCCCGCACGCTCGGCACTGTATCCAATCCAAGTGGGCAGTAGCCGGCGGTGGGTCTGATCCCCAGTGGGCCGAACTCGCCGAAGGCGAAGACCCGGTCCGGGAGGCGATCCAGCACCTGCTCGATCCGGTCGAGCTTGGCGTCGCGCTCGGGGTCGGGGGACTCCTTCCAGGTCTTGGTGCGCTGGAACGTGATGCCGCGGCGCAGGAGCAGACACCGTAAAGTCTCGCGGCTGATGCGGATGACACGTCCGTGGACGCGGCGGCGCAGGTAAGCGGCGAGTTTGCGGATCGACCAGCGGGCCGCCGCTATCTGCTGCTACAAGCGACTCGTCCGCCTCACCACATAGGACACGGTGTCAGGTCGGGCATAGCGATCCACCGCCTCGACCCGCGAGACGGGGGCCCGGTCATCCGGTCGCGGTCTGCCTACTGCTCAGACGAGCCGCGACGCGCGCAATGGCGGTACCCCGCTCCCACCTTGCCCTGTACGAGGTGACTTTTGCTCGGTCTGTAGACGCCGGGGCTGCCCCGCCCGCGACGCGCGCACGTCGGGCGGACCAGCAGCAGTCGTGTCGCTTCCCGACCGAGTTTCAGGAATTGCGGGCCACGACCTTGCCGCCTGGGTAGGGGGTCTTGCGCTCCTCCATGTGGGCGTAGCCCATGAGGCCGATGAGGACTGCGAGGAGCACGGCAGATGAGCCCATCGTGCCGAGGTCGAGACCGCCCTTGGCGATGGGCTTGGTGAGGAAGTCGCCCGCGGTAGCCCCGAGCGGGCGGGTGAGTACGAAGGCGACCCAGAACAGCAGGACGTTCGGTACGACCGGTACGCGCATGAGGGCGAGGAGTACCCCGAGCATTCCGGAGACGAGGAGAGCGCCCCCCAGGTAACCGAGCCCGGAACTGTCGGATAGGAAGTCACCCATTGACGTGCCGAGCGTGTTCGACACGAGAATCGCCGCCCAGAACAGGGCCTCGCCGCGAAAAGTAGTGATGTCCCGGATGACGAACGTCATCCCGGTGAACTTCCATACGGCGAAGATCGCGATCAGGATAGAGATCAGGATCGCGGCGCCTACCGGGTAACCCAGTCCCAGGCCCTGCGGGCCCCGGCCCAGCGAGGTGGACCCGTTGGAGAGGAACTTGGCGCTGGCGTCACGGTTCATGAAGTCGGACATCGTGGTGCCGGCCATGCTGGTGGACAGGATGACGGTCCAGTAGAAGAAGGGGTTGTACCGCTTGGAGTTGAGCTGGACGACCAGGGTGACCACGAAGATCAGGAACAATGCGATCGTGGTCAAGAAGTAGCCCAGCTTGAGGGTCTGGGCGAAGAGGTCGCCGGCTGTCTCGCCGAGGGTCGTCGCGGCGATCTTCATGGTCCAGAAGGCCACTGTTACCTCTGGCAGCTTCTTCATGACGTATTTGTCGGTGCTGGCGACGTCCAGGTCGGTCAGCACTTCTGAGTTTTCCATGTTCGTTGCTCCCAGTTGGTACATCGACGTCACGCTGTCTCCGAGTAGGACCTTGAGCGGAGGGTGAACGGATTTGTGCGTGATCGGGAACGCCGCATCAGTTGCGACGGCGAGGCGGGCGGATCGGGGTGTGCTCTTGGTCCCTCGTCATACGGAAAACGAAGGTGACGCGTTCGGCACGCGCCATGATGCGGGGATGGTCTTTACCTTCAGCGTCTCGGAACCCGACTGGCCAGATGCGTCGCGACACGGTGCTGGACAGGCTCAGCACAGAGGCACGGGAGGGCTGACAGGCTGACCCCGGCCGGAAACGTCACCGCGTATTCTCCGGAGCCACCCGGAGCCACCCGGAGCCACCCGGAGCCACTCAGTGACGGCCGGATGCCTGACCCCGGCGCTCGTTACTTCGGCAGCCCTTGTCGAGGGGCGGGGGGGGGACCACGTCCGCACCGGCGCCGCCGGACTCGCCGGCACCGACGGGTCCGCGGACCTGGTCCTGCTCGATCTCGGCCTGCCCGACATGGATGGCCTCGACGTCTGCCGCAGCCTGCGCGCCCGCTCGGCCGTACCGATCATCATGATCACCGCGAGGGGAGAGGAAGCCGACCGCGTCGTCGGCCTGGAACTGGGCGCGGACGATTACCTCGCCAAACCCTTCGGCGTACGGGAGTTGGTGGCCCGTATCCGCGCGGTCACCCGCCGCACCACCGGGGCGCTGGCCTTCCCCGCGCCGACGCGACCGCCACCGTCCGAGGCCGCCGGAGCGCAGCTCCTCGGCGCCCTGGAGCTCAACCGCCGCACCCGCCAGGTCCGCCTCGGCGGCAGTGACGTACCCCTGACGCCACGTGAGTTCGACCTGCTCGCCTACCTCGCCGAGGACCCCGGAACGGTCCATTCGCGCCAGCAGATCATGGACACGGTGTGGGATCCGCACTTCTTCGGCCCCACCAAGACCCTCGACGCCCACATCGCCGCTCTGCGCCGCAAGCTCGGCGACCCGGCCTGGATCACCACCGCCCGCGGGGTCGGCTTCCGCCTCACCGTCCCCGGCGACCATGCGCAATCCGAGGCGGCCCGATGACCCGACGCCTGCTGCTCAGCTACCTCGGCGTGGCCATCCTCGTACTGGCCGGCCTGGAGATCCCGCTCGGCTGGCTCTACGCCCGCGCAGAGATCTCCCGCGTTTCCCAGAGCGTCGAACGCGACGCCTCGATGCTCGCCGAGGTCACCGAGGAGAACATCGAGAAGGGCAACCTCGACGCCCTGCCCCATGTCGTCAGCGAGTACGCCACCCGCACCGACACGTCGTCGTCACCGACAGACAGGGCATCGTCCTGGCCGACTCCGCCCCGGCCGGCCGCACCGGCATCAGCCTCGCCGGCCAGCCGGACATCGCCCGCGCCCTGAGCAACCGGCCCACCGTCACCGCCACGACCGACAACGCCGGCAACGACGTCCTTCTCGCCACCATGCCCGGTGCCTCGGGCACCACCATCCGCGGCACCCTGCGCCTGACCTATCCGATGGCCGAGGTCAGTGCGCGCGTGCACCGCATCTGGGGGGCCCTCGCGCTGGCCGGTGCCTGCGTCCTGGCGGCCGTCGCGCTGGTCGCGTTCGCCCTGGCCCGCTGGATCACCCGGCCACTGCGCACTTTGGAAGCCGCGACCACCCAGCTGGCCGACGGCCACCTCGCCGACCCGCCCGACGCCACCACCGGCCCGCCCGAACTGCGCAGTCTGGCCGCCTCCTTCACCCGCACCGCCACCCGGCTGCAGCGACTCCTCAAGGGCCAGCAGGCGTTCGCCTGCGAAGCCTCCCACCAGCTGAAGACCCCGCTGACCGCGCTGCGCCTGCGGCTGGAGAACTTCGAGCCCTACCTCGACCCACGCGCCCACGGAAGCCTGGAGGAAGCCGTCGGCGAGGTCGAACGTCTCGGCCGCATGGTTCAGGGCCTGCTCGCTCTGGCCCGCCTGGAGAACACCGCCACCACTCCCGAACCCGTCGACCTCGACACCACCCTCGTCGACCGCGCCGCGATGTGGGAGCCACTGGCCGCCGAGCAGTACATGACCATCGACATCACCGGGCCACCCGCCGGCCGTGTGTGGGCGATCCCCGGCGCCCTGGAACAGATCATCGACAATCTCCTCGCCAACGCCCTGCGTGTCTCCCCGCCCGGCACCACCATCGCCCTGCACCGTGTCCCGGGCGGCGAGCTCCACATCGTCGACCAGGGGCCCGGCATGAGCGAAGCCGAACGCGAGCGCGCCTTCGACCGCTTCTGGCGAGCCTCCGACACCGACCACGACGGCACCGGCCTCGGCCTGCCCATCGTCCGGTACCTCATCGACGCCTCCGGCGGCACCATCACCCTCCACCCCGCCCCCGGCACCGGCCTCGACGCCCGCATCCGACTGCGGCCGGTCGCCCCGCGGTCCCGCGGGCCGCGCTCGGGCGGGGAGGACTTCGGCTCCCGTCGCTCTCCCAGCCATCGAACACGGACAGCTGGCCGGCGGTAAGGCCCTCACGCACGCAGGAACAGGCCGGGCTGCTCCGCTGTCACTTCTTCGACGAGGCTGTCGGCGATGCGGGCGAGGTGTTCGGAGGCGTCGTCGCTGCGAGGTCAGCGCAGTGCTCATGGTCGGTGAACGCCCCACACCCGTGCGCCATCATCCCGTCAAGCTGGAACGCGCCGACCTCACCCTGCAGGCGCTGGGCCGCCATCTTCTGCACACCAGGCGGCCATCCCCGACACACCCCGAACCGGACGACCCCGACCAAGAAATCGTCCGCAACGCGGTGGTCCGGTCGTTCGGCGCGAGTACCGGGGCCGTGGCGGGCACGCACAGACCTCGTCGGTCCGGCACCTGCTCATCGCTCGTGCAGAGCATGCCCACGGCCCGGCACCCGCTGCTGCACCGCTACCGGGTCACGATGATCACCACGACTCGGTTGTCGAAGCGGTGGTCGAAGCAGGCTCGTGGGTGGTTGAAGCAGAATCCACGGTGGTCGAAGCGGGACCCGCCATGGTCGAAACAGCGCCAGTCGTCGTGGTCGAAGCACCGGTTGGTGGTCACTTGGTTGTGCACGGCAGGGGCTGCTGCTGCGGCTGTGCCTGCTGCGCCGATTGCAGCGCCGCCTGCCATCAGAATGCCGGCGGCGGACGTCGTGGCGAGACGCCTCGCGCATGGTGCTCGCATGACGGATACATCCCTTCCTTCATCACCTCGTGCGACTTCCAGTGGCACGAGGTGGATGGTTCCGCCTCGGGGGAGGACGGCACGTCGTGGGCGTTGCCCGTGCAATCACGTCTCGTATATAAGATTTGGCTGCACCGAAACCCGCCAAGGGCGTATCCCCCGGCCGCGGCCTTACTTTCCATACGTCAGCGGCGCCCTTTTGGATTGGCGCATCTCCGAGCGGCGATCCACGTCGCGGTCGAGCAGGGCCAAAAGCCGCTGTCGGTCGTGATCACGGCTGGCCAGCGGGGCGATTCCCCGCGAGCCGGTCCTGGAAGCGATCCGGGTGCCCCGGATCGGACTCGGGCGACCGCGCAAGCGCCCGGACAGAGTCCGCGCGGACAAGGCATACGACTCAGGCCGGAGCCGCGCAGGATCGCCAGGACCTCCCGCTGGAAGTCCTAGCGGCGCAGCAGGTCGTGGGACATCTCGGCTGCGGCGAGGTACCAGGCGCGGCGGCGAATGTGGGAGACGGCGTCCTGGTCGTCGAGGACGGCGGCTGCGGCCTGCTCGGCCGTGGTGCACGCGAGCTCGCGGGCCTGGCTGATGGCGGCCTCCCGGCGTGCCGAGCGCGCCTTCGCGTCGACCCACCACTGGGCGTGCTTCGGCTGCACGCGTCCGGTGATCCAGGCGTCGTAGCGGGCGCGGGTACCCTCCGGGTCAGCCACCCACTCGCTGGCCCACTGGCCGGCCAGCTCGGGGAGCTGCTGCTGGATGAGGCTCAGGACCTTGTCTCCGCGCGGGCCGAAGGCGCGCGAGATGTCGGTCTCCTCCACGACGCGCAGCCGGTGCCTGAGTACCCAGCCGGGTAGTGCCGCCCGCCCCAGTTGCCCGCCTCCCCGAGCGGTTCGACGATCCACAGCCGGCCGGCCACTGGACAGCCCACTCGCTGCTGCGCTCCAGGACCTCGCCGACGCCGCGCTGGGTGTAAGTGCGGAAGTAGGAGAACGAGCTCTCGTCGTACCACCTGTGCTTGCATACCCAGCCGACGTGCTCGGTGAGGTTGACGGTCTCGTACGAGGTGGTGAAGCCGGCGGTGGACGGGACGGTGCCGTCGGGCATCGTCACCATGTAGTGGAGCGACGGCTTGCTCAAGATAGCCTCCGAGGGCGTCTTCGGTGCGGGGCCGGACTGTCCGGTCCTCCGCAACGCCCCAGCCGTGAAGGTGGGTTGGGGCGACACGGGGAGCCGTCAGGGTGCGGCGCGGTCGACGACGGGCCGGTGCACGTCGCGGTGACGGAGGTCAACGTGGTGGCCGCGGCGGCGCAGGCGCCGGGCCAGCAGGTAGGCCGTGACGCCGGCGCTTTTCCGGACTACGAGCTCGTCCTCGGCTGTACTTCGCGCAGGGCCCGGGCGGCTTCGAGGGTTCGCCCGCCGTTGCCGGTGACGGGCTGCAACGTCTTCATGTGTGGTCGCGCAGGAAGGTGGGGATCTCGTCGTGGGTCGGGTAGTTCGGCAGGGGGGCTGGCTTGTCCTGGAGGAACGCAGTGATGACGGCGGCGGCTCGGTCGTTGTTGTCGTCCAGGCCGTTCCACATGTGGTGTCCGACCCCGGGCATGTACTGCGTGCGCTGGATGGCGGGGTCATTGGCGAGGATGGCGGTCGCCCATTGACGGACCTGGGAGGAGCATTCGGCGATCATCAGCACCGCGGGGGTCCGGGACTGCCTCAGTAGCGGTGCGATGGAGGGCGAGTCCTTGACTGTCTGCTGGACGCGGAGGCTGGCGGCGGGGCTGAAGGAGAAGTTCTGTGCGGTGTCCTCGGTGGGGATGCGGTGCGCGTCACGCGCGCAGTAGGCGGATGCGGTGTCGCTGCCGAGGTCGGCGGCGGTGAAGGCGTTGTCACCTTCGGCCTGTCCGATGAGTCCGGTGTCGGGGGTAAGGAGTCCAAGTCGCATGAGGCCGAATGCCACGGCGTACCGGGGGACGTGCGTCGATCGCGGTCCGGTCGGGGCCGGGGCGAGGCCTCGTGCGGATGCTTGCCCCTTGTGCCCGGTGATGCGTGCGGTGGGGCCGTCCATGGGCCCGGGCTCGGCGATGATCGCCCGGTGCAGGCGTGCGGCGACGCCAGGGTCGGCCAGGGCTCGGGTGAGCACGACTCCGCCTCCGGAGAATCCGAGGATGTCGACCTTGCCCCTGTCCAGGCGGTCGACGAAGGCGGCGAGGTCACGGACCGACCTGGAGATCGTGTACTGGTCCACGGGGAGCAGGTCGCTTCGTCCGCCGCCGGCCTGTTCGTAGGCGTAGATGTCGTAGCCCTGGCGTGCCAGGAGTCGCAGAAACCGGTGGTCTTGCATCGAGATGCCGCGGATGGGTCCTCCGTGGAGGTACACGAACGGGACAGGATGCCGGGGGCCGGGGTTCGCGGGCGGGTAGTGATACACCGCGACCCGGCTGCCCGTGGCCAGGTTCCAGTGCTGAGTGGACACGAACGGCAGCGCGGGCGGGTACCGCCGGGCCGTCGGCACGGTCGGGATGCAGACCGTCGCCGTCAACGCCGCCGCGACGACCACCGGCAGGAACGGCACGAGCCTCGCCGGCCAGGTGCGGTGCCGGCCCCACCACAGCGCGAGGACAGTCCCGGCCCCGAGGGTCGTCAACCACGCGGCGAGCCCCGAACCTGCCCCGTCCGTGAGGGCAATCAGTGCGAGGAAGACGACGGCCAGCGCCGCGACGGCGGCCAGGGCCAGCAGTAAGCGCCCGGTGAAGCGGACGAGACGTATGGCGGACGTGGGCACGGCGGACCTCCGATAGTTTCAGAACTATGTTTCAAAACGACGTTATCAAAGAAGGTAGGCTGCTGACCGTGGGTAGGCCCAGAACAAACGACGAGGCCGTCAAAGAGCGGCTTGTGGAGTGCGCGACCGAGATGCTCGCCACCCGTCCGCGAGAGTCGGTCACGGTCCGCGCCGTGGCCGCCGCCGCCGATGCGTCGACGACGGCGGTTTACTCGCTGTTCCGTGGTAAGGACGGGCTGATCAGTGCGGTGCGCGACAGAGCGGTCGCCGGCCTGTTCCAGGACGTGTCGGCGGTGCAGACGTCCGCGGACCCTCTCGCCGACCTCTACGCACTGGCCGTCGCCTACCGTCGTTGGGGGCGCGGACACAGCCACCTGTACACAGTGCTGTTCGGTGGTGTGCAGTCCTTCGACCCGTCGGGAGAGGTCGGTGCCAGTGACCCGATCCGTCCGCTCCTCGCGGCGATCGATCGCGCCTTGACGGCGTCCGTCCTCGCCGGCGACGCAACGTCGATCGCCCTGTCCATCTGGGCGGCCCTGCACGGGCTCGTGACTCTCGAACTGGCTGGGGCGCTCGACGCCGCCACGGCCGAGGCCGCATTCCGCTCGTCGATTCACGCCACGCTGCGCGGATGGACGACCCCGGAGGTGTTCCGCAGTCTTCGCCAAGCCGAACTCGCTCAGTGACAGGATCAGGACCGGTATCCGGACTCTCCCGATCCTGGCTGAAGCAGTGGTGTGTGGTCGGTGAAGACCGGCATGCCAAGGTCAACCAGCTGCGGCTCATGACCGTCACCACGAAGCACTCGACGCGCCGACAACTGCAGACCGCGAATGCAACAGCCGAACAGGCCCGGGCACGGAACAACGTACTGCGGGAACGGTTCCCGCCCCACTCCGCAGAGGCGCGGTGGCCGGCGACAGCGCAGTCGGCGGATCTCAACCGACGCAGCCCTCACACCGTCGATCTGGGCATGCCGAGCTCCACAGCCTCCGCACGCACTGCCAAAGCCAGCGGTGAGAAGTCGTGACCAGGACGAAACTGCCTGGCCACAGGTTCCTGAGACCGTTTACTCTGGCGTCCATGCGGACCGTCTTCGCGGCGAGATGGCTGCGACTACAGCAACGCTTGACCGGCTGTTCGACGGCCAGACCGGATACTGGACTGACAGCTAGTGCCGTGTCAGAGAACCTTTGCCTCAGCTGACGGGACGCGCGGTTCGGATGCCGCGATCTGCAGCGCGCTAACCTGACGCCATAAAGGAGCACGGCGTGACCTATGGGCCGTCTTCAAGGAACGGCGCTGTGGCGAAGGAGCGAGATGCAGGCACTGACACTTGGTCCCACGAACCATGAGCGTGTCGTGCTCTTCGCTGCTGGAGCAGGCGGCGATCCGGAGCGTTACCGGCCCATCCTGGATCATCTGGCAGCCGATGGCTGCCAGGTCATCGCGCCTTACTTCGAGCGTTTTGTCGCTCGGGAGGCGACCACGGCCGAGCTGCTTGTGCGCCCGGCCGGGCTGGTCGAGGCGCTTCACCGGTGGGGGGCTCCGGACGCGTCTGTTGTTGTGGTCGGCCACTCGATCGGTGGTTGGGCTGGTCTCTGTCTCGCTGGTGCGGTGCCCTGGGGGCGGGACGGCAAGCCGCTGGATGTCCCACGAGAGCCGCGCGTTGGCCGTCTCGTCTTGTACGCCCCCGCAGCCGGCTGGTTTGCCGCTCCGGGTGCCTTGGACGCCGTGACAGCACCGATGCTCGTCTATGCGGGGGAGCTGGACACCGTCACGCCCGTCGAGCAGGCCCTCCGCTTGAAGAGCGCGTCAGCCCAGGTGGACCTTCGCGTCGTGCCAGGGGCTGGTCACTTCAGCTTCATGAATACGCCTCCGCCGGGCACGGTCGAGGGCGAGGGCTTCGACCGTGCTCAGTTCCTCACCGACCTCGCGCAAGCGACCAGGGAGTTTGCCATCGCGTCCTGAGGTGACGTGACGCGCCGTTCAGACGCTGGTCCGGACGGCGCGGCATTGCCAGGCTGTGCGGGTGGCAGAACCAGTACGGGTCCGTGAGATCGATGGCGACGAGGGGCAGCGCCTGTTGCGGATCATCCGCAGAGGCACGGGCTCGGTGGTGACCTGGCGGCGTGCGCAGATGGTGCTGCTGTCCGCGCAGGGGATGCCGGTGGTGCGGATCGCCGAGGTGTCGTTCACCAGTGCCGACCGGGTCCGGGACGTGATCCGCAATTTCAACGCCGACGGCTTCGGCTCTTTGTATCCGAAGTACTCGGGCGGCCGGCCGAAGACGTTCACGCTGCCCGAGCGGCGCGAGATCAAGAAGATCGCGAAGTCGAAGCCGACCGAGCATGACCTGCCGTTCTCGACTTGGAGCCTGACCAAGCTGGCAGACTTCCTGGTCGCCGAGGGGGTGGTCGACGACATCAGCCACGAGGGCCTGCGCATCCTGCTCCGCGAGGAAGGCGTCTCCTTTCAACGCCTGAAGACCTGGAAGACCTCCCGCGACCCCGACTACGCCGCCAAGAAGGCCCGCGTGGAGCACCTCTACGCGATCGCCGACGGCGAGGTCATACCCGAGGACGGCGAAGCCGAAGTCGTCTTATGCCTGGACGAATTCGGCCCGCTCAACCTCCAGCCCCACCCCGGACGGCAATGGGCCGAGCGCGGCGGACGGCACAAGGACCCCGACCGGGAGCCGAGGCCCCGGAGGCGGGCGACCTACACCCGCCCGCACGGGGTCAGGCACCTGTTCGCCGCCTACGACCTCGGCAAGGACAAGCTCTACGGCCACATCAAGCCGAAGAAGAACCGGACGAGATTTCTGGAGTTCTGCCGCTACCTGCGCAGCCTCTACCCGCCCAAGGTCCGCATCGCGATCGTGCTCGACAACTTCTCCCCGCACCTGACCACAAAGCGGGACACCCGGGTCGGCGGCTGGGCCGCTGCCAACAACGTCGAGTTCGCCTACACGCCGACCAACAGTTCCTGGCTGAACCGCATCGAGGCCCAGTTCACCGCCCTGCGCTACTTCGCCCTGGACGGCACCGACCACGCCAGCCACAAGGAGCAGGGCAGCATGATCCGCCGCTACATCATCTGGCGAAACAAGCACGCCGCCGACGAACTCCTGCGCGAGGTCGTCAACAGGGCGAACGTTGCCTGATGCGGCACTAGCTCTACATCAACCTCGAAAACGACCGCGACGGCCAGCTGTTCGCCGACTGGGAACCCGACGACGTCCGCCGTCTGGAAGCTGCACTCGGTTCCCGCCCTTCCTGGGCCCTGCAGGTCGACATCTCCGGCCGCATCGATGGCACAGCCGAGATCCGCAACCTTGCATCATGCCTGCTACAAGAAGGTGGAGTCCCGGTCCACGACTACTCCTACCACTGCTGGACCCTGCACGAGATCGAAAGCGCCCTACAGGTCGATGGACTGCGCTTCTTCGACTTCCGCACCTACCACGACAGGGCCTGCGACCAGTAACTCCAGGCGCCCACCGGCCCAAGCTCTCCCAGGCCAGGTCCGAAGGGGTCTACTCAGGACGCCGTTCGCACGTCATGCAGCATCAGGGAGAATCCACCATGTTCGACCACGTCACCGGGTTGCGGCCCGAGGAAGCCGCGCGATGGACCGCGCTTGTCGAGCAATGCCGGCCTGTGCTCGCGAACGAGGGGATGGAGGCCGTTCAAAATCTGCTGGCCGAGCACGGCATGAGCACCATCCAGTCGATCGCGATTACCCGGGCGTTGCTCGGTTGGGCAGAGACACCTCTACGCATCGCCACCGACATCGTGACCACGAGTGCTGCTCGGACGGTCATCAGCGACGCAAACTGCGCTACGAAGAACAGCACGGACATTGGTTCAGAGAAGCAAGCATGCTCGTGCTTGCAGGGGGTTCCGTAGGGCCGCCCGCAGGTGCCCAGTGACAGCTTGCGGAGCTCGAAGTGCTGCTGGAAGTCGTGCCACTCCTGCTCGGTGGGCTGGCGGTATTCGTCCTGCGGTCGGTCAGCCCGGCGCCGGTCGAGGAAGCCGCGGTAGGTGCGCACGAGGTCATCCTGAAAGACCGCGAGGTACGCCTGAGTGGTGGTCAGCGTTTTGTGTCCGAGGATGCGGGCGGCGATCTGGACGGGCAGGCCGCCGGTGACGGCCTCGGTGGCGAACATCCTGCGGAAGTCGTGCGGTGTGTAGGTCAGCGGCTGGCCTGCCTGGTCGCGCAGGCCGGTGGCTTCCAGGGTTCGATCGAGCCTGTGCTTGACTGCGGCCTCGCTCATGACCTGCGCCTGCCAGTAGGGCCGCCGCTGGAAGAGGTGAGGCAGCAGCGGGCCGGTAACGCGCTCGTGGGAGTCGTAGCGGGCAACGAGCGGGATCTTGCCGCAGTTGGCGTAGCGAAGGCGTTTGATGATGGTGGCCAAGACGCTGGCGAGTTCTGGGCTGACGAGTAGGAACCGTTCCTCGTTGCTCTTGGACGCAAGGATGTGAAGCAGCGGAACGACTTCGACCCGCTTAAACAGCCGCCCCAGCAAAGCCCGGTCGATGGATGCGTCAGCGGCGGTGAGCAGCGCGTTCTGCAGGTGCGCAGTCAAAGCGGCCCACGTGCGGAACGTGCCGTGCGCGCACGACCGGTCGATCCACGTCAGCTCCGGGGCCGGTACGGTGCGCCACAGCGGATGGAAGCCGGTCACCACGGTCGCCACTTCCGCTCCGGTCAGGCGTGGAACCTCCTACCATGCGCCGATACGCGATGCCAGCTGCGGCAGCCGGGACAGCGCCCGCTCGCTGCCCGCCCCGCACAGCACCAGCGTGATCCGCGTGCCAGGGTGGTCCGACAGGCTCTGCAGGTACTCCAGGCACGGCACAGACAGGCGCTGCGCCTCATCGACCACCAGCACCCGCGCCTCACCCAGAGCCCCCGCGACCGCGGCGTCGGCCCGCGCCGACGTGTGCGGGAAACGGCCCGCCAGCGCCAGAGCGAGCGCCAGAGCGTCGAACACCGCCCGCCTCATGCCGGCCACCGACGGGCGCACCGGTACCGGCACCCACGTCACCTTCCAGCCCGGGGGCACCACTGAGCGCCATCCGCACGGCCGCGGTCTTGCCCCGGCCCGGGTCGCCGAACACACACACCGCGCCCTGGGTCGCCATCGCCTGCCCGACCGCCTCGGCCACCGCCCGCACCGACGACGTCCGCACCAGCTGCGCGCCCGCCGGCAACGCCACACCCGCCACCGCACCGCTCTCCCCCACCGGCACGCCCCCGGGCGCCTCTGCTACGAGACGCGGTGGCGGTAGCGCAGACGTCTTCGCCGCACCGCCCTGACGTGGCCCGGCCAGGGCAAGGTCAGCCAGAGCCCACCGCGTTTGCTGCTTCTCCCACTCCCGCCGCACCACCGCGCGGTCCGGCAGGACCCTGCCGGCCAGAAGATCCCGGCACACCGCCCGGTGCAACGACGCCAGCGAGGGCACCTCGCCCCCGGCCTCCTTCAGATGCCGGTGCACGCCACGTTCCCGCCCGCCTGAGCCAGCACCTCCCACGCCTGATCGGACAACTCCAGCCGGGCCCGCGGCCTCGCCTCCGTGCGGCCCTCCGTCCGCGCCGCCTCCAGCCAGCGCCACACCGTGCGCACATTCACCCCGCCGACCTGGGCGCCCGCACGCACATGCGCCGTCGTCAACGCCCCGGCCGCATCGAGCTCCAGCAGCCGCCCCACCAGCACCGGCCTGGACACCCTCGCACTGAACTGCCATGGTCGGGCTCAAGGTCGGCCCGACCACGGCTGCCCCGCCGGTGTTCGGTGTGTGCGTCAGGTAGGCGCCCGAGCACTGCGCCCCGCCTGATCGTGCGCGGCCCCTGTGGCGGTGAACAGGCAGAACAGCCGGAAGAAGGACCCGCAGTTTCCCCGGCAGACACCCTGTGGTGTACTCACCTGCGCTGGTCCAGATCACCCGGCGGGGGGCGTGATGAGCGAGGGCGGATTTGGGGTGCACTTACGCACTCGGCGCAAGCAGGCCGGGTTGACGCAGGAGGAGCTCGCCGACCGCTCGGGGCTGAGCGTGCGGGCCATCCGTGACCTCGAGCGCGGCAGGGTTGCCCGGCCCCGCCGGGAAACGGTGCGGCTACTCGCCACGGCCCTCGGCCTGCCGGAGGACGAGGGCGAGGAATTCCTTCGTCTTGCCCGTCAGGCGCTATCGCCGCCCCGACCCGGGTGCATGGACGCCGAGTTACCGACCGCTTCCGCCGCGATGGCACCCATCGACCGTGACGTTCCGCATCCCTCAGGCGTTCCGCCAGACGAAACGGCCATGCCCCCGAAGGCAGAGGCAGCCGGCCACCGGGCCGGACACGCACGCGGGAGAAGACCCGCGGCACGCTACGGCATCCTGCTCACCGCCCTGCTGACAGTCACCGCCCTCTCATCCGACCACGGCCCGCTGCCCTCCCACCACGGCCTGCGCATCTTCCGGACCACGAACAGTGCTGCCTATGCCGCCCGGATCGGCAACAACGACTCCACGCCCCCTTACGGTCCTCCGTCGACCACCGGGGCCGATCTGCAGGTGCTGCACGCGGTCGCCCGCGGCGAGACGCTGATCGTCACCGTCGCGCTCACCGGTGCGGGCTCAGGTGCGGTCACCGTGACCGACACGGCCGGCAACACCTACCGGCCAGCCGGGCAGATCGACGACCGTGGCCGCCTGCTGCTCTTCGCAGTCGTCGGTGCCAGGCCCCTGGACACGCTCGATCAGATCAGCATTCGCTGGCCGCGAGCCACCACCGCCCACACCGCGGTCGACGCATTCCGGGGGATCACTGCCGCCGGACCATGGACCGAGGCCGAACCGGACCCCCGCGACAACACCAGCACCAGCACCAGCACCAGCACCGAATCCATCAACATCGGCGACCTGCCACTGTGTGCCGCAGGCGACCTCTTCTTCACCGCCATGAACGCCCCCACCGGCCCCGTCCCCCAATTCGATGCGCCCTGGCAGGAAGCGCCCTGGCAGCCCGTGGACGTGGATCCACCACCCCACAACCCCACGCTCACGACGGCCTACCGCTCCATCACCTCCACAGACAGCGACTGCACCGTCCACGGCACCGCGACCCCACCATGGCAGTCCATCACCCTGCGCCTCCACGCAGCGGCAAGACCAAACAACACACGCTGAGACATGGCGGGGGCCTGCCGGTTCAGTCGTCGGTCGACGCGCGGTCGCAGGAATGGCTCTAAGGGCTGTCCCGTAACTGCTGGTCGCGGGTGAGATGATCTTGCCGTGTCTGGTGTGATCACGGCGTCGGAGCCCTCCTGGATAGCCCCGTTCACCGGGCTGAGCCTGCGCCAGTTCGGCAAGCTGATCAACGTCGTCATGAACTGACCGATATGAGTGGGAGTTCGTCCGGCAGCCGAGTCACTGCGCGGGCGGAAGCGTCTTGATGACCGCACTGTGCTCAACGGGATCGTGTGGAAGTTCCGGACCGGGACCGCGTGGCGGGATGTGCCTGCGTGCCGTCGGCCTCGGCGCCCTCGCGGACCTCGGCTTTCGCGGCCTGGAGAACGCCGTACTTGACCCCGTGATCGTCACCGGTTTCCACGCCAGCCGCACCCACAAACTCACTCCCCGCCAGAAGGAAGCCAACCGCATACTCGCCGTCGGACGCACCCCGGTCGAGCACGGCTTCACCCACCTCCAGAACTGGCGGATCCTCGCGAAGCTCCGGTGACCCCGCCCACGCCACCCACCTCCTGCGCGCCCTGATTGTCCTGACCAACCTAGAAATCAACCGCTGACGGACGATCTACGGCGCAGGCTGCCGCCCACGACCAGCACAAGCGTCCCGGAACGGTCACACCAGCCCTGCTGACCTGGGATTTTCAGGTTCGCGGAGGCTCAGTGGATGGGACGGGTCTGGGAACTCAGTGGAGGTGCAGGGTGAGGGACTGCCATGGCACGGTCGCGGTGCGTCGACCGCGTAGCGGTTGTCTGCAACGATCCGCATCCCCAGTCGTCCCAGCGGATTGCCCGCACGCTCGGCCCCGAGCGTTCGGCGAGCTCCTCCTGCGTCAGCCCGGCCCCGCTGCGCCGGGCGCGTAAGCCGCCCTCGCTCATGACACCCCCACCAGATGATCTGGCCCTGCGCAGGCGAGTACATCACAGGGCGTCTGCCGGGAAACTGCCGGTCTTTCTTCCGGCTGTTCTGCCTGGTCACCGCTGTGGGAGCTACGGACGATCGACACCACAAACCCGAACGAGAGGAACAAGCGCATGCGTCGCTCGCCCCGAACCAGTTCTCGTGTCAGCCGCTTCGGTGCACCTGTGGTCATCACCGGGATGGCCGTCATCGCGGCACTGGCTTCAGCCCAGTCCGCCTCGGCCCTCACCATTCACCCCACGGGCCACACCTGCCGCAGCGAGACCGCAGGCAGCTTCGCCCCGGTCGCCTTCAATGTCTCCCTCGACTCCTGCTCTCTCGGCAACGGAGGCTACGGGGTCAGCCCCCAGGCCGGTATCCACAACCCGGGCGGTGTGCCGATCGACATCTGCGCGCATGCGGTCGACGTGAACACGGGGAACTGGGCCTACGACTACGGGTGCTCGGGCTGGAACAGCCAGAACAGCTGGGACTGGAAGCCCAAGACCTACCACGACCTGCCCACGGGAACCTACGTGATATCGGTCGGGTTCTGGGCCAACAGCTCCAGCGGCAGCCTCTCGTACTACGGGGATATCCAGAGCCCCAGGATCACCGTGACACCGTAACCCGCCGGCGGGGAAAACAACCGGCCTGCCAGAGCGTGCCCTGCCTTCACTGGGAGGCAGGGCACCATGCCGTTGAAACGATCTGCACGCGTACGGTCGTGAAGCCGGCGGTAGGAGCTGTGTTCCTACCGCACCGCCCTGACACCTGAGGAGCCGCGAGCGGACCCCGCTCCCGCCGCGCCGCCGGCAACCTCGCGACGGCGCGCGGCCGGGTGCGAGGGCCCAGGCGCAGCAGGACCACTGGCTCCGGAGCGTCGGCCGCGTCAGAGTCGTAGACCGCGTACCGGCCGTGATGCTCGGCCGGGGCGTAGTCGATTTCGTTCTCTGTGTCGCCAGTGCCCGAGATTCGCACGTATGCGTCTGCACCAGCGGGAACCCAGATCCACACCGCTCCGGCCGAGACATCGCCGCCCCGTCGAGACTTGATGGACACGTCGGCGAGGACGGATTGCAGCAGCGCCCCGGCGGTGTCCGCTCAGGACCGGCCTCCCGCCCTGGCTTCTTCGAGTAGTACGCCAGCTGACCAGACCTGTTCGCCTGCCCGACGGCGTCGGGCGTAGGCAATGGTGAGGGCGGCGACCAGGGGCCCCCAGGCCAGCAGGGGGGCGTAGCAGACGTCCATGATCAGGCCCGCCGTACCGTGC
This sequence comes from Streptomyces sp. NPDC045022, assembly GCF_056432605.1. Classification (NCBI taxonomy): domain Bacteria; kingdom Bacillati; phylum Actinomycetota; class Actinomycetes; order Kitasatosporales; family Streptomycetaceae; genus Streptomyces; species Streptomyces sp. NPDC045022. Next base: position 34,769 of record NZ_JBWKIR010000042.1, read on the forward strand.
GGGAAGTCGGGGTTGTCCAGTGGCCCTCCTGGCACCAGCGTGACCGCGGCGCACAGCCCCGTCACCGCAACGACGCCCACTGCCGCGGGTATGGCCACCGCCAGCGGTGGGATGCGGCGGCCGCCCAACCGCGGAACCCAGCTCGGCACCCGTTCGCCCCAAGGCTTCACCAGGCCGAGCGTCAGGCAGGCGGCCGCCTGCGACACTACCGACAGGATCAGCACGTAGACCATGATCGGAGTCCCTGTGTAGAGAGAACCGAGTCGTCCGGTGAAACCGACATCTACGCCGAACCCGAGGGAGAGCCGCCACACACACGAAGGCACTGTGCAAAGCACCGTCGCCCAGGCCGCACACACCGCCCATCGAGGGGCGGCGATCTGGGCATTCTGCGACGGGAACTTACTAGGCATCATGGACTCCGGTGGGAGCGAGGCGAACCAACAGGTTCACGATGTCACCGCCCGGCACGCAGCGGCATCATCCGCCAAGACGGGGTCTGCTCCGCCGCAAGTGGGACCTCACCTCAGTCGCCAGGACGATTTCAAGTCGGCGTGATCTCTTAGGTGCTGGTCACGGTGGCGTGACGATGACCCACCGCCAGCTGCAACAGGTTTCCCGGCGCCGCGCGCTGCGGCAGCAGCGGGAGGGCGGCCGGTGCCGAGCAGCAGCAACTCGTCAGCACCCGGGACAGGCGAGGCCGAAATCGGGCGGCCGGACAAGGGCCGGACGACGCCCGCGGCCGGCCCGGAAACCGCCAGCGGGCCCGACACCGCCGCTGGCCGGAGGGCGACACGGCGGCTCAAGCCCCCCAACCGCGAGTCCCGGCCTTGGCATGGCCAACGCCGCGGTGCAGGCCGCTCCTCGGGTGCTCGGCGGCGGGCCCCGGGGCAAGATGCACGCAGAGGTGACGTGACGCGATATCCCAGCTCTGGCCGCGTCACGTCACCTCATCACCGCGTGGAGAGCAAGGTGAGCTTGTCCTACCTTCCAAGCGTGGGCCTGAGATCACGCGTCCGCGCGGCCTGCCTGGAGAAATGCCGGCCTCCCGTTCGCCCCTGCGGTGCCAGGGAGGTGCCTCGACATCGATGTCGTTCCGCTCGGGCCTGATCTACTCCGATCGGACTCAGCGGTGGGGTGATGCGACGTGGGCGAGTGGCGAACTGAGCCAACGTTCGCGATGTGCCGAGCGTTGACGGACGGGGCAGACCTGTCCTCGTTCGTGGGTGGGCCGTCGACGAAGTCCCCTGGGAGAACTTCCCGCAGGGGGATCACGTCAGGGAGGCCATTCACCTGCTCCACAGCGGCGGCTCGCCCGTTCGCGCCGGAACGGGTGTGGTGAGCGGCATGTGCGCTAACGACATGCGAGCAGCCCCCGTGCTTGCCGTGCCGTTCCTGATCCGGATCGCTGCCGACACCCACCACCCTTACCGTGCCGACGCGGGAGATGGCCGCAGAACCCGGTCTCACCCTCACCATCTACACCGCCGAACCCGGCTCACCCTCCGAAGAGGGGCTTCGACTGCTCGCCACCTGGGCCGCAACGCAAGAAGCCGACACGTCGGCAAGGCAACTGTGAACAGACAGACAAGTAGTCCATCCGCCGCCCGCTCTGGCCTTGTCGGGCAGTAGTGAAGTCAATGTGCGCGCTTGGCGCGGCGAACCGCTGGCACCGGGCCGGCTGCCTTGGCATTCCACGCCGGGCGGTTCCGTCTCCGGCATGAGGCAGCGGTTCCGCACCGGCGCCGGGGTCCCCCGCTCTGGGGCGCTCAACACTCTCCGGTACAGCAGCCGTCCCCGGGCCCGGAACCCGCGACGGTCTGCAGACGGCAGAAGCAGGACGCCTCGATCGGGACGTCCGTCATCGCCGTGGCGATCTTCAGTTGCTGGCCCAGGATTCGTGCCTCCCCTTCCTTGCCGAGCCGCACGAGGCACTCGTGGAGGCCGTGCAGGGCCCAGACGTTGCCCGGGTGCTGCAGTGCGCGCGGCAGCGTGTCGTCGAGTCCGAGGTCAGCGCGGTAGACGGCCTCGGCCTCCGCGACCAGGCCCTGTTCGAGGAGCAGCGCGCCGTACGCGTGCCGGGTGGGCTGCATCCACCCCCACGGCTCGTCGTACGGAAGGCCGTCGTCCAGCTCGATCGACCGACGCAGTGCCGCGAATGCCGTTTCGTGCTTCCCCTTGCGGTAGTCCAGCTCTCCGTCCAGCATGTGCGCGGCGATCGCCAGGATGTCCGCACAGGTGTTGTTGAACAGCATCCGTGTCTCCGGGACCCGGGTGACCGCGTTGCGGAAGAGCCCACGTTCCGTGTCGGCCTGGTCGATCCGGCCCGTGGCCGAGAGCGCGACCCCGCGCGCGTACCGCAGCATCGCCGTGGTCACGCAGTACAGCTGCGCATCGGCGGGCATCGCAAGGCTCAGGATGTCCTCCCAGCGGCCGAAGCGGATGAGCACATGCACCCGCATCGCGAGGAAGCCCTCCAGCCAGTCCGCCATGGGCGGGCTGTCCACGCGCAACAGGTCCTCGGGCACGGCCGCTTCGAGCCGGTCCGCTGTTTCGATCGCGTCCCGGAAGCGACCGAGGAACATCGCGCCGTAGATCTTGAAGTGGTAGTTGTGACACCGGTACAACGTGTAGAAGTTCATCGCGCCGGCCCTGGTGCGGAACTTCTCGTCGGCTGTAATCGCCTCGGTGTTGTCGGAGACCACACGGCGGTAGTCGCCGCAGAGTACTTCCAGGTGTGATGGCATGTGCCGGAGGTGGCCCGCGTCCGGCACCAGACCGCGCAGCCGGTCACCCACCGGCAGGGCGGCCTCGGGAGTCGGGGACATCTCCATCAGGTGGATGTACATGTGGAGCAGGCCCGGGTGCCGTGCGCCCGCCTCCGTGGCGATCGCCCGTTCGAGTACCGTCTTGGCCTCGGTGGTGCGCGAGCCCGGGGCCGGCCTGCCCGTGCGGGGTGGCCACATCGAGGTCGTCGGCGGCCAGTCGGTGGACGGCCCGCATGCTGTCGGCGTAGCCGACGTTCCACTCGGAGCAGTCCTCGACGTCCGGGGCATGGGCCCGTGGATAGCGGGCACGCAGTGCACTGATGAGCGCCTGCTCGAGTGGCGTGGCGGCGGAGGCCTTCGCGTGTGCGCGCTGCACGGCGGCGTGCGCACGCTCCACCGTCCGCCCCAGGTCCTGCTCGTCGAAGAACTCCCAGGGCTTGTTGTAGTTGGGACCGAGCGCGTAGGCCAGGCCCCAGTCGGCCATGGCACAGTCGGGATCCGCCGCGGCGGCGGCCTCGAAACAGCGGACGGCCTCCTCGTGGTTGAAGGCGTACGTCCAGTTCAGCCCGCGGTCGAACCACGTCTGCGCCTCGGAGGACGACGTCGTCACACGCCGACCGTGGCTGCCGAGGTCGTAGTAGTGCATACGAGCTCCTCAAGGCTGCCGACCAACCGTCCCGGTTACTGGGATGGCACGACGGTGGCCGGTGTAACGACCCTAGCGAAGCACGGTGGGGAAATCGCCCATTCATGCTGGAAAATACCCAGGCGCAACGTCCGGGTGAAAGTGCGCAGCCCGGCACTTCGGGGCGGGCCCGGACGCCGTAGTGCAACGACTCGGAGACCTTGGCCGGCTGTCGGCGCGAGGACGCGATCCCGAGGAGGTCTTCGGCAATGTGACGCTGCCGACGCATGTGATCGACGCCGAGGGCGATGGTGCCTTGCAGAGCCATGAACGTTGACGGTGCACACCACTGTTGTGCTGCCGGCCTTCGACGCGGAGCCTGCCGCTCGCCGGGACCGTGTGCCGATGAAGCCGGGGCGGACAGCGAGTCGGAGTTCGTGATGTACCCGGGGTCGGACCGCTGTCTGTTCGACCTGGCGCCGTCCGGGTAGCCGTTCCCGACCGTCGACCACCAGCAGGCGGACGTCGCTTTTCACGACCACCCGAAGGGGACGTGCTCTTCCCTCTCCCCCGTCGAGGCCTTCGGGTACGACCCGGCGGAGTCCTTCGTGACATGGAGTGGCGGCTACCTGACCTAGGACACGGCCGTCGTCACCCTGGGCGGTGAGAGCCAGGACGAGGAGGAGTGGTTCCGCTACCACCTGGTCCGACGTACGCACGCTCAGCGGCGAATTCATCGTCGGAGTGAACAGCCCGTACGAGCTGGTGCCCCTGGGCGACGGTTCCTGGCCACCGACGGCCCCGGCGGCCGTCCCGGATACCGACAGGCGAACCTTCCCGCAGCGTGGAACTGGGCATTCAGTTGGCCAGACCGGCCAACTACGATGCTCAGTCACCATTGGACCGCACGGTCTGCGAAGGGCCACTGCTCCTTGAGAGCGAGGTCCGATGCACCCGTGCTGCCTTGGGGCGCGCTCCGGCGCGGTTGAGGCGGGCCGAGCGCGCGGCCGAGCGGGCCCATTACGCTTGGGTGCTCCGACGGGCGGTCGCCCGACGGCCGGCGGGGGCGCTCGTGCGGCTGCCCCGGACCATCCCACCCCGAGGACGGTAACCGAGTGTCCTTCTTCACCATCGGCCACCGCGGTGTCATGGCCGTCGAGCCGGAGAACACCCTGCGCTCCTTCCTGCGGGCCGAACGTGAGGGGCTGGACGGCATCGAACTAGACTTGCACCTGAGCAGGGACGGCGAGCTGGTCGTCATGCACGACGAGACCCTGGACCGCACGACGGACGGCTCCGGTCCCATCGCCGACCAGGAGTTGCGGAAGCTCAAGGAGCTCGACGCCGGCCTCGGTGAGCGGATCCCCACGTTCGGGGAGGTACTGGATGCCGTCGGACCGACGCTGCCGATCCAGGCGGAGATCAAGGACGCGGCCGCCGCCCGGTCGCTGGCCAAGGTGCTCGCCGACCGCGACCTTCTCGACCGCGTCTCGGTGCTGTCGTTCCACGACGTGGCGCTGATCGAGATCCACAAACTGCTGCCGCAGGCCCGCACCGTGCTGGTGGCAGGCGCCAGCGCGCACGGCGACACCTTCGTCGGCCGCGCTCAGAAGGTCGGTTCCACCCTGGTCAGCGTGGAGCTGCGCCAGCTGAACCAGGCCATCGTGCAGAAGTGCGGCGCCGCCGGCATCGACGTGATGGCCTGGACCGTCAACGACGAGCGCGACCTGGCGCTGGCCCGCGCGCTCGACCTGGTGGGCTGCGTGACCGACCAGCCCGGCATGAAGCGGCTGGTCGAGGCCACAGCGTGACCCCTCAGGGGTCCAGGAGCGAACCGGCCGCTCGTACGGTCGGACGAGAGCACGAACGCCGGCCTGCCAACCAGTGCTGGGACGCCGATAGCTAGGGATAGGGAGATGTCAGGGGGTTCTAGGGCGTGTTGTGAAAGTGCTTGCTGTGGGTTCAGGATCGAGCGGAGCGGTGGCCTTGATCAACGCGGCTGGGGTTCATACCCTCGCTCGATGGGACATGACGATCTTCCGACCCTTGAACTCGCCTTCCCGGGTCCGGAACGTGACCGTGGTGTGGCGGCGATCCTGAACGGTCAGAAGACCGCGCTCACGGGTCTCCTGGAGATCTACGAGCACGCCGGAGAGGCTGTACCGGTGACCGGTCAGCGATTCTCGGTGCTTGATTCCGAAGCTCGCCCGGCCGTCACGATCGAGCTCGTCGACGTGCGCGTCGTTCCCATGAAGGAGATCGACGACGACTTCGCGCGAGCCGAAGGACGCGGTTACTCCGACGTGGCCGAGTGGCGGGCAGCCCACGAAGAGTTCTTCCGGAGCGATGGCGTGAGCGAGTACCTGGGACGCACCCCAGTCATTGATGACGACACTCTTGTCGTTGCGGAACGCTTCCGAGTGGTCGAACCCCACGACTCCGGTGGTCAGTGACCCGCCTCCGACTCGATGAGAGTCCGGGAGGATCAGCCGGACAGGCCCTGTGGGTGCTGAGACGGCTGTTGGTCATAGCCACTCGTTGATGGCTGCGACCAGCACGGTTGCCTCGTAACGGACGGCGAGCTTGTCATATCGCGTGGCGACGGCTCGGTGGCGCTTCAGCCGGTTGATCCCGCATTCCACCGCGTGGCGCTCTTTGTAGTCGGCCTTGTCGAACTTGGGCGGTCGGCCGCCTCGGGAGCCGAGCTTTTTGCGGTTGCGGATCTGGTCGGACTTCTCCGGAATGGTGCACGCGACGCCTCGTCTGCGCAGGTAGGCGCGATTCGCGCGAGAGCCGTAGGCCTTATCGGCACGGACCTTGTCTGGCTTGGTGCGGGGCCGGCCCGCGCCGATGCGGGGCACCCGGATGCCCTCCAACACGGGCTGGAACTGCGGGCTGTCGTGCCTCTGGCCGGCGGTGACGAGCAGGGACAGAGGCTTCTGTCCCTGCTCGACCGCGAGGTGCAGCTTGGTGGTCAGTCCGCCGCGCGAGCGTCCGAGGCCGTGATCGTCGGGCTCGATGTCGACGCCACCAGGAGGCTCCTTCTGCAAATCCCCCTTTTACGGGCCCCAGCGGCGTGCTGGTGCGCGCGGGCGATCGTGGAGTCCACGCTGACATCCCACGTGATCAGGCCCCTCACATCGGCCTCGGCCTGCAGTTGCTCGAAGATCCGCTTCCACGTCCCGTCGCGCTGCCACCGCCGGAAGAGGTCGTGGCCCGATCCCACGGCCCGTACCGCTCGGGAGATCCCGCCACGGCGCACCAGTCCTGGTCCGCCACCGTATGCCGTCGATCAGCTGTCGACGGGTCCATGTCGGCGGCCGTCCTGGCTTCTTGCCCGTCGGCAACAACGTCTCAAGCCGGGCCCACTGGCCATTCGTCAGGTCACCGCGCCCCACGGAAAGTGATCATTTCAAGACCTTGATCTACTTTCGCAACAGACCCTACCTGATCTTTTCGTAAGTTCAGTGGGTGTGGTGGGTGGATGGTGAGTCCGGTGTGGGCGAGGAAGGACCATGGCAGTTGTGGGTTGTGGTTGATGCGGTGGATGCCTTGTTCGGTGGCGTCGGCGACATCGGCGAGGTGGTCGCCGGTGAGGTTGGCGAGTTCACGTTTCTTGAGCGAGGACCACAGCAGTTCCACCGGGTTGAGCTCGGGAGCGTAGGCGGGTAATCGTTCCAGGGTGAGCCAGTCCTGTTCGGCGACCCAGGCCCGCATGGCCCGGCTCCAGTGGGCGGACAGGCCGTCCCAGACCAGGACCACTCGCTCGCCGCGGTAGAACACCTTCATCTGCTCCAGGACCTCGATGAGCCCGGCGGTGTCGTAGCTGCCGG